>DATARB010000357.1:0-48464 GCA_036264375.1 Pseudolabrys sp.
TCCTCAAATGACCCAGCCCAATTCCGCGCCCGTCGCCGAGGCCGACCCGCGCCAGCCCCAGCGTGTCCGCCACGAGTTGCGTCGCCGGCAGCTTGCCGTCCAAGCCGTCGAGAAAATTTCGCCAAAGATGGTTCGCATCACCCTGTCCGGCGGCGAACTCGCCGGATTCACCAGTCTGGGGTTCGACGACCACGTTAAGCTGCTTTTCCCTGTGGCCGGGGCCAAAGACGCCGATGGCCAGCCACAGGTCGCTGGCCGCAACTATACGCCGCGCCGCTACGATGCCGCCACCGGCACCCTCGTCGTCGACTTTGCACTCCATGATGCCGGCCCGGCGACACAGTGGGCCGAACAGGCGCAGCCCGGACAATCGCTGACGGTCGGCGGGCCACGCGGGTCGTTTGTCATTCCGGCCAGCTATGACTGGCACCTCTTGGTCGGCGACGACACGGCGCTGCCGGCTATTGCGCGGCGGCTCGAAGAACTCCCCGCGGGCGCCCGTGCCGTCGTCGTTGCCGAGGTCGATTCCGCCGCCGACACGCTCACCTTCGAGACCAAGGCGGATGCATCGATTCATTGGGTGTACCGGAACGGCACCGAGGCCGGCGCGCCTGACCTTCTGTCGCTGGCGCTGCGCAAGATCGACCTCCCGAAGGGCGACTACCATGCCTGGGTCGCGTGTGAGAGTTCCGCGGCCAAGGCGCTTCGGACTCAGCTCCTGGCCGAACACGGCGCTCAGGCGCAGTGGACGCGGGCGGCAGGCTATTGGCGGCGGGGTGTCGCCGACGTCCACGATAATCTCACCGACTAAGCGCCGGCGGAATTCACCGGCTGGCCTTTGACGGCACGGCGCCCGGCCTGTACCCGTGCGCCCTCGGCGCGCGCCGCCATGCAATGAGGCGATATGGCTCCTCCTCCCCTGCTTCAACTCAAAGACATCGCGCTGACCTTCGGCGGCACGCCGCTGCTGACGGGGGCGGAGCTGTCCGTCTCAACCGGCGAGCGCGTGTCCATGGTCGGACGCAACGGCTCCGGCAAATCGACGCTGCTGAAGATCGCCGCCGGCCTGATCGAGCCGGACCGCGGCTCCGTCTTCGTGCAGCCCGGCGCGGTGGTGCGCTATCTGCCGCAGGAGCCGGACTTCTCCGGCTTCGCCACGACGCGGGCCTATGTCGAGGCGGGCCTGCGGCCGACCGACGACGCGTACACCGCGCGTTACCTGATCGAACAGCTCGGCCTCACCGGCGAGGAAGACCCCACCCATCTCTCCGGCGGCGAGGCCCGCCGCGCCTCGCTGGCGCGGGTTCTGGCGCCCTCACCCGATATCCTGCTGCTCGACGAGCCGACCAATCACCTCGACCTGACGACCATCGAATGGCTGGAGAAAGACCTCGACGGCCGCCGCACGGCCCTGGTCATCATCAGCCACGACCGCCGGTTCCTCGCCAACCTGACGCGCACCACCGTCTGGCTCGACCGCGGCGCGACGCGCCGGCTCGAACGGGGCTTTGCCCATTTCGAAGAATGGCGCGACATGCTGTTCGCCGAGGAGGAGCGCGAGCAGCACAAACTCGACCGCAAGATCGTCGCCGAGGAGCACTGGATGCGCTACGGCGTGACCGCGCGGCGCAAACGCAACATGCGCCGGGTCGGCGAATTGCAGGCGCTGCGCGAGCAGCGCCGCACCCATCGCGCCGCTGCCGGCAACGCCACCATCACCGCCGGCTCCGCTGGTCAATCGGGCGTGCTGGTGATCGAAGCCGAGCATCTCACGAAACGCTACGGTGACCGCGCGATCGTCGCCGACTTCTCCACCCGCATCCAGCGCGGCGACCGCATCGGCATCGTCGGACCGAACGGCAGCGGCAAGACCACGCTGATCAGCATGCTGACCGGCGTTCTGCCGCCCGACGAAGGCGTAATCCGCCTCGGCGCCAACCTGGCGGTCGCCACGCTGAACCAGCACCGCGACAGCCTTGCGCCCAACACCACGGTCGCGGATGCGCTCACCGGCGGCAGCGGCGACACCGTGATGGTGAACGGCAAGCCGAAGCACGTCGTCAGCTACATGAAGGACTTCCTGTTCTCGACCGAGCAGGCGCGCACGCCTCTGTCGAAGCTGTCGGGCGGCGAGCGCGGCCGCCTGATGCTGGCGCAGGCGCTGGCGAAGCCGTCCAATCTCCTGGTGCTCGACGAGCCCACCAACGATCTCGACATGGAAACCCTCGACGTGCTCGAGGACATGCTCACCGACTATCCCGGCACCGTCCTGCTGATCAGCCACGACCGCGATTTCCTCGACCGCCTGGTGAACGGCGTGATCGTGCCGGAAGGCAATGGCGGCTGGATCGAATATGCCGGCGGCTATTCCGACATGCTGGCGCAGCGCGGCGAAGACTTGACGCGCGAGCAGCGCAAAGCGGACGCGGACAAGCCGCTCAAGGAACTAACCGCCGCGCCCTCGCCCGCTTCGGCGACGAAGCGCCGCATGACCTTCAAGGATAAGCACGCGCTGGAGACGCTGCCGAAGACGATCGCCGCGCGGCAGGCGGAGGCCGCCGTACTGCAAGCCAAACTTTCCGATCCGACGTTCTATACGCGCGACCGCGCCGGCTTCGAGAAGGCCACAGAAGCGCTGGGCGCGTTGCAACGGAAAATCGCCGCCGCCGAAGAGCAGTGGCTGGAGCTGGAAATCCTGCGCGAAGAACTCGCGGGCGCCGAGCGGGCGTGAGCCGCCGTCTGGCGGCCTTCACACATATCTATGCGACCGCATGGATGGCGGGGCTACGCCCTTCGAGTATCGGCAGCAGATCCTCGGCCGTGACAGGCCGGCTGAACAGATAGCCCTGCGCCTCCGTGCAGCCCTCCGCCCTGATCTGCCGGAGCTGAGCTTCAGTCTCCACGCCCTCCGCGGTGGTCGTGATGCCGAGCGTATTGGCGAGCCCTGCCACCGCGCGGACGATGGCGATGGAATCCGGCTTGTCGGCGAGATCGCGAATGAACGACTGATCGATTTTGATCTTGTCGAAGGGGAACTTGCGCAGGTAGCCAAGGCTCGAATAGCCGGTGCCGAAATCGTCCATCGAAATATGCGCGCCAAGCGCACGCAGCTGATTGAGTGTCGTGAGCGTGGCTTCGGTGTCCATCAACATCACCGACTCTGTGATCTCGAGTTCGAGCCGGCCGGGCGCAAGGCCGGACGAATTGAGCGCGGCCGTCACATCGCCCACCAAAGCGCCGCTCTTGAACTGGACCGGCGACAGGTTCACCGACAGCACGGATGGGGCAATAAGGTACCCCCACCCGGGGCTAGCCGGCTCGACCAGCGCGCAGCCGCGCGGCGATGCCGCCGCTATTCCTTCACCGCGCCGGTCATCGCCGACACATAGTGCTCGACGAAGAAGGCGTAGAGGATCACCAGCGGCAGCGAGCCGACCAGCGCGCCGGCCATGAGCGAGCCCCAGCGGTAGATGTCGCCGTCGACGAACTCGTTCACGATGGCGACCGGCACCGTCTTGTTCTGCGTCGATGACAGGAAGGTGAGCGCGTAGATGAACTCGTTCCAGCACAGCGTGAAGCAGAAGATGAAGGCCGAGATCAGGCCGGGGATGGCCAGCGGCAGCACGATCTTGGTCAGGATCTGCCAGCGGCTGGCGCCGTCGATCAGCGCGCATTCCTCGAGCTCGAAGGGGATGGTCTTGAAATAGCCCATCAGCAGCCAGGTCGAGAACGGGATGAGGATGGTCGGATAGGTCAGGATCAGCGCGAAGGGCGTATCGAACAGGCCGTATTGGAAGACGACTGACGACAGCGGAATGAACAGGATCGACGGCGGCACCAGATAGGCGAGGAAGATCAGCCCGCCGAACCACTGCGCGCCGCGATAGCGCAGCCGCACGATGGCATAGGCGGCGAGCACGCTGGCGGCGATCGAGAGCACGGTCGCGCAGACCGCGACGAACATCGTGTTCCACAGCCACCGAGGATAGCTGGTCTCGAAGAGAAGTTTATAGATGTGCTTGAACGTGGGATTCCAGGTCCAGAACGGACTGTACTTGTCGAGATCGAGGAGCTGATCGTCCGGCTTGATGGCGGTGAGCGCCATCCAATAGAACGGGAACAGCAGCACGATGAGAATGATCGACAGCGGAAGATAGAGCGTGATCAGGCGCCGCGGCAGCGTCTGCAGATAGCTCATGCCTTCGCTGTGATCGGTGGCCGCGGCCGCAGCGATCACCTTGGCCGGCTGCGCGAGCTTGGAGGCGAGAGTCTCAGTCATTGCTCTCTCCCTGCTGCCATTTGCGCCGCTGCAGGCCGAACCAGGACATCAGGATCGCCGCCAAAAGAAACGGGATCATTGCGGTGGAGATCGCCGCGCCCTCCCCGAGTTGACCGCTGAGAATCGCGCGCTGGTAGGACAGCGTCGCCATGAGTTGCGTCGCGTTCACCGGGCCGCCGCGGGTGAGCACCCAGATGAGCTGGAAGTCGGTGAAGGTGAACAGCACCGAGAACGTCATCACCACGGCGATGATCGGCGTCAGCAGCGGGTAAGTGACGTGGCGGAAGATCTGCCAGCGCGTGGCGCCGTCGATGGTCGCCGCCTCGTAGAGCGAGGGCGACACGGTTTGCAGGCCGGCGAGCAGCGTGATCGCGACGAAGGGCACGCCGCGCCAGATATTGGCGAAGATCACCGACCAGCGCGCGTGCCAGGGATCGCCGAGGAAGTCGATATTGCCCGAGATCACCCCGAGATGGCGCAGTGACCAGGAGATGATGGAGAATTGGGAATCGTAGATCCACCAGAAGGCGATCGCCGAGAGCACCGTCGGCACGATGAAGGGGATGAGCACGATGGCGCGCAGCATCGCCTTGAACGGCAGGTTCTCGTTGAGCAGCAGCGCGAGATAAAGGCCGATGGCGAATTTCACGAGGCTGGCGACGATCGTATAGAGCAGCGTGTTGAACACCGACAGCCAGAACACGCTGTCGTCCCAGAGCCACTCGTAGTTTTCCAGGCCGATGAATACGCCGCTGCGGCCGATCTTGGCGTCGGTGAACGAGAGCCACACGCCGAGCCCAAGCGGATAGGCCAGGAACAGGATCAGGAACGCCATCGCCGGCAGCATGAACCAGAAGCCGAGCCAATTGCGGTTGGCTTTCAGGCGGTGCCAAGTACTCGCAGCGTGGAACGTATTGTGTACCGCTATGGTCATGCGATGCTCATCGGCTCTTGCTTACCTCTCCCCTGTGGGGAGAGGTCGACGCGCGTAGCGCGTCGGGTGAGGGGGAGACGATCAATTGAGGGGGCCTAGCCCCCCTCACCCCAACCCTCTCCCCACAGGGGAGAGGGAGCGCGTAGTGCCTGTGGCACGTCAGGTCCGATAAATACGCTTCAATTGCCGCTCGGCATTGGCCATCGCTGTCTTGGCGTCGCTTTGGCCGGAGCAGTAGCCGGCGAACATGTCGAGCAGCACGTAGTCGGAGATTGCCGCCGCCGCCTTCTCGCCGTTGGAGCCGAGACCGCCGGCGGTGAGCGAGCGCTTGGCGACGTCGCGATAGGGCGTGCGCTTCGGGTCTTCCGTCCACACAGGGTTTTTGTCGAAGGCGGGAAGGCAGTGCGACAGATAGCCCTGCGCCGCAGCGATCCACGGATTGAAATTGTCCGCCTCGAGCATGTAGGCAATCAGCGCTTTGCTCGCCTGCGGATATTTGGTGTAGCCCATCGCCAGGATCGGGAACATCAGATGCAGTTCGGTCGGCTTGCCCACGGGCCCTTCCGGGAAATAGGCGTGGTTCATGTCCTCGGCGATGTGCTTCTTCGAGGGGTCCTTGTTCGCCGCGACGTAGATCGAGATGCCGTTATTGGTCCAGTGGATTTCTTCGCCGAGGAACGCCTTGTTGTTGAAGGCATCGTTCCAGGAGGCGACGCCCGGCACCATGTTCGCATAGAGCGCCTTGGCGTAATTGAGCGCCTTCTCGGTCTCCGGCGAATTGATCGTCACCTTGTCGTTGGCATCGACGTGCTGACCGCCGTGCGCCCACAGGCACCAGTAGATCCAGGTATTGCCATCGCCCGGCGCGTGGCCGAGCGCGAAGCCGCCCGGCGTGCCGTTCGCCTTCATTGCCTTGACGTATTCGAGGAACTCGTCGGTCTTGCCGGGGAATTTCGAGAAGCCCGCCTTCTGCGAGGCCGCGATGCGGTAGTTCATCAGGCTGCCGGTGTAGCAGATCGGGATGCCGACCCACTTGTTGCCTTCCTTGCCGTACTTCACCGCGCTGTCGACCCAGCCGCCGTACTTCTTGCCGAGGTAATCGGCGACATCGGTCACATCGAGGACCTTCTGCGGGAAGAGGTGCGGCAACGAATACAGGCCCCAGAACAAATCCGGGCCCGCGCCGGTATTAGCCGCGACGGATGCCTTCGGCTGTACGTCCTCGTAAGACTCGCGGCTGATGGTGATCTTGACGCCGGTCGCCTGGGTGAAGGCGTCCATCAGCGCGACGAACTTGTCGTCTTCTGCCTGCACGAAATATTTCCAGCGCAGGATCGAAAGCTGAGCCCCCTGCTCCGGCTTCCACGGCGCCGACTGCGCCCAGGCCTTGGTCCAATCCAACAGCGCCGGGCCGGTCAATGCGCCGGCCGCAGCGGCCGCCGTGCCGCTCTGCAATAAAGTGCGGCGGGTAATCGTCGTCATGAACGTTCCTCCGGTTCTTTGTTGTCAGTTTGTGAGCCGTTGCCCCGTTTCGGCATCGAAAAGATGCACAACGCGGGGATCGGGTTTCAGCCGGATCTTGTCGCCCGGCTTGAAAGGGTGCCGCTCGCGGAACGCGGCGGTAATGTCGGTGCCGCCCATCTGCGCGACGATCTGGATTTCCGAACCGGTCGGCTCGACCACCTGGATTGTCGCATCGGCGCCATCATCGGCGAGCGTGAAGTGTTCGGGGCGCACGCCGTAGACCGCGGCGCGGCCATCGCTGCCCTGCGGCGCCGCCGCGAGCGGCAGGCGCGCTTCGCCCGGCCCCTGGAATTCGAGCTTGCCGTTGGCGCGGATCGAACCGCGCAGAAAATTCATCGCCGGCGAGCCGATGAACCCGGCGACGAAGAGATTTTGCGGCCGGTCGTAGAGCTCGAGCGGCGCGCCGATCTGCTCGACGCGCCCGTCATGCATCACCACGATCTTGTCGGCCATGGTCATGGCCTCGATCTGGTCGTGCGTGACGTAGATCGTCGTCGTCTTGAGCCGCTGATGCAGTTCCTTGATCTCCGTGCGCATCTGCACGCGCAGCTTGGCGTCCAGATTTGATAAAGGCTCGTCGAACAGAAACACCTGCGGATCGCGCACGATGGCGCGGCCCATGGCGACGCGTTGGCGCTGCCCGCCGGAAAGCTGGCGCGGGAAGCGCTCGAGCAATTGCGAGAGGCCGAGGATGTCCGCCGCACGCTTGACCCGCGTGTCGATCTCCTCCTGCGGCGCGCCGCGCAGTTTCATGGAGAAAGCCATGTTGGCCGCGACGGTCATATGCGGATAGAGCGCGTAATTCTGGAACACCATCGCCACGTCGCGCTCTTTCGGCGGCAGGTGATTGACGACGCGATCGCCGATCGAAAGCTCGCCGGCGGTGATGTTTTCCAATCCCGCGATCATGCGCAGCAAGGTCGATTTGCCACAACCCGACGGACCGACAAGCACGACAAACTGGCCGTCGTCGATCGTGATCGTGACGCCGTGAATTACCGGCGTCAGGCCAAACGCCTTGCGCACGTCGCGAATCACGACGGACGCCATAGTTCCTCCCGAACTGCGGGTCTCTTTTATTTGGTTTGGCCCGCTACAACGCGAACGATTGTAGCGGCAAATCTGGAAAACCAAAGACCTTTCGACAGCCCGCGTGCAGTGCGGCAGCGCCGTCGAGTTCGCTCAGGATCAGGGCGTCAAAGCGCCATGCCGCCATCGACGAGATGCGGCTGGCCTGTGATGTAGCTCGATTCATCCGACGCGAGGAACAAAGCGAGTGCCGCGACTTCTTCGGCGGTGCCGAGACGGCCGATCGGCTGGCGCGCGACGAAGTCCTGATAGGTCTTTTGCGTCGTCTGGCCCGAGCTTTCGGCGGTCACCTGCACACGTTCGTTGAATGACGGCGACTGGATCGTGCCGGGGCAGATTGCGTTGCAGCGGATGCCCTGGCGGATGAAGTCGGCCGCAACCGCCTTGGTGAGGCCGATGATGGCGGCCTTGGTCGCGCCGTAGACATAACGGTTCGCCACGCCGCGGATCGACGAGACGGCGGAGGAAATGTTGACGATGGAACCACCGCCGTTCTTGAGCATGGCCGGCAGAAAGGCACGCAGCGTGCGATGCATCGACTTGACGTTCAGATCAAACGAGAAGTCCCAATCCTTTTCCGAACAATCGAGCACGCTGCCTTGGTGCACGTAACCGGCACAGTTGACGAGGATGTTCGGCGCGCCGAACGTGTCGACAACCTTCTTCGCCAAGGCTTCGACGTCATTCGTCGAGCGCGCGTCGAGCGCAAAGCGCTTGTCGGTCTTGAGCCCCGCAAGCTTGCCGGCGTCCAGATCGGTGGCGATCACATCGGCGCCTTCGGCAATGAAGGCGGTGGCGATGGCCGCGCCGATGCCCTGGCCGGCCGCGGTGATGAAGGCGCGCTTGCCTGCTAGCCGTCCGCTCACGTGGGCCTCGCTCTGGCTAGTGATTGTCCCGCGGGACGCTCTTCTGCGCGATGCGATGATATTTCACCGCCGGCTTGAGCACCATTCCATCGGCGAGCTGATCGACCATCGAGCGCTGGATCTCCTGCCACGGGGTCTGGCTCTCGGGATAATGAAAGCCGCCGCGCGCTTCGAGCGCGGCGCGCCGCTTGGCGAGTTCCTCCTTTGACAACAGGATATCCGCCTTGCCCTTGCCGAGATCGATGCGGATGCGGTCGCCGGTGCGCAGAAGCGCAAGCCCGCCCATCGCGGCGGCTTCCGGCGAAGCATTGAGGATCGACGGCGAGCCCGACGTGCCCGACTGGCGGCCATCGCCGATGCAGGGCAATGAGTTGATGCCTTTTTTGATCAAGGCTGCCGGCGGCTGCATGTTCACGACCTCCGCCGATCCGGGATAGCCGATCGGTCCGACGCCGCGGATGACCAGGATGGAGTGCGCGTCGATCTTCAGCGATGGGCTCTCGATGCGGTGATGATAATCCTCCGGGCCTTCGAACACGACCGCGCGGCCTTCGAACGCTTCAGGGTCTTTCGGATTGGACAGATAGCGCTGGCGGAATTCGTCCGAGATCACGCTGGTCTTCATGATCGCGGAATCGAACAGTGTCCCTGAAAGGACTTTGAATCCGGCCTGCTTCATCATCGGCCGTTCGTAAGGGCGAATGACGTCGATATTCTGCGCCTTTGTGCGGGTCACATTCTGGGCCATCGTCTTGCCGTTGATGGTGTTGGCGTCGCCATGGATGCGCTCGGCTTTGAGCAGTTCGTGCATCACCGCCGGCAGGCCGCCGGCGCGATAATATTCTTCGCCGAGATATTTGCCGGCCGGCTGCATGTCCACGAGCAGCGGCACGTCGTAGCCGAAGCGCTCCCAGTCCTCGATCGTCAGCCGCACGCCGACATGGCGCGCGATGGCGTTGATATGGACCGGCGCGTTGGTCGAGCCGCCGATCGCCGAGCAGGCGACGATGGCGTTCTCGAAGGCTCGGCGCGTCAGGATATCGGTCGGCTTGAGGTCTTCATGCACGATCTCGACGGCGCGCATGCCGGTCTCGTAGGCGATCTGTCCGCGCTCACGATACGGCGCCGGAATAGCCGCGCAGCCGGGCAGCGACATGCCGAGCGCTTCAGCCAGCGCATTCATCGTCGAGGCCGTCCCCATGGTGTTGCAATGGCCGACCGAGGGCGCCGACGAGGTGACGATGTCGAGGAATTCCACGTAGCTGATCTTGCCGGCGGCATGATCGGCCCGCGCCTGCCAGACCACGGTGCCGGAGCCCGCCCGCTCGCCCTTCCAGTAGCCGTTGAGCATCGGGCCGCCGGACAAGACGATGGCGGGAATGTTCACCGTTGCCGCCGCCATCAGGCAGGCGGGCGTGGTCTTGTCGCAGCCGGTGGTGAGCACGACACCGTCGAGTGGATAGCCGTAGAGCACTTCGACAAGGCCCAGATAAGCCAGGTTGCGGTCGAGCGCCGCGGTCGGCCGCTTGCCGGTTTCCTGGATGGGATGCACCGGAAATTCGAATGGGATGCCGCCTGCGGCGCGGATGCCGGCGCGCACGCGTTCGGCCAGCGCCAGATGATGGCGATTGCACGGCGAGAGGTCGGACCCGGTCTGGGCGATGCCGATGATCGGCTGGCCCGAGGTCAGTTCCTCTTTCGTGAGCCCGAAGTTGAGATAGCGCTCGAGATAGAGCGCCGTCATTCCGGGATTGTCGGGATTATCGAACCAGAGCCGCGAGCGCAGCCGCTGCGCGGACGCTTTTTCTGTCTTCGCCATGAGCGCGTGTCCTCAACCTGAAATGACCGTAGCGCTTGCCGGCTTTGCCAGGTTCGAACCCTGAAAGTCTCAGGCGGTGAGCACCTGGAACCTCGGTGGTCCGCCCGGCGTGGAGAAAGAGCCGCGCGCTATCTTGTAAGCCTTAGAAAGATTGGAGCGGGTGAAGGGAGACGGCCGGCACGCTCAAAAACGGCTGAAACATTTGAACTTCCGAACGGCTCCGCGATTTCGTTTGTACTCTCGTTTTGTACTGAGTTAAGCGCCCAATTTCAACAGCACGCCGCCTCCCCTCCCCTCGACGCATGCCTCCGCGAGCGAGCGGACGCCATTGTGCCGAGGATCATCGGACAGTGGTCCCATTCTCGGAGGCGGCCGGTCGCGGAGCGTATCTCGCAGCCCCAGCATTCGCTTTTCTGCACAACGAATGGAGACGTTGCATGCCAATGCACAGATCAATACGCGACCGCCGCGCTTTTCTCAATTTCTAGCGCCTGGCTCCGATGCTTTCCGCGTTTAAAGCCAAAGATGGGCGAGAAGCGCCCGAGGCCTTCAGTTCCAGCAGCATTGGCCCTTCCATGTATTCGATGACGGCCTTTTCGGACCTGATTTTCCCCGTCCTGGAATTCGCTCAAGCTAAGCAAGTCGTTGAAATAGGCGCCGACACTGGCGGCATGTCTTTGATGCTCGCAGAATATTGCCTCAATCATGGAGGCCAGCTCACGAGCATTGATCCCGCACCAACCCCGGCTTTTCGGTCATGGGCCGCGCTCACTTCGCAAGTCCGTCATGTCGATCTACCGAGCCTTGAGGCATTTCCCAAACTGAGCAACATCGATGCTTGGGTTATCGACGGCGATCACAATTGGTACACGGTCTATAATGAGATCATTGAAGCCGAGAAAATCTGCCGGCGAGATAATAAACCGCTATTGGCATTTTTTCACGACGTATGTTGGCCCTGCGCGCGGCGCGATATGTATTATGCGCCCGAACGCATTCCAGCCGAATACCGGCATCCATTTTCAAGAGAGGACGGCGTTACACTTGGAAATCCAGGGTTGCTTTGGAAACGAGGATTTCGGGGCGGTAATTATTTCGCTTGGGCAGCGCATGAAGGGGGCCCGCGCAACGGCGTGTTGACCGCAATCGAAGATTTTATGGCGGAACGTTATCATGAGGGGCATGAGTTCGGCTTCGCAGAGATTCCCGGACTAATGGGTCTGGGGGTCTTATTTGATCTGAATATGCCTTGGAGCGGCGAGGTAGCAAAGTTCTTGCTGCCACACCATCAAAACAAGTTGCTGCGAATTGTCGAGGAAGATCGTATGCGGAATAACCTACGCGCCCACGACCTGTGTGATGATGCAAGAGAAGCGGCTGCTTCGTGACCTCGACCATTCAACAGCCTTAAACCTCTCGGAGTACGAGTTCTTGTCGATTTCGCGTGCTAATACCAACGGCCCTAATTATTGACTGTCGCCCATGTTCGGGTGGTGATTGAGGCGATGCGCGTTGGATCTTGTTCAAAGAAGTTCCATGCGTCGCAGGTTTTATCAACGATGTCGTCGTAGTCGTGGAAGACGGTGATGGCGAGTTTGTTGCCGCGCAGATATTCCCAGACGTTCTCGATCGGATTGAGTTCAGGGGCATAGGGTGGCAGACGCACAAGCGTGACGTTTTTGGGGATCGTGAGCGCGGCAGCAATATGGTAGCCGGCGCCATCGAGGACGAGAACTGCGTGACTCCCTGCCGCCACCTTGCGGCTGATCGCAGTGAGATGCAGCGACATGGCCTCGGCGTTCGCCGCCGGCATGACCAAGCCTGCTGCGACGCCACGTTGCGGACAGGCCGCGCCGAACAGATAGGCCCAGTCGTAACGTCGGTCGTGCGGCGCGCGGGGTCGCGTTCCACGCTTGGCCCAGACGCGGGTCAGCGTTCCCTGCTGGCCGATCCGGGCCTCGTCTTGGAACCAGATTTCGATCGGCTTGCCTTTGGCGCGGTCGGGGATTTGCGCCGTGACCGTCGCGGCGAAGTTTTTTTAAACGTCTCCTGGGCTGCTTCGTCAGCCTGGGGATGGCGGGGCCTTACCGACAGTTTGCGGTAGCCGAGCTTGGCCAGAACCTTCCCGACCGAACGCTCGTGCAGCGCGACACCGAAGCGCCGCTGCAATTCGTCGCGCAGATCGATTCGCCGCCAACGCACGACCCCGTGCACCGCAAGGTCGGGGCCGGCCTCGACAAGCGCGGCCAATTCGGCCTGCTGCCGCGTCGTCAGTTTCGATCCGCGACCTGGCGATTTGAGATTACGAAGCCCGGCCAGTCCCCCGGCATTGTACCGGTGCACCCAGTCCCGCAAGGTCTGACGGTCCATGCCGCAGGTTTCGGCCGCCGTTTTGCGGTCCACGCCATCGAGCACCAGAGCGAGCGCAAGTATCCGACGCGCCGCCGCACTATTCTTCTCCCCGCTCGCCGCCTTGCGAAGATCCGAAGCCGCCAGATCAAGTCGAGTGATCGATACCGCCGCTGCCATCGATGCCGCTCCTCTCAAAAGCAAGCATCGAGTCAGAATTTCACTGATTTGGGAATCCCCAACGAGTCACAGTTTCGGGCCGCTGGTATAAGTCCTTGTCCCCATACCTATGTGCGCGGAGCATTGATTGAAGACAGTCCCTTGATAGAGCGGCTGAGGCCTTGGCGCTGTGTGGGAGGACGGTACAGGAAAGAGCCTGGTTGCGGTCATCGCTTGAAAGGCCGCTATCCGGTGTTGCGTAGCCCCGCCGCGACGCCGTTGATCGAGATGAGAATGCCGCGCCGCGTCTTTTCGTCCTGAGCGCCGCTTCGCCAGCGCCGGATAAATTCCATCTGAAGGTGATTGAGCGGGGCAATATAGGGGAAGCGATGGCGAATGGAGCGCGCCAGGGCCGGATTGTCCGCTAGGCGCTGCCGCGTTCCCACAATGTCATTGAGCGCCTCGACGGTTCGCGTCCATTCCTCTTCCAGTGTCTTGAAGATGGAGGCGGCACGATCACGATCGGTCGCAAGCTCGGCATAGCGCTTGGCCAAAGCTGGATCGGCTTTCGCCAGCACCATGTCCATGTTCGACAGCAGCACACGGAAGAACGGCCAATCGCGATACATCCGCCGCAACACGTTTAGCCGCGGCTCACGCTCATGGCCGAGGAACGCCTGGACGCCTGAGCCAAATCCATACCAGCCGGGCAAGTTGACCCGCGCCTGCCCCCACGAAAAGGTCCAGGGAATCGCACGCAGGTCTTCGATGCGCCGGGTCGCGTGGCGCGAGGCCGGCCGCGAACCGATGTTGAGCCCGGCGATCTCAGCGATAGGCGTCGCGCCGAAGAAATAGTCGGTAAAGCCCGGCGTTTCGTAGACGAGCGACCGGTAGGCCGCCGTGCTCGCTTTTGAAATCCGATCCGCCGCCGCGATGAACTCATCCGGGACCGGCTCGTTCGACTGGCGCAACGTCGCTTCCAGCGTCGCGGAGACCAGCGCTTCAAGATTCCGCCGGCCGATTTCGGGGTTGGCGTATTTCGACGCAATGACCTCCCCCTGCTCCGTCAGCCTGATCGCCCCGTTCACCGTCCCCGGCGGCTGCGCCAGAATCGCCTGATAACTCGGCCCTCCCCCGCGCCCCACGGTGCCCCCGCGTCCATGAAAGAGCCGCAGGCTGATGCCGCCGGAGTCCGCAAAGGCTTTCGCCAGTGCGATCGACGTCTGATAGATCTTCCAATTGCTGGCGAAGAAGCCGCCGTCTTTGTTGCTGTCCGAATAGCCGAGCATGATCTCCTGCTGCGCGCCCGACGCAAGCACGAGATCCCTGATGCCCGGCATGGCATAAAATGCCCGCATGATCGCCTCGGCGTTCTGCAAGTCGTCGATTGTTTCAAACAGCGGCACCACTTGTAACTGCGCGGATGCGCCGGGATCGCCGAGCGCGCCGCGCATCAGCTGGCATTCTTTCTGCAGCAGGAGCACCTCGAGCAGGTCGCTCACGGCCTCTGTATGGCTGATGACGTAGTGCCGGATGCTGTCGGGGCCGAACGTGCTGCGCATTTCGCGGGCCGCACCAAATACAGCCAGCTCGCTTTCGGTCCGCTGCGAATAGGCCACCTCCGGAACGCGCAGCGGACGCGGGTCGAGAAGCAGGCGCAGCAGCAGCGCCTGCTTCTCCTCCTCGCCAAGAGCCGAGTAGTCGGGAGCGACGCGCGCGGCGGCCAGCATTTCCGCCAGTGTTTCTTCGTGCCGATCCGAACTCTGCCGCAGATCGACAGTCGCAAGATGGAAACCGAAGACGTCAACCGCGCGGCGCAACGGCGCGAGCCGGGCCGGCACCAGGCTTTCGCCGTGATGCGACCGCAGGGAGTCCTCGATGGTCGCCAGGTCGCTCTGCAGCTTTTCGGCCCGCTCATAGGGTTCGGCCGGGGCGACTGCGCGCCGCAGCACGTCCGTCCCGGTGAGCCTGGCCATCGTGCCGGCGAGCCGCGCATAGATGCCGGTCAGCGCGCGCCGGTAAGGCTGGTCGGCGCGATGCGGATCGTCGTTGCCCGACCGCTCCGCCAGCGAATCCAATTCGTGCGTGCATCCGACGAGCGTGCGCGAAACGGAGAGCTCGGCGCCGAGCCCGTGGATCTCCTTGAGATAATGAAGCAGCGCCGTTTCGCATTGCTGACGCAGCGCCTCGCGAAGGGTCTGCGCGTCGACGTTGGGATTGCCGTCACGATCGCCGCCGATCCACGATCCCATGCGGAAGAACGCGGCGACGCGCACGCCATCCAGCCGCTCCTCGATGTCGGCATACAGCCGCGGGATCTCGCGCAGAAACGTGGTCTGGTAGTAGCTCAGCGCATTCTCGATCTCGTCCAGGACCATGAGCCGCGACACGCGCAGCAGCCGCGTCTGCCACATCTGCACGACGCGAGCTTTCAGGAGCGCGTCGCTTTGCAGCCGCTCGCGCCTGGTTTTGAGGTTCTCACGTTCGGCGAGGAGATGGGCGATCGCACCCTCGGCGTCGAGAAGACTCTTGCGCCGCACCTCGGTGGGATGAGCCGTCAGAACCGGCGAAATCAGGCCGCGACCGAGCGCGCCTGCGATGTCCGCCGCGGTGATGCCGGCGTCACCCAAAACACGGAAGGTCGCGGCAAGACTGCCGGGCTGCTCGTCGGCTTCATCCCGCTGTTCGTGCGCCTCGCGCCGGCGGATGTAATGTCTGTCCTCCGCGATATTTGCGAGATGTGAGAAATAGCTGAAGGCACGGGCGACCAAAATGGCCTCCTCGGTGCTCAGTCCGCGCAAGAGAGCATCCAGCCGTTGACCCGCCTCGAGATTGGCGTCGCGCTCGAAAGCAACGCTCAAGCGCCGGATCGTCTCGATCCGGTCGAAGATCTCGATGCCCTCCTGCTCGCGGATGGTGTCGCCAAGAACCTGTCCGAGCAGGCGGATGTCATCGAGGAGAGGCGCTTCCTTCCAATCGTCGACCTTCACAGGAGCCGCAGCCAATGACATCGGCATCACCACTCAAGTCGTCGGATCGGTCGCTGCCCGTGGCGCGCTCAGGCCGCGCGCTTCGCGAGCAGATCATGTGTCGTTGCGCCGACGAGATGCGCGCTCGGCACGATGGTCGCGCCGGCCTGCCGCAGTGCCGCGACCTTGCTGGCGGCGTCGGCCAGCGGGTCCTGGGCCAAGGCGCCGGCGTGCCCCATGCGCCGCTGCAGCGGCGCGTGTTGCCCGACAATCAGAGAGATGATCGGCTTTTTCGCACCGACGGCTTGGAGATACTCGGCCGCCTGCTGCTCTTCGGTACCGCCGATTTCGCCGATCAGCACGATCGCTTCGGTCTGCGGATCGGCAAAGAACAGCTCCAGGCAATCGACAAAGCCCATGCCGTGGATCGGATCGCCGCCGATGCCGACCGTCGTCGATTGGCCAAGACCGGCGGCGGTGAGCTGGCTCACGACCTCGCTAGTCAATGAGGCCGACCGCGACATCACGCCGATAGTTCCACGCCGCGCGCGATCGGTTGCCATGACGCCGATCTGGCAGACGCCAGGGACCAGGAGGCCTTGCGAGTTCGGGCCGACAAGACGGGTGCGCGAACCGGCGAGCGCCTCGCGCACGCGGATCATGTCGAGCACCGGGATGCGCTCGGTGACGACGACGACGAGCGGCATTTCCGCCTCGATCGACTCGATGATGGCGCCGGCGGCGCGATCCGGCGGAACGAAGACGGCGCTGGCATTGGCGCCTGTCGCCGTCATCGCATCGGCCACGCGATCGAAAACCGGAACGTCGATGTGAGACTTTCCGCCCTTACCGGGCGTGACGCCGGCCACCACGTTGGTGCCGTACTGGATCATGCGGCTGGTGTGATAGGTGCCGGCCCAGCCGGTCATGCCCTGACAGAGCAGACGTGTGTTTTCGCCGATGAGAATGGCCATCACGCTCTCCCCTGAGCAATTGCGACCGCACGCGTCACCGCCTGCCACATATCGGCGCATTCGATCTTTTGCAGGTCGAAATTCGCCAGCCGCAGCCGCGCCATTTCTTCATTGTTTCCCTTGACGCGCAAGACAATAGGCAACCGCCTCGCGTGCCGGCGAAAGGCGATGCCCAAGCCTTCCACGATCGTATCGCAGGGCTGCATGCCGCCGCCGAAGACATTGACCAGCAGCACCTTGACGCGCGGATTATCGAGCACCAGCGCGATGCCTTGCGCGATGTCCATGCTCTTCGCCGTGGTCCGGATATCCATGAAATTGGCCGGCGCTCCGCCGGCGGCGCGGAGCATGTCGAGCGTCGCCAGCCCCAATCCGGCGCCGTTGACCACCGTGCCGATATTGCCGTCCATCTGCATGAAGTTGATCTGATGGCGCTGGGCCTTCAACTCGATCAGGTCGGCCTCCGCCTCCTCGCCCAGTTGCAGCAGGTCGGCGTGCCGAAACGCGGCATTGTCATCGAGCGCAAGTTTCGCATCGATCGCGATGAGCTCGCCGCTTTCGGTCAAGGCGAGAGGATTGATCTCGATCAGGCTGGCGTCGAGCTCGATGAATGCGCGGTGCAGCCGCGCGATCACGCCAGCGAGTTTCTCCGCCGCCGCTTCCGACAGGCCGAGCTGGCCGCAGAAGGCGGCGATGTCGCCGGCATGGCGCTCGCCCGTCATGCCGAGCCGCAAGACGCCTAACGGTGCCGTTGCGAGGCGTTGTTCGATGCCGCTCCCGCCGCCCTGCGCCGCCGTGATAACGATCGTCGAAGATGCGGCGTCGATGCTGAGCGCCAGGTAGAGTTCGTTGACCGCACGAACGCCGCGCTCGACCAACACCTTCTTGACGAGTTGGCCGTTCTCGCCCGTCTGCGTCGTAACGAGCTTCCTGCCCAGCAATTGCGACGCGACAGCTTTTGCAAGCGAAGCGGACTCCACCGGACGCACGCCGCCGGCCGCCGCGCGATCTCCTGCAAGGCTCTGCGCCTTCACAAAGACGGTCCCCGGCCCCAGACGCGTTGCAGCCGCTTCCGCCTCGTCCGCGGTCGTGGCGAGCAGGCCCTCGGGAATAGCGATCGCGTACCTCGACAGCACCTTCTTTGCCTGGTGTTCGTGAAGCTGCACCGCGTCGACCTCCCAATCGGATTTCTGTTCTCGTTGTGGCGTCCCGGTCGCTCTCAGGCGGCGACTACGTTGGTCGGGCGCCCCGCCTGATAGTTTTCGATGTGTCCGACCAACTGGTCCCAAAGTGTCTGCATGGCGTCCTGGCCGGCCCAGCCGACATGCGGCGTGACGATGACGTTCGGGCGATCCAGGATCGCGACGAATGGATGATCCGCACTGGGCGGCTCCGACGTCAGGCAGTCAAATCCTAGGCCCGAAATGAGCCCCTCGTCGAGCGCCTGAACAGCGTCTTGTTCCACGACGAGACCGCCGCGCGCCGTGTTGATGAGCAACGGCCGCTTCCGCATCTTACGGAACTCGGGCATGGCGATCATGTTGCGGGTTCCCGGCATCAGCGGGCAATGCAGCGTGATGATATCGCTCGTCGCCAGGACATCGTCGAACGGCGTGTAGAGCGGACCAAGCCCATCCACGCCCTTATGCGCCGCGAAAAGCGTCTTCATTCCGAAGGCCTGGCCGAGGCGTGCAACGGACTGGCCGATCGCGCCCTCCCCCATGATGCCCAGCGTCGCGCCGGCAAGCTCGCCGATGGGAAACGCGTGGAAGCAGAATTGCCCCGATTTCTGCCACGCACCGTCAATGACCGCCTGCCGGTAACCGACAATGTTGCGCCGCAAGGCGAGGATCAGCGCGAAAGCATGTTCGGGAACGGTATTCGCGGCATAGCCGCGGATATTGGACACCACGACCCCGCGCTTTCGGCAGGCGTCATGATCGATCACGTCGTAACCCGTCGCGGCGACGGCGATCATCTTGAGCTGCGGCAGCTTCGCCAGATGCTCTTCGCGGATCTTGACCTTGTTCGTGATTGCGATTGCCGCGCCCGCGAGCCGTTCGACGACCTGGTCCGGCGCGCTCGCGTCATGCTCGATCCACTCATGCTCGAACCGCGGCCGCGTGAGCTCGACGGTCGGTCCGATCGTGTTGCGGTCGAGAAATACGATTTTTGGCTTCATGGGATTCATGCGTGCACCTGTTCGCGGTGTTCGAGCTGTCCGCCATCGGCCGGCACAGCGGGCATGTCCGGAAATACCGGATAGAGCTTCAGCGAACGCCCGAGTTGCTGCGTCAATCCGAGAACCACGTCGATATAAGGCGTCTGGATTCCGGCGATGCGGCCCAATTCTTGGACGGACGTCAAGAGAGCGTCAAGCTCCAATGGCCGCCCGCCTTCGAGATCCTGCAGCATGGATGTGCGGTGGGCGCCCACGCGCGACGCGCCGAGGATGCGTTTGTCGAGACCCACACGGAAAGAAGCGCCGAAAGCTGTCGCCACGTCTTTCGCCTCCGTCATCATGTGGACGCAGAGGGCCCGAAGATCCGCCTGCGTCGTGACGACGTCGAGCGTTGCGCGCGTCAAGGCGCTGATCGGATTGAAGCAGAGATTGCCCCACAGCTTCAGCCACAATTCGTTGCGGATGTCGGGGAGCACCGGCGCATCGAACCCGGCAGTCTGGAGCACGACCGCTAACCGGAGGCATCGCTGCGAGATGCTGCCGTCCGGCTCGCCCAGCGAAAACTTGTTGCCATAAGCGTGTTTTACCACACCGGGACCGACGATCTCGGTCGCCGGATAGACCGCGCAGCCGATCGCTCGTTCCGGCCCGATCGTGTTCCACTGCCGGCTGCCCGGATCGACGCTCTGCAGTCGCATGTTCTCGAAGCGCGTTTCGAGACCATAGGCGTACCACCAGGGCACCCCGTTTTGTCCGGTCACAACAGCCGTCGCCTCGCCGAGCAGCGGAGACATCTGTTCGGCCGCCTCCCAGGCTTGGTGCGCCTTGAGGCAGACGATCACGTAGTCCTGCGGCCCGAGCTCGGCGGGATTGTTCGTCGCTCGAGGCTTGCAGACACGTTCCTCGCCGGCGATGTGCAGCGTCAGGCCGCGCTCCTTGATCGCCGCCAGATGCGCACCGCGGGCCACGAGCGACAGCTCCACGCCGTCGACCTGACTGAGGCCGACGGCCAAGTATCCCCCGATCGCCCCCGCACCATAGATGCAGATTTTCACGAGCGCCTCCCTGTCGAGGGACTATGCGACCATGCCAAGTTGCAGCTTCGGCGCCGTGGCGCGGAAATGCTCCTCGGCCGCGGCAACGCCGGAGCCCGCTTCGACCGGAATACCGGCGTCACGCATGGCCATCTCGCATCCGGCAAGGGCCTGCAGGATCATGAGCTCGTTGATGTTGCCGATGTGGCCGATGCGGAACAGCCGCCCTGCGACCTTCGACAGGCCGAGACCGAGCGAAAGCTTGTAGCGGTAGTAGGCGATCTTGATCATCTCGTCGCTATTGAAGCCTTTCGGCACGCAAATCGCCGAAACGGTGTCCGAATGCCATTTCGGCTCTTTGGCGCAGAGCGTGAGGCCCCACGCCGCCGTGGCCTGACGAACGCCTTCGGCCATCCGGTGATGGCGGGCGAACACATTATCGAGCCCCTCGGCGAACAGCGTGTCGAGCGAGGCGCGCAGGCCGCGCATCAGCGTGGTGGCCGGCGTATAGGGGAAGTAGCCGTCTTTGTTCGTGCGGATCATGTCGGCGAAGTCGAAGAAGCAGCGCGGCAACTTGGCCGTCTTGTTGGCCTCGAGCGCCTTCGGGCTGGCCGCGACAATGGCAAGGCCGGTCGGCAGCATGAAACCCTTTTGCGAGCCGGACACCGCGAGGTCGACGCCCCACTCGTCCATGCGGAAATCGATGCTCGCGATCGAGCTCACGCCATCCACCATGAGCAAAGCCGGGTGGCCCACCGCATCGAGCGCCTTGCGCACGCCTGCAACGTCGCTGGTCACGCCGGTGGCGGTTTCGTTGTGGCACACGAGCACGGCTTTGATCTTGTGCTCTTTGTCCTGCTGGAACCGCTCGGCGAAAATGTCGAGCGGAACGCCCTCGCCCCACTCAACCTGCACCGCATCGACGTCGAGACCGTGCCGCGTGCAGAGGTCGGCCCACAGGTGCGAGAATTGTCCAAACACCGCGATGAGCACTTTGTCGCCGGGCGACAAGGTGTTGGTGATGGCCGCTTCCCATCCGCCGGTGCCGGAGCCGGGATACAGGAAGACCTGGCCCTTCTCGGTCTTGAACGCCTTCTTCAGGTCGCGGAACAGCGGCAAGGTGAACGCCGGAAAGTCGGGCGCGCGCTGATCCTCGAGCGGAACATCCATCGCCTGACGAACGCCGAACGGCATATTCGTCGGACCAGGAATGAAAAGGCCGTGAAATCCTGACATCACTGTTTCTCCCTGTGTTCGCGGCGCAATGGTTCTTGAGCCGGTATTTCCGTCTGTGAGCCGTGCCGACTTATCGTCCGTAGATTGGAAAGCGCTCGCACAGCCTGAGCGCTTGCGCTTTCACCGCCGCCTCGATCTCGGCATTGCCGGCCTCGCCGTTTTCCGCGAGACCCTCGAGAACCGTGGCGATCATCCGGCCAATCTCGCGGAATTCCGCGACGCCAAAGCCGCGCGTCGTTCCCGCCGGCGTGCCAAGGCGGACGCCTGACGTGACCGTCGGCTTTTCGGGATCGAACGGAATACCGTTCTTGTTGCAGGTGATGTTTGCGCGACCGAGGCTCTTTTCGGCGACGTTGCCGGTGAGCTTCTTCGGCCGCAGATCGAGCAAAATGAGATGCGTGTCGGTTCCGCCGGTGACGAGATCGTAGCCGGAGGCTCGCAGCACCTCGCCCATGGCCTTGCAATTCTCGACGACGGCGCGGGCATAGGTTTGGAACGAGGGCCGCAGCGCTTCGCCGAATGCGGCTGCCTTCGCCGCGATGACATGCATCAGCGGCCCGCCCTGCAGACCGGGGAATATCGCCGAGTTGATCCTCTTGGCGATTGCTTCATCGTTGGTCAGCACCATGCCGCCGCGCGGGCCGCGCAAGGTCTTGTGCGTGGTGGTCGTCACGACATCGGCGTGGGGCAGCGGAGACGGGTGAACGCCGCCCGCGACAAGCCCAGCGAAATGCGCCATGTCGACCATAAGGAACGCACCGACCTCGTCCGCAATCGCGCGGAAGGCTGCGAAGTCGATGATGCGCGGATAGGCCGAACCGCCGGCGATGATGATGCTTGGTTTATGCTGGCGCGCGAGCTGCGCGACCTGGTCCATATCGATGCGCTGGTCGTCGGCGCGCACGCCGTAGTGGACTGCGTTGAACCATTTGCCCGACAGGTTCGGCGCCGCGCCGTGGGTCAGGTGCCCGCCTGCGGCAAGGGATAGCCCGAGGATCGTGTCGCCCGGCTGGGCGAGCGCAAGCAGCACAGATTGGTTTGCCTGGCTGCCCGAATGCGCCTGCACATTCGCGAATTGGCAGCCGAACAGACTCTTGGCGCGCTCGATAGCGAGCGTCTCGGCTTCATCGACGAATTGACAGCCGCCGTAGTAGCGCTTGCTGGGATAACCCTCGGCATACTTGTTGGTCAGCGCGGAGCCCGCTGCCTCGAGCACTGCACGGCTGACGATATTTTCCGACGCAATCAACTCGATCTCGTTGCGCTGGCGCTCGACCTCGCGGCCGATCGCCGCGGAAAGGGCCGGATCCGTGTCGGTTAGCCCGCTCGAGAAGAAATCGGACACGTCGCCGAAATCGATTTTGCTCGCAGCCAGATGCATTGGACTTCCCCGTGAGAGCGCCAAAACGTCTGTAATACTGTATACCAGCTGTTCCACCTTGCAATGGAAATGTTTTCCATTTTCATGGCCCTTTGGTGGCGTGCATATTTCTCTCTATTTATCAATGCGTTGAAGGGCGCGCCGGGCAAACTGTCGCGCAACAGTGCCGCCACGGGCGGATCGTGCTACAAGTGTTTGAATTGAAAAGAGAGGTTGCATGGTTGGAAGACCGCGATCGGTGCGCCCCGCTCCATTCGAGCCGCAAGGCGCGGGTCATTTGGCAGGCTCTGTCCAGGCGCTGGAGCGCGGGCTGAACCTCCTGGCCATCATTGCGGAGGCCGACGGCCTTTCATTGACCGGCATTGCGCAGCGCGCCGGCATCGCGGCATCGACCGCGCACCGCATTCTCAACACGCTGAAAGCCGGCGGCTTCGTCCAAGACGACGACCAGGGCCACTATCTCATCGGCGTTCAGGCTTTTCGCACCGGCAGCGCCTTCTTGCGCAATCGCAAGATGGTCGATGTCGGCCGCAGCACCATGCGCCATCTCATGGAAGCGAGCGGCGAAACGGTGAACATGGCCATCGAGAACGACGGCTACGTCGTTTTCGTATCGCAGATTGAAAGTCATCAATCGATCCGCGCCTTTCACCGCCCTGGCGCGCGCGGACCGATGCACGCGTCAAGCCTCGGCAAGGCGATGATGACGTCGCTGACCGACGCGGCACTGTCGCAACGGCTGCATCATGTCGGCATGCCGCGTTTTACAAAGTACACAATTGTCGATCCCGACGCCCTGCTCGCGGATCTCGCCATGGCGCGAAAACGTGGATGGGCCGTCGACGATCAGGAGCAGGCCGAAGGTCTGCGTTGCGTCGGCGCGGCCGTTTACAACGAGCACGGCGAAGTCATGGGCGCGATTTCGATCTCCGGGCCGACCGTGCGCGTGACCGAGGAACGGCTGGGCGAACTCGGACCGATGGTGAAGCGCGCGGCCAAGGAAATCACCGACCGCGTTGGCGGCAAGATGCCTGAGGACTGAAGCGCTACGCGCTGACCGGACTGTCGGGAACGCGCCGGGGCGCGCGGGCGAGACGCCCCTCCGCCATCCATTGCGGCACCACGATGCCGGCATGGCGATAAGCGGAAGTGACCGTATTTGCCAGCAAACATGCGATAGTCATCGGCCCGACACCGCCCGGCACCGGTGTAATAGCGCCGGCCACGAGCGACGCGTCTTCATACGCGACGTCGCCGACCAGCGTTGACCGGCCGTCCGCCCGCGTCATCCGATTGATGCCGACGTCGATCACTGCCGCCCCCGGCTTAATCCAGTTGCCCTTGACAAAATTGGGCTTACCGACCGCCGCGATCAGGACGTCGGCGCGCCGGCAATGGTCCACGAGATCGCTGGTCTTGGAATGAGCAATGGTCACTGTGCAGTTCTCATGCAACAGGAGCTGCGCCATCGGCCTGCCGACGATCGTGGAGCGGCCAAGGATCAGCGCATTCAACCCTGAAAGGCTGGCGAACCACTCCCGCAGCAGGAACAGGCAACCAAGCGGCGTGCAGGGAATGAAGCCTTGCGTCTTGTCGCCGGTGGCGAGCAGCCCGACATTGACCGGATGAAAGCCGTCGACGTCTTTGGCGGGATCGATCGCGCTCAAAACATCCGTCGTGCAGATGTGATCCGGCAAGGGAAGCTGAACGAGGATGCCATGCACCCGCGTGTCCGCGTTAAGCCGCCCGATCAATGCCAGAAGTTCAGCGCGGCTGACAGTTGCCGGCAAACGATAATCCTCTGCGGAGATTCCGGCCGCCAGCGCTTTGCGTGACTTGCTCGCGACGTACACCTGGCTGCTCGGATTGTCGCCGACGAGGACCACTGCGAGACCCGCCGTCACGCCTGCGAGCGCCCTTAAGTGCCCAGCCTCCGCACGCACGTTTTCGCTGAGCATCGCTGCAGCCGTCAGTCCATCAAGAGTATGTGCAGGCATGACTGTTTCATGACCTCCGTGCGCGTGCGGTTTCAGCGCCATGTCGCGCGCGGCTGCAGCGATCCGGGCGTTGCGGAGAGCGCGCCGTGTTTGCCTGAAACGGCATCCTCGCGGCCGCCGAAACCTGCGCTCTCTGGCAGCGAAACCCGCGCTGAGAGGACGTGCTGAAACCACCTTCCTCGACGTCAAACAGCGACTGTATCTGCAACCTATTGCTTTTCATAATGTTTTCGTCTCGCACACGCCGTTCGTGCAATTTTGAAAATCGATTTCATTCCATGTTGCCGCCCGCTGTCAAGTCTGGTATTATGTATACCTCGTGGCATAATGTATACAAAACTCCGGCACGAGGGGTTCGGTCCCCTTAAAAACCAGAAGGGGTTCACGCCCTTCCAAAAACAAAAATGAGCCAGGGAGGATATCTGTGGTCGCAGTGCGGCGCGCGGCAGTTGGGTTGACAGACAGCGCGTCAATGCCTGTCCCGCGACACCGTATGCCCACGCCAAATCAGCGCCGCGCGACGACGCATCTCAAAGCTACACGACCCCCTCCTGGCCCCTGCCACTCGCTGCAATGCATCGAAGTGCACGGTCAATGTCGTTGCCGCGCTTTGCGCGACAGCAAGACCGTTTCCAGCAACAGAGGGATGGGAACATGACTGCTATTTCAGAAAGAGCGCCATCGCGCGTCCAAGCGTCCGAAGCGACCCGCTGGGGTCAGCTGATTTTCGGCATCATCTGCATGGTGATGATCGCCAACCTGCAATACGGCTGGACCTTGTTCGTCAATCCGATCGAGCAGAAATATCACTGGGGCCGCGCCTCCATTCAAATCGCCTTCACGATCTTCGTGGTCGCCGAAACCTGGCTGGTCCCGATCGAGGGTTATCTCATCGACAAGTTCGGTCCGCGCGTGATGATCTGCATCAGCGGCGCGCTTGTCGCGATCGCCTGGATGATCAACGCCGTTGCGGACTCGCTCCTCCTTCTCTATGTCGGCGCGGCCATCGGCGGCATCGGCGCCGGCGTGATCTACGGCGGCGCGGTCGGCAACGCGCTGAAATGGTTTCCCGATCGCCGTGGCCTGGCCGCGGGATTGACGGCGGCGGGTTTCGGCGCCGGCTCGGCGCTGACCATCGTCCCGATCGCCAACATGATCGCGTCGAGCGGCTATGAATCCGCGTTCTGGTGGTTCGGCATCGGACAGGGCGTGATCGTCATGCTGGTGGCGCTGGCGTTGCGCGCACCCGGGCCTAACGATGTTCCCGCGCCCGCCAGCGTCGCGGTGCAACAGACCCGCCGCGACTACGCACCGATGGAAGTGCTCAAGACGACGCCGTTCTGGGTCATGTACGTCATGTTCGTGATGGTCGGGACCGGCGGCCTGATGGCGACGGCGCAACTCGCGCCCATCGCCAAGGACTTTGGCGTCGACACCGTTCCGGTCTCACTCATCGGCATCACCCTCCCCGCGCTGACGTTCGCGCTCTCCATCGACCGCGTGCTCAATGGCATCTGCAGGCCGTTCTTCGGCTGGGTGTCGGATCACATCGGCCGTGAGAACACCATGTTCATCGCCTTCCTGCTGGAAGGCATCGGGCTCTTCGCGCTGCTGCACATGGCCGCGCATCCGGTCTGGTTCGTGATCCTGTCGGGCCTGGTGTTCTTTGCCTGGGGCGAGATTTATTCTCTGTTTCCGGCGACCTGCACCGACATGTATGGCCGGACATACGCCACGACGAACTACGGCCTGCTCTACACCGCCAAGGGCACGGCGGCGCTCCTCGTTCCCCTCGGCAATCTTCTGGTGAGTGCCACGGGCAGTTGGACCATCGTCTTCGTCATCGCCGCCGTGCTCAATATCGCCGCGGCGTTCATGGCCTTGGTGCTGCTCAAACCCATGCGCCGGCAGATCGTCGCGCGGAGTTAGCGACCGGGCGCGGTTCTGTTCAAAACCGCGATTGAACGCGAGTTTTGACACAAAAGCACAGTCCGCCATGGCACCAACCGTGGCGGACCGGTTGCCAGACCCTTGAATCGTACCGTTGTCCAGAATCGGGTTCAGAAAGCGTTTGCGTGTTCGCGAGGATTCACCGCGTCACTGCAGCGCCGAGCGACCAGAGTTGTTGACATGCTCGATCGCCGCGGCCCGCGCGCGGGCGATGTCACGGCGCTGAATGGCCTTCATCAAGGTCCCGATCTCCTTGATACTCTGTTGATGACGTTCTTTGCGAACGAGCGATCGTTTGCGCAAACTCGATGTCCGCAGCACGAGCCGGCTGATCATGTCGAAAGCGATCGGGTTTTTCGCACCGGCACAGATCCGATCGTAAAAAGATCGCTTGGCGACCAAGATTTCTTCGAGCACGCCGTTTCGATAGGCGCTCTTGAGCCGTTCGCTCTCTTGCAACAGGTCGTCGATCTGAGCATCGCTCGCCTGTTCGATGAACTGTTCGACGGCCAAGGCCTCGAGCACCGAGCGAAGACGATAGATGTTCTTGGCCTCCTCGATCGAGATCGAACTGACGGAGAGGCTGCGGCTCGAATTGTACTCGAGGATGCCCTCGGCCTGCACCTCACGCAGCGCTTCGCGCAGCGACGTGCGGCTGACGCCAAGCTGCTCGCACAGGTCCTTCTCGATCAGGCGCTGGCCCGGGACGAGGACGCCCGTCTCGATCGCGCTGCGCAGCGCTGCGATGATTTTGGTTCTGAGAGGCGCGGAGGGCTGCCGCAAAGGCCCGAGGCGCGCGCCGAGGGCGGGGCCCGGCAACGGCTCGCTCCGGCTGGCGTCGCGCGACGCGCCAGCGGCTAACGCCGGCCGGCCGGCACTGCGCTTCCCCGTTCTGATCGCCCCCTTGGCCATCCAGTCGACCTCTCCTCTCAGTTCCGTCGCGGCCGCTCTACGCTTTTGGCGACTCAACCGAGCGGACTGGAGTTTCAGGCTTCAGATTCCCATGTCGCCGCGCATAAGTCGATTCGCCATTCTGTCGCCAGTCGCCGGCAACGGCGGCGTCGGCAAAGCCAGTCCATTCTTCCGACCAGTCGCCCAGTTGATAGCCGTGCCAGGGCGCCTGCGGCACGATCCGCGGCAACCCGAGCTCCTGCCAGATGTCCTTGGCGCGCGCCATGTACTCCTCCGCCGGCAATGCCAAAGGCGGCATGTCGTGCTTGAGCGTGGCGTCGATCAAAAGCGTTCCCTCCATCGCGCCGCGCCCCGACTTTGGACCGTGCCCGCTCGAGCGGTACGGCGTGACGAGGAGGTCTTCCATGAAATTCGAGCGGTATGCCAAAGACCAGAAGATGGCATCGGCGTTTTCCGGCTGGATGTCTTCCGACACCGCGATAACAAGCTTCCCGCACTGCGCCTGCAGTGTCGCCGCGCCCTGCATGCCGCGCCACACCTCGGTCTTCGGCGTGCCGCGCGCGAACTGAAGGAAGATGACCTTGCGCAGATTGGTCAGCGGCTCGTGCATGACCACGCGCTTGATCCCGCGGACGCCGAGGGCGTGCCGCAAGTGCTCGAGAAACATCGGCTCGTAGGCGACGCGCTTCAACACCGACGACTCGCTCGGTGTCACCTGGCTTACGATCGAAATGAAGACCGGCTTGCGCTTGCGCGTGATGGCCGTGACGCGCATGGACATGTTGAAATCTTCAAGCGCAACGTGACCGTGACTTTCACCGAACGGGCCTTCCGGCTCCAGCAGGTCCGTGTCGATCAAGCCCTCGATGACGATTTCCGAATCCGCCGGCACGACAAGGTCGATGGTCTTGCAGCGCACCGTGCGCACCGGCCGGCCCATCAGGCCACCGGCGACGCCCATCTCGTCGACGTCGATCGGAAGTTTCTGCGGCCCTGTGAACAGAACCGCCGGCGCGCAGCCGATGACGATCGCGCAAGGCATTAGCTTGCCGAGCTTCTTGTATTTCTCCCAATGCAGATAGCCGCCCGCGCCGCTCAGACGCGACGCCATGCGCACGCCGAGCCGGTCATTGGCTTTCAGCGCGGCACGGTAGGTGCCCATGTTTTGAATGCCGCTCTCCGGGTCCTTCGTGACGCACAGCGTGGCGGTCAGGTAAGGTGCGGAGTCAAAGCCAGGGGTCGAGATCGGGACCGGCAGCGTCGCAAGGCCACCGCCCTCCGCTGCCAGTTCGTCGCCACTCAGAACCACTTCCTGGCAAGGCGCGTCCTCGATCAGCACCGGCGCGATCGGTTCAGCCATCGCCTTGACCCAGACACGGCCGATGTCCGCCACCGGCACACCCAGTCCCGCCGCATAGATTTCCGGCGACGCGGCAATCCCGCCGACCAGCACCGGGATGTCGTAGCTCTCACCGCGCGCACCGATGACATTGGTGAATAGGAACGCGCGCCGCTCTTCGTCGCGCAAGCCACCCTGGAATTGCCAGCGGGCCAGCGGATGGAGCTCCGAATCCTTGTCGATGCGCCGATCGATCTGCGTCACCAGCCCCCGCTTCGTCAGAAGCGCGAGGTGCTCCTGCAGATCGGAAGGAGCCTTTTGTGCGACCGAACTCATTGCGGAGCTCCCATGATGAACCTGCAAGCGAAAATCTATTTGTACGACTGCGCGCTTCCGAGATTCTCCATCGCGCGCCGCGCCATGACCTGCACGAGGTGGGCGCGATAGTCCGGCGTGCCGTTGAGATCGTCCAGCAACGTCGCTGGATCGATCCGCACATGCGCCAGCGCTTCCGCGCGGAAATCCTCGGCCAGCGCCTTTTCCATATCGTGCGCGCGGAACACGCCACGAGCCCCCGCGCCGGTCACCGCGACGCGCACGCCTTGCGGCCCGCGCGAAATGAAAACGGCCGCGACCGAATAGCGCGACGCCGCGCTGCGGAATTTGGCGTAGCCAGCGATCTGCGCGATCGGAAAGCTGATCTGCGTGATGATCTCGCCGGGCTCGAGCGCCGTCTCATAAAGCGCCACGAAGAAGTCGTCCGCCGGGATCTCACGGCGATCGGTGACAACGGTGGCGCCAAGGCCGAGAACAGCGGCGGGGTAATCCGCGGCCGGGTCGTTATTGGCGACCGAGCCGCCGATCGTGCCGCGGTTGCGGACGTGGCGATCGCCGATCGACCCGGCGAGGCCCGCGAGCGCGGGAATGTTCTCGCGCACGATCGCCGACGCGGCGACATCAGCATGGCATGTGGCCGCGCCGATGGAAATGTGTCCGTGATCCAGGTCGATGTGGCGCAGCGCCGGGATCGCCGTCAGATCGACGAGAGTCGTCGGGCGCGCCAAACCCTGTTTCATGGTCGGCAGCAGCGTATGTCCACCGGAGACGTAGGCGGCATCGCTGTCGTCGCCGAACATTTTCAGCGCATCTTCGATGCGCGCGGGACGTTGATAGCGGAGAGAATGCATCGTGGCCGCCTATTCGGCCGCCCTGCGCGCCGGCCGCATCGCATCGGCCGCCGCGAGGATCGCCTTGACGATATTATGATAGCCGGTGCACCGGCACAGATTGCCTTCCATCTCTTCGCGTACGATCTCTTCCGTCAATTCGCCTTGATACGTGTCGATCAGGTTCGTGGCCGCCATGATCATGCCCGGCGTGCAGAAGCCGCACTGCAAGGCGTGATAGGTGCGGAAAGCCTCCTGCACCGGGTGCAGCTTGTCACCCGTTGCAAGCCCTTCGATCGTGGTGACCGCGCAGCCGTTCGCCTGCGCTGCCAGCATGGTGCAGGACTTCACCGAGCGTCCATCCACATGCACCACGCAACAGCCGCACTGCGTGGTATCGCAGCCGACATGCGTGCCCGTCAGGCCGAGGCTCTCGCGCAGGAAAAAAGCCAGCAGCGTATTGTCTTCGACGTCCCGCGACACCGGGGAGCCGTTGACCGTCATCGAGACCGTTGTCATCGATCCACCCTCTTTCGCTGTCACGCTGCGTTCGAGGAACGAAGCCGCGCACGGCCGCTTTGGATATGGGACCATATCTTCAGCGCCGTTGCCGGCATTTCAAAGTCGATCGGCCCGAACTCCGACAAAGCATCCTCCACCGCGCTCATGATCACGGCCGGCGCCGGCGTCGTGCCGCCTTCGCCGCCCGCTTTCACGCCGAACGGATTGGTGGGCGAGAGCACTTCGACGATCTGGGTCTTGAAGCTCGGCATGTTGTCGAAACGCGGCATGCCATAATCCATGAACGAGCCGCTCGTCGGCTGGCCCGATCCGGGATCGATGACACACTGCTCCCACAAAGCCTGCCCGACGCCTTGAGCGATGCCGCCATGGGTCTGCCCGTGCACGATCAGCGGATTGATGCAGCGGCCGACATCATCGACCGTGGAATAGCGGACGATATCGAGGCCCCCCGTCTCCGGATCGACTTCGATCTCGCAGGCGCAAGCGCCGTTGGGAAACACCGGCGTATGCATTTCGCTGTCGCGACGCACCTTCAAGCCGCCGCGAAGCTGCGCCGGCAGGCCCTCGTCGTCGGAGCGGCGGGCGAGATCGAACCACGAGAGGAACGTGTTGCGATCCGCGACGCGGAACACGCCGTCCTCGAACACGACGCTGTCCAGCGGCACGCCGAGGACGTGCGCAGCCAGCGCCTGTCCCTTGGCGATGAGATCCTCGCTCGCCAGGGCCAGCACGGTGCTGGCGTGGCGCATGGAGCGTCCGGAATGGGTGCCGCCGCCGGCGCTCACGACGTCGGTGTCGCCGAGCGTAATCGTCACGTTCTCGAACGGCACCCCGAGGAGATCGGCGGTCACCTGCGCGAAGCTCGTTTCGTGCCCCTGCCCCGCCGGCTGCGTGCCGATGACAACCTCGACCCCGTCCGGACGAACAATCACGTCCGCCCGTTCCTTGGGCGTGCCGATCGACGACTCCACGTAGTTGGCAAAGCCGAAGCCGAGGATCTTTCCGCGCGATTTCGCCTCGGCGCGGCGCGCTTCCATGCCCTGCCAATCGGCCAAGGCGAGAAGGCGATCCATGTTCGCTTCGTACTCGCCGCTATCGTAGCTCGAGCCTACGGCGTTGACGTAGGGCATCTGCTGCGGCCGCACCAGATTGCGGCGCCGAAGATCCAGCCGGTCGAAGCCCAGTTCGCGTGCGGCTTTGTCGATCAGGCGCTCGATGGCAAAGGTCACTTCCGGGCGGCCCGAGCTGCGATAGGCCTGCGTCGGCATCGTATTCGAATAGACCGCGCGCGAGCGCAGCGTCGCAAAAGGAATGTCGTATGAGCCGGTGATCAGGCCGGAGCCCTTGCTCAGCGGCGACAGCGACACGCAGCGCGAGCCGACATTGCTCAAGTTCGACGCGCGCATCGCCAAGAACTTGCCATCCGCATCGATTGCGAGGGAGACCTCGGTGACGAGATCGCGTCCCTGATAATCGGTGAGGAACGATTCCGATCGCTCGGCGCGGAATTTCACCGGCCGGCCGAGCTTTCGCGACGCGTACAGAACAAGGCCGAACTCGACATAGGCGCGATTGCGCGTGCCGAAATTGCCGCCGACGTCGAAGGACAGCAAGCGCAGGTTTTGCTGATCCTCGTTCAGGACTTCCGCCAATTCGCGCTTCTGACGCACGGCGCCGCCGCTGCCGGCATAAAGCGTATAGCGTCCGGTCGCCGTATCGTAATGACCCACCGCGGCGCGGGGCTCCAGCGGAACGCCGGTCACACGGCCGACATGCGAGCGCATCGTGACGACGTGCGCAGCACGCGCGAAGGAGGCCTCCGTCCCCTCGACGTCACCGAACGAGCTATCGACCAGGATGTTGTCGGGGATCTCGTCCCACAGCCGTGGCGCGTCAGGTTCTGCCGCCGCCGCGGTATCGGCGACCCAGGGCAGCACGTCGTACGTAACATCCACGGCCTCGGCCGCGGCGTAGGCCTGATCGCGCGTCTCGGCCACGACCATGGCGACAGCCTCACCGACGTGACGCGACTTATCGGCTGGGAGCAGCATGTGCGAGCCGATAAACACCTTCGTCCCGCCGCGGCCTGTCAGCTTGACGTCGAAATTGGTCGACGGCACCGGATTGTGCGGGATGGGCTTCAGTCCGTCGCGTTCGCAATCCGCCCCGGTATAGACGCCGAGGACGCCCGGCATTGCGCGGGCGCCTTCGGAGTCGATGGCGACGATGCGCGCATGCGGATGCGGCGAGCGGACCATGGCGGCCCACACCTGACCCGGAAAATTGAAGTCGTCGGTAAAGCGGCCCTTGCCCGTGATGAGACGCAAGTCCTCCTTGCGCGGCAAGGGCCGGCCGACCGCCTTGAATGCACGCTCGTTCAGCATGTCACCGCTTCCAACGCTCGCCCGATAGTTTGTATTATTGTCATACAAACTTGCCCCGGGCAACCCTCCTCCAGCCGACGTCCCGTGTCACCTCATGCGAGTGTGGACGCCGCGTCCTTGTAGAACGACAGATCGAGATATTTGTCGACATCGCGCAACTGCTTACCGCTGCCGCCGTAACGCGAACGCAAGTCGAGGACCGTCTGCATACCGTCGCGAAGTATGTCCCCGCGCGGGGTGAGGCCGGAGCGCGGCGACAGCAGACTCGCCAACACTGCATCGACGACGCCCGGCTTGATCTCCGGCATCTTGGCCTGAAGCAAGGCGGCCGCATTCGCCCGGTTTTCCGGCGCCAGCGTCCAGGCAAGACCCTTGAGATAGCCACGGATAAGGGCTTTCACGAGGTCCGCATTCTTCGCCGCCCAGCTCGCGCGGGCAGCCACGATGCCGCCCTGATAGGCCGGAAACGTGTCGGTGCTCTTGCGCAGCACATGGAAGCCGGCAGCGGTCGCAATGCTGGTGAAGGGCTCGATGGTGATCGTGCCGGCGTGAAGGCCATCCTTGACCGACTTCCATCGTTCCGGCGTCGCGCCCACAGGAATGCGCTCGTAGTCCTGGATAGACAAGCCAAGCTCTTCGAGCATGGCGTAGAGCACGAAGGCAAAGCCGGTTCCCACCGCATCGAGTGCCAGCGACTTGCCGCGCAAATCGGCCGCGCTCTTGATCTCCGGCGCCACGACGGCGCTCAGCTCAACCTGCGTGGCCCCCATGATCACGCGGAAATCCGGCGCGCTGTTCAGTTTAACCGCGCCCATCCCTTCCTGGTAGGCGACGACATTGTCGAATGCCGTGAAAGCGACGTCGTACTCGCCGGAGTGAAATTTCTCGATCTGCGAGACAGAACTCGGCGTGGTCGAGAGCGAAACGGCGATGCCTTCTTCGGTGAAATAGCCATGCTCCAAAGCGGCGAACGTCGGCAGGTTTGGTGCGCCGGGGAACGCGATGACCTTGATCTCAGCGTGAGCACTCATTGAACGGCCTTTCGTGAAGTTTCGGATGGCGCCGGCGCCGGACGCGCCGCCGCGATGAGTTTGCCGGCGCGGTTCGTGCGCCGCACGGCGTCAGCGGCTTGGCGCTGGCGCGCTGAGAAGCGCTTTGAGTTCCGCGGCGATCAGGTCGGGACATTCCAGCGGCGTGAGATGCCGGACCCCTTGCAGCACGGTGAGGGTGGAACCGGGGATCAGATCGCGCGTCGCTTCGGCCATGGCGACCGGCGTCGCATAGTCCTCGGAGCCGACGACGATCCGCGTCGGGAAAGCAAAATGCGGCAGCTTGCGCAGGTCGGCCGCGCCGAGCATGCGGCATGTCTCGAGATAGGCTTCCGGATCATTGGCAAGAAATACGGCGATCGCCTCGTCGACCACCTTCGGGTTCTGTTCGCGAAAGCGGTCGGTGACCCACCGGGTCTTCTGGAAGTCGACGAGAGATGCCATGCCCTCGTGCAAGCCCTTCTGTCCGCGCTCCTCCCACTGCTCCGGCGCCTTCGGCCCATACCAGGCCGTGGTGTCGATGAGACCGAGACCCGAAAGCCGCTCCGGATAGCGCGCGGCGAAAGCCAGCGCGATGCATCCGCCCATGGACGCGCCCGCGACGACAGCCTGCTTCCAGCCGACGGCGTCGAGCAAATCGGCCAAATCATCCGCCTGCCGCTCGATGGGTTGCGACCCTTTCGGCTTGCCGGAACGGCCATGGCCGCGGCAGTCGTAGACGAGAACCTCGGCCGACGTCGCCAGATAGGGCGTCACGCGATTCCAGAAGTCTCCGTTCATCGCGAGCGAGTGAACGAGCGCGCAGCGCCCTTTGCCGGAGCCCTTGATCAACCGATAAACCAGCTTCGTTCCGTCGCGGGTCGTCACGGAGGCCCAATCATCGGCAATGGCGTTTGATATTTGCATGTTGCTCCTTACAGAGTTTCGGAACCAGGCCAGATTGCAGGTGCAGCGGGTCAGGTCTTGACGCCGTGCCCGGTGTCGGCGCGGACCGGCAGCGACGACAGAAGCGAGTACAGCACGACGAGGGTAAGGCCGCCCAAGATCACCGGCTGCTGAACCAGCAGACGCAATGTCAGCGGCATCGCCTGCATCACGTCCGGCGGCATGAAAAGGCCACCGAGACCGGCGATGAAAGCAAGCCCGGCCGCGATCAGTTGCCGATCGTCCCACTCGACCTGTGCCAGGATGTGGACGCCGTGCATGAACACGATCCCGAACAGCAGCGTGGCGGCAGCCGAGATAACGGGAAGCGGCACCAGCACCAGCAGCATGTCGAACTTGATGCAGCCGCCGAACACGATCAGCAGGACGCCGGCCGCCAGCGTCGCATAGCGCGAGCCGACGCGTGTAGCGCGCAGCATGCCGATATTGTCCGGATAGACGATGGTGCTGAAGCCGCCGAGCACGCCGGCGACGACCGAGCCGAGCGCGACGCCGAAGAGGCCTTCGGACATGCGCCCCGGCGACATTTTCTCGTCGCCCCATTGGGCCACGGTCTGATACAGCGCCATCGATCCCATGCCGGCCGGAATGAGCACCAGCAGAAAGACGACGACCAGGTCGGGTCTGACTTCGAAGCCGAACGGAAACAGCTTCGGCGTCACCAGCAACGGGGCCGCCGCCACCGCCGAGAACGAGATCGAATCAAACAACGAATAGAAGATCGTCCCGAGCGCCAATCCAACGAGAATGGCGCAACGGCGAAGCTTCTGGCCGCCCCACAGCATGGTGACGATGATGCCCAGGACACCAACCGCTCCCGCCAGCAGATTTATGATTGGAAAGCCCGGGCTCGACACCTGGCCGATCCAGTTCGGCAACGCGACATTCGCGATCTGGATGATGATGAACATCACGAACATGCCGGAGATGAGCGGCGCCCGCAGATAGCGAGCAAAAAGACCAACCACACTCCAGCCGCGGATCGGTACGGTCAAAAAGCACCAGATGATCGAGGCGACGAAGAACGAACCGTAAGCCGCGCCCAACCCGCCGCCTTGCAGATGGCCAACCGCCAACAGGGCCGCGAAGCTTCCGGCATAGGGGCCTTGCGCGACCGGCAACCGCAGCAGCCACACCGATTGCAGAATCGTGATGATGCCGCAGACGATGAAGGTCATCCCGTAGATATAGGCGATCTGCTCAGCCGGGAGATGGAAAGCGCGTCCGAAAATGCCTGGAAACACGAACATCCCGGTCATGCCGAAGATATTCTGCAGACCGAGAAGCAGAAGCTGCGGCGCCGGCAGCTTTTCGTTGATGCCGACCTCGAATACCTTCGTCTTTGCTTGCAGGTGTTGTGGTATCGTCCCCAATGGATCCTCCTGATTTATTATCGAGGCAGCTTTGGCCACGTGCCGCGGCTGTCCATTCCCACGCCAGGTATTCGAGTTCCCAACGATCGCAGTTCGCCTGCTAAGCCCACGAGCCTGCGCACACGTCCTCGCCGCGGAACCTGGTTCCGCCGCCGCTCTCCGCCCGCGGTTCGCAATGTCGCTTCGATGCGGAGACCGTAGACGGGCGGCGGTTTGTATGACAATCATACACACATGGGAAGGGGGTCTGGACCTCGAGAAGCCGACCACCCGTGGAGACAAACAAGAATGCGTCTGTTGAAGGGACTTATCGTTCTCGCCCTCGCCTTATTGGCATTCATTCCGGCTCAGTCGCTGGCCCAGACAAACTACCCGATCCGTCCCATCCGCCTGGTCGTGGGGTTTGCCGCTGGCTCCAGCGGCGACGTCGCCGCACGCATCGTCAGCCAGAAGCTCGGCGAGATTTTGGGGCGGACGATGATCGTCGAAAACCGGCCGGGCGCGAGCGGCATGGTCGCCGCCGAATACGTCGCGCGGGCGCCGAAAGACGGTTACACTCTTCTGCTTGCAACGATCGCGGCGACGATCAACGCGACGATGATGCCCGACAAGGGTCCGAACTTCGAGAAGGACCTTGCGCCGATAGCTCTTGTCGGCTCGATCCCGAACATCCTCGTCGTCAATCCAAAACTCGGCGTCGACGACGTCAAGGGATTGATCGCACTTGCCAAAACGCGGCAGGAGCCGTTGCTGTACGGCGCATCGGGCGTGGGCAGCGGACCGCGCATGGCAGCCGAGCTGTTCAAGCAGATGGCCGGCATAAAGATGACCGCCGTACTGTATCCCGGGAGCGCCCAGACGGTCACCGATCTCATTGCCGGCCGCATCAATGTGATGTTCTCGCCGGCCTCGACCGTGCTCGGATTTATCCGCGAAGGCAGCGTCAAGCCATTGGCAACGACGGAAGCGAAGCGCGCGAGCGCTGCCCCTGACCTGCCAACGATCGCGGAAGCGGGGCTTCCCGGCTACAACACCGGCGTCTGGTTCGGCATCCTTGCGCCGGCAGCCACGCCGACGCCGATCATCGACAAGATATCGAATGCGACAAATCAGGCGCTCAAGGACCCGGAGGTCCTGAAGCAACTTCACACGCAGGGCTTGGACGCCATCGGCGGCAGCCCGGACGATTTCCGCCGCTTCATCGCGAGTGAAACGGAACGCTGGGCGAGCGTCGTCCACGCTATGGAGCCGACGGAACAACCGAAGTGACGAACGGATGCGCGGCGCCGGGTGGTGGGCGCGCCACACTGATGATGGCTTAGCCGATATGCTGCAATCGCGCTTGGCAGGCGCGCAGACACTCTACTATCCTCTCACAGAGATAAAACAAACGGACGCACGGCCGACGCCGCAAGCGGTTCGCATTCAGGGAGATGTTCATGTCCGACAAAGTGTCGCGCCGCGGAGTCAGCCGTCGAAGCTTCCTAGGCACAGTCGCGGTGGCCGGCGCCGTTACCGCGGTGTCCGATCTCGACAACAACGCCGCTGCGGCACCGGCGCCCACGGCGGCTGAGCCGGCAAAGCCGTCCGCCCTGCGCCCGTCCGCGAAGGTGGCCGCCGCGGAGACCGGCACGCCCGAGGCGCCGGAACACGCTCCCGGAATGCCCACGTCCGACTTCATGGTCGACGTCATCAAGTCCTTCAACATCGACTACGTCGCCGCGAACCCCGCCGACAGCTTCCGCGGGCTGCACGAGTCGCTACTGACCTACGGCGGCAACAAGAAGCCGGAATTCCTCACCTGCATGCACGAGGAATCCTCAATCGCCATGGCGCACGGCTACTTCAAGATCGCCGGCAAGCCGATGCTGGTGCTGTGCCACGGCACGGTGGGCCTGCAGCATGCTTCGATGGCGATCTACAATGCCTGGTGCGATCACGTACCGATCGTCATCATCGGCGGCAACGATCTCGACGCGAACAAGCGCGTCCCCCTCGTCCCCACGTATCATTCCGCCCAGGACATCGGCGCGCTCGTGCGCGATTTCGTCAAGTGGGACGACACGCCCATCTCGGCGCCGCACTTCGCCGAATCGTTCGTGCGCGCCTACAAGCTGGCGATGACGCCGCCGCATGAGCCGGTGATGATCGCGCTCGATGCCGGCTTGCAGGAAGAGGCGCTGCAGGACCGCGCGACGCTGACCATCCCCCGCTACGTGCCGACCGCGCCGCCTCAGGGAGATTCCGGAGCCGTCCGCGAAGCGGCGAAGCTCCTCGTCAACGCGCAGAACCCGGTGATCATCGCCGATCGCGCCGCGCGCACTCCGAACGGCATCGGGCTGCTGGTCGAATTGGCCGAACTGCTGAATGTTCCCGTCATCGATCAGCTCAACCGGCTGAATTTCCCGACCATGCACCACCTGAGCCAGACCGGCCGGGCCGGCGCATTGATCGCCCATGCGGACGTCATCCTCGGCCTCGAACTCTCCGACTATTACGGAACGGTGAACACGTTCATCGACAACGGCGCCTACGACAGGGAGCCGAAAACAAAAGCCGGCGTCAAACTGATCAGCATCACATCAGCCGACTACTATCTGAAATCGAACTACCAGGACTTCCAGCGCTTTCAGCCGGTCGATGTCTCGATTGCCGGCGATGCGGAGGCGACGCTGCCGGCACTGATCGAGGCGGTGAAAGTTGCGATGCCTGCGGACCGCAAGACGGCGCTTGCGCAGCGCGGCGAGGCCATGCGCAAGGCCTGGTCCGAGACTCGTGAACGCACGCTGAAAGCGGCGACTTATGCCTGGGACGCGAGCCCGATCAGCACGGCGCGGATGTGCGCCGAGGTCTGGGCGCAGATCAAGGACGAGGACTGGTCTCTGGTCGGATCCGATCGCATGTTCAGCGCTTGGCCGAGCCGCCTTTGGCCGATGGAGAAGCATTACCAGTTCATCGGCGGCCCCGGCGGATATGGCGTGGGTTACGGTTCGCCGGCCGCGGTCGGTGCGGCGCTCGCCAATCGCGCCGAGGGGCGCCTCTCCGTCAACATCCAGACCGATGGCGACATGATGTACGCGCCCGGCGTCCTCTGGACAGCCGCGCATCACCGCATTCCGCTGCTCAACGTGATGCACAACAACCGCGGCTATCACCAGGAGGTCATGCACGTGCAGCGCATGGCCGACCGCCGCAGCCGCGTGCTCAACGACGGACCGATCGGCACGCAGATCATGGGGCCGGACATCGACTACGCGAAACTCGCGCAATCGATGGGCTGGTGGGCGAGCGGACCGATCAGCGATCCGAACGAACTCGCGCCCGCGCTAAAACGCGCCGTGCAAGTCGTCAAAGCCGGTGAGCCGGCCCTCGTCGATGTCGTCACCCAGCCGCGCTGAGGACAAAACCATGCGCCATATCGCACTCAGCGCCGCCGCCGCGACGATCGCCCTCCTCTCCGTGCTCGGGCCAGCAACTGCCGCCCCCTCGGCGGATCACGGCAAGATCGTCTTCATGAAAAAAGGCTGCTGGGAATGCCACGGCACCCAGGGCCAGGGCGCCATCACCGGACCGCGGCTCGCGCCCGATCCCATCCCCTATGAAGCCTTGTCGGCCTTCGTGCGCAGCACCAACCGCGCGATGCCCCCCTATCACGAGAACATCCTGTCGGACGCCGATCTCGCCGACATCTATGCCTATCTTCAATCGATCCCGAAGCCTCAGGATGTGAAGAATATTCCGTTACTCAATCAATGGGCCGACAAGCCGAAATAGCGGCTGCTGACGGATGGGAAAATAAAAACAATCCTCTGCGTCGAACTCGGTGTGAAATTGACGGCGCATCAAAATTGCTGCGCTTGCCGTCGATAAGATGTCTCCGCATTGCTATCCCGCGACGTGCCGTGATTTTCGAACCAAGTTGCAGGTACTCCCCCTTGATCGACCACCCGCCGCCGAGCGCATATTCGAGGCCAGCACCCACGGCGGAGCCGGTAAGGGTCTTCGTGATCACGACGCCCTTTAGAGGCTCGGCCTCGCCCCCTGCTGCTGCAGCCGTCCGAAACGACTCCAAAAGGTCCTCCGAGCCTCTGGAATCGTCGAATGACGACGGAGGCGGCGAACCTGCAGGAGGCCGTATTTACCTACCAGGGAGCATCATCCCTGCCGCTTAGTTGCGGTTGAAGGTTGGCAATGGGTATGAACCCAGATACCGCGTTGCATAATAGACCCGCACAGTAAGCACCAAGCCGCCACGATGGATTTCTACATCCTTAAGATGCTCGATGCTCTCAAAATAGCCTGCGTAAGCTTTCTGGACGTCCGGAATGTAATAGTCCGTACCAATGATTAGGGCGTCCCAACCCAAAAAGCTTTTCAAATTCCAGCCAAAGGCAATACCCCGCGGATCTGCGCACAGGCACACGACTGGCAAAAATTTCCCGATCTCCAAATCGACCTTTCCGACCTCTTCGCGGTGCACGGCGACCACGAACAATCGGGGTTTGACGAGAAACTTACGCTCAGCAATCGCGGTGCGAATCCCCTCCCACTCTAAGCCGTCAAGCGTAAAATCATGTCCTGGTCGCTGTGAACTCTTGAATAGCGAGTGAGTCCAGCCGGTTGCGGCTTCGGTGCCAACCGCGGCGATGATGATGAAAGGCGCCGCTATCGACAGCGATAACCATCTTAAAGTCAAGACATCGCGATCTTGCAACTTCTTAAGCACGTACTTCGCTAGTAAGGGAAACAACAGCAGGTAGCCGGGCGCTTGCCAATGGTAATGCCCGTGGGTCTCTGTCAAAAGGGCGATGGCCGTAAAAAATAAAATCGGTACTGAAGCCGTGCATAACAAGAACCAGCTGATCAAATCCCCCCGTCCCTCTTGGAGAGGACGTCTACAAGCTATTAGCATGGGAATCCAAATCCATGGCCCAATAAATACAGCTTGCCCAACAACGTTTTTAATCAGGGCCTTGATGCGAATACCACCAAAACCAATTGTTGCTCGTTCTCCTTGGAAATCAAAAGAAACCCAATGATGCTGAAAGTTCCAAATCAAAACAGGAGTGAATAAAGCCACTGCAATTGCACACGCAATATATGGACCGGGCCTGCGAAACCACTCTCGGTGCTCGCGGCTCGTGAGCGCGAAGAGAGCAACCCCCGCTGGCAGTAGAATTGCGTAATATTTTGCGAGCATGGCAAACCCGAGCCAAAAGCCCGCTTGGGCCCAGAGCAATGGCTCAGCTATCGGTTTGCGCTTAAAAGCCAAGTGTATGATGCACAAAGTTGAGGCGAGAATGCAGAAGATCAGTGGGCCGTCCGGTTCAACCCATGCCCCGATGCTAATGGCAAACAGAGGGGACAGATTGAGAAGCAAAGCCGATAATGCGCCCACCCATTCGCCATAGAGCGAAGCGCCGACTCGGTACATCAGCCAAGTGGTTGCCGCGAAGAGAAAGATGAACGGTATTCGTAGAACAATAAGAGCATCCGATCCCGTCAGCTTCATCGCGGCTCCGACGAGCCAAAATGCGAGCGGAGGATGATCAAAATAACTCAACGCGAAGTGTCTGGCGCTGGCCACATAGTATGCTTCACCGTAAGTCAGGTCGAATGCGAAGACAGCGCAAAGAAGTCGTACGCAGGTTCCAAGCCCGATCGTCCAAAGCACAATCCGGATTGGTGAGTTGAATCCGAATTCCGCTATTTGCTTTAGGGAGGGCCGTGCAACCTTCCCCGGCACTGACCCTGGACTGTTCACCCCGGCGATCATAGGAATCCTCTACGAGCTTGTTCCAACGTCACATCGGCGCAGGCCGCAGCCTTCAGTGACGATACGCCGAGCAGAATGTTTACGGCGGCTGAACCTTGGAGTGAGAGCGGCTGAAGCGCAAAGGTGGGGCCAGAGCGGCCGATCAGGACATTCGCGCGAGCCAAAAAGATAAAAACGGCTAATGCAAGCCAATTCGCCCTCCTGATTGGCCTTGAGCAGTTTCCGGCCGCTCGCATCTCCTTGAGTGGAAGGCTGGCTTTGCGGAATGCCGCAACCGCGACCAACCCCATTAGTTGCGATACGAAACTCGCGCACCGCCTCTCGTTTTCAAAGCATCCTTGATCGACGTTATGCCACGGAGCGACCGTATGAGTGGTAGGCCGGCACTGTCAGTCGCTTGTCCAAAGCTCAACGTATTGATGTAACGCCATCTTGGGCGCAATTCTGGGTTTTCACGACTGGTTCTTCATCTCGCCCACTACAGTGGAACTAAGACCATCCAAGCATAAGTTGCTGGGTCGGCTTCGCCACATCGAGCGGCTCCGCCGGTTACGTTGGCGCAAATGCCAGCTCTAAACTAAGATTCCAGCCGGACCACTCAATGAAGGCTGCTCAGCCGGAGGGGGCTAATTGGATGCGTATTCTTCTTATCGAAGATCAACGTCACCTAGCCCAATCAATCGTGGAGTGTCTCGCAGGCTTTGGGCTTAATGTTGACCTATTTGCGACAGCCGATGATGGTTTGTCCGCTGCGAAAAACGTTTCATATGACGCAATGATTCTGGATCTCGGTCTTCCGGATCGTGACGAGATCGAAGTTATGTCTGAGCTTCGGGCAAACGGAAAACAGATCCCGATCCTCAGATTGACGGCGCGAGATGGTGTCGATGACAGCGCCGAAGGGGACGACTGCGGTGCGGACGACTATTTGCTGAAACCATTCGCGATGAAAGAGCTGGCTGCTCGGCTGCGAGTTTTGCTGCGCCGCCCTGGTGGGCCGTTCGGCGCAACCACAGATAAAGCTGCCGGAGCAGACACGGCATCGAACGTCGCTTGCTTAGCTCCGTACTTAACCGTCGTTGTACCAACATTCAATGAAGTCGCTAACGTTGCAATTCTGATCGAGCGGTTGCACCGGGCACTTTCCAGCCTCGATTGGGAAGCGATATTCGTCGATGACGACTCGCCAGATGGCACTGCCGCCGAGGTCCGCCGCCTCGGTGAAACGGACCGACGCATTCGCTGCATTCGGCGAATCGGACGGCGTGGCCTAGCCGGCGCATGCATTGAGGGTATGCTTGCGACCCAAGCGACCTACGTTGCGATTATGGATGCCGACTTACAGCACGACGAGGCGGCACTCGTGACCATGCTGGACATGATCAAGGTTAAGAATCTCGATCTGGTCGTTGCCAGCCGCTATACGGATGGTCACGCTGTGCAAGGGTTCCACCGCTCACGAGCGCGGTTCAGTGCTTGGGCGACAAAGCTCACAACTACTTTGGTGAGCGCGACGCTGACCGATCCGATGAGTGGCTTTTTCGTTATTCGTCGAACTGTGTTCGAACGCTTGGCACCACGGCTCTCCTCGCAAGGGTTTAAAATACTGCTCGATATTGTAGCAACGGCACATGGCCGAATGCGCGTCGGCGAAACTCCTTACGTTTTCCGTGAGCGCCTGCATGGCAAAAGCAAATTCGATGGTCAGGTGGCGGTATCCTATGTGGCGCTACTGCTTGCCAAGAGCACCAATGATTTGATCTCTATACGGTTCCTCCTATTTTCCTCGATTGGTTTGTCGGGAGTCGGTGTCCACATGTTGGCATTACTCATTGGCCTATCCATCGGCGGTCTGTCTTTCACCGCTGCGCAAGTGACGGCAACGATGCTGGCAATCAGTAGCAACTATTTGCTCAACAATATGGTGACCTATAGTGACCTGCGTCTGCGCGGTTTTGGCCTCTTGTTAGGTTGGGTGAAATTCACCCTTATATGCAGCGTCGGCGCGATATCGAATGTTGGCGTCGCTAACTGGATCTATGAGCATGACCGCATGTGGCAAATTGCCGGCCTGGCGGGCGCGGCAGTCGGTGTGTTCTGGAATTTTATGGTCAGCTCAATTTATGTCTGGCGCTTGCGTTAGCGTATTTTGGGTGCCCGCGTTCTGGCGGCGTCGGCCTGACCGCGAGGCGAATTTACGGGATTGGATAGCGGCTCTTTGAGGTCGTGCGCGTAAAGAATGCGACACTACCACATCGTCGGAGCGCAACACTGGGTCGCGCAGTTGCGCCTCAGCCGCTTGATTTCGTTGAACCCGAAAATCGGTCGCGCGAAATTTCGACCGCAGTTACCGGGCATAGTACGTCCGCTATTTGGAATCGAATGTCGGCTTCGGCGATTGCTGAGTCGCCAGCGGACAAACTTTGCCCGGCGTCACACCAAATCTGGCGGGGAGCGGGTAACATGCTGTGCATGCCACCGAGGCGGCACCCGTCCTGCCCTAGCGGCTGAACGACGCCTGCCCATCCGGAAACCTCTGCTCCCCAAGGATCTTCGACGCCTCGGACGCGCTCGAAGCCTTTGTATACGAAAGCGCTGCGGATTCACTGTACGCATTCGGTGTAGGCCGCCTTGGCAAATCGCTCTGGAGATAGCTGACTGTCGGTATGGACAGCCTTACTGACAGTCATCAGATCAGCCCCCTTGATATTGTTGACACCGGTCCCGTCGTCGATGGAGCGACGAGGAGAAGCGGCGGATCGTCGAGGAGAGTCCTTTGGGTCCGCGGCTGGCGTCGGTGACGGTGCGCCGGCATGGGATTTCCAATCAGCTCCTTTTCTTCTGGCGCAAGGCGTACCGCGAGGGGCGCCTTGGCGATGTTGCCGGGCTCGTGCCGGCGGTGGTCGTACCGGAGCCGCCTGAAACGGCTTCGGGAGCCGCGGGTGGTCGGATCGAGATCATCATCGCGATTGGCCGGCGCGTGATCGTTGATGGCGACGTTGATCCCACTCAATCTCAAAGGCGGCCGCGCGCCAAAACGTTATGCCTAAATAACTGTTATTCGGAGTCATCGGCTTCCCTCCAGAATATAGTCGCCCAAATCAAAAAACACAGCGAACAACACTTCGGGAGCGAATCATGTCCGAGATGACCGCGAACAAGATCGTCGTGCCACTCGCATCCGCGGACGGTGGCCTCACCAGAGAGCAAAAGAGGAATCTGGCCTTGGCGTCGCTGGGCTCTCTACTCGAGTTCTATGAGTTTATGGTCTTCGGTTTTTTCACCGTCGTCATCGGCACACTCTTTTTCCCGCCGGATCTTCCGGATGCGGTAAAATCCTTTCAGGCCTTCGCGCTCTACTCCCTCGGGTTCCTACTGCGTCCGCTATCGGGCGCGATCATCGGGCATCTCGGCGACAAGTTCGGCCGCAAGAAACTGTTCATGGTCACGGTCCTGATGATGGCGCTGCCGACATTATTGATCGGCCTGCTGCCGACTTATGCGCAAATCGGGATCACGGCGCCTATTTTGTTGCTGATGCTGCGGCTCCTACAGGGTGTGGCTCTGGCAGGCGAATTCGCCGGCGCCTCCGTCTTCGTTACCGAACACACTCCTGGCAGCCGCGTAGCCACGGCAAGCGGATTCGTACTCGGCGCTAGCTATGTCGGATTCTTCCTCGGCGCCGCATCCGGCGCGCTATTAACAAACTTTCTTCCCGAGGAAGCGCTGCTCAACTGGGGATGGCGCATTCCATTTTTGATGGGCGGCATCTTTGGCTTCGTGTCGCTGTATCTGCGCCGTCAACTGGATGAGACGCCGCTGTTTCTCGAAATTCGCCACATGAAAGACCGAGCCAAGGTATTTCCACTGAGCCAGATCCTCAAGAACCACCTTGAGCCGGTCATCTTTGACATCCTGCTCGGCAGCTTCCTCGGCACCATGATCATCATTCTCTACTTCTACATGCCGTCGCTTTTGCAAACGCAATACGGCATCGATCGCGCCTCGGCGTTCAACGCGAATGCGGCGGCGTTGTTGCTGTTGGCCCTGGTGTGCCCGCTATGGGGCCGTCTCGCGGACAAGATCGGGCTTGGCTGGGTGCTCGGACTTGGGTGTCTCGGGCTGACCATCGACCTCTTCCTGTTCTTCCAGACTCTGGATGCGATCTCACGCAACCCCGGACAGTTGATCTGGTGGACCATGAGTTTTTCGGTGTTCATGTCCAGCGCCGCCGTCATTCCGGCGCTTTGCGCTCTGGTATTCCCGACCGAGGTACGGTTCACCGGATTTGGCTTCAGCTACAACATCGGCTCCATTATCTCGGCCAGCGCGCCGACTCTGATCTCGTGGATCGTACTCGCCTACGGCAGGTCGAACGTCGTTTATTACGGTATGGCCGTCGGCATTCTCGGCATCATTCTCGCGGCATGGACCTCCCGCCTCAAGTTCTATCCGCGCCCGGGCTGATCCGCGTCAAACGGCAGGGTTCATCTCAGACCAGAAGAACCTTGCCGGCACGGCCAGAACGGGCGTCGGCCGCCAATGCATCGCGAAACTGGCCTAGGCTGTGCTTCGACGCGACCGGCAACGTCAATGTCCTGTCCCGAAACATCGACCACAATTCCTGGATCATCCAGGCCCTTTGATCGTCGGCACATTCGGACAACCATCGATCGATACCGAATCCCTTCCAAATCAGGTTGGAATAAATCAGCATCGCATTCGTCACCGCCGCTGGCTCACGATCCTGAACGCCATAGGCGATGATTCGTGCGCCCGACGCGAGCGCCGGAAACAACTTCGGCGTATTCGAGCCACCAACGCTATCAAGCAATGCGGCAATGCGTCGATCGCCGGCGATGGCCGACAATGCGCCGGGAAGATCGGGCTCACTGATCGAAATGACGTGGCCCGCCAGCGACCGCGCTCTTCCGTCAGCCGCGGCCCCGCGTACCATGCCGATGACATTTACACCGCGCCGTTTTGCCATCGCGGCAATCAGGTTGGACACGGTCGACGTTGCGGCGGTCAGCATAATCCAATCGCCAGCACTTACTTTTGCTTCGTCAAGCAAAGCCCAAGCGGTTATCGGATTGAGCGATATCTGACATCCTACGTCGTCGGCAATGTCCGTGGGGACTTCGATCAGACGCTCCGGTGGAACCGCGGTATACTCCGCCCAGCTTCCGGGATACCGGAAGGCGACTCGGGTGCCGACAGGAAATGGCGCATTCGCCGGGCTTTTGACGACGACGCCAGCGCCCTCAAGACCGGCCGCCTGTGGAAACTGCGGCCGCACACGATATTGTCCGCGGATAAACGCCAAGTCCGCCGGATGGATCGGTCGCGCCACGACCTTAACCAAAGCCTGATTGTCAGCCGGCACAGCCACGTCAGTGTGCTGGAGCACGTCAGCAGGTTCCCCCGCTCGATCGAATATGATCGCTTCCATGGTCATGGCTCAAGCCGCCCCGGCAATGGCTGCTTTCATGACTTTGCGTTCGACGACATCCCGGTCGAAGCCGGCCGGCCATTTCGACGGGACCGCGATAATGCCGTCTCGCGGCTCGTCGTGCCCGATCAGGGCCCTTGCGGTGTCCGTGACACCCGCATCTCCAATCAACGGAGGCGTGTGCGTTTCCAGGAGAACGCAAGGCGTCGTGCCTTGCACCCACGACCAATGAATGGCGTTGCGGGGAATGCGGAATACGTCGCCCTTCTTTGCCAGAAATCCGTCGCCGTCGACGAAAACGTAAAGTTCGCCGTCGAGAACATAATTCAGTTGCTCGGAATCATGCGAATGCGGCTTGGAGTGATATTGCGGCTGACGAGTCGCCACCATGATACTCGTTTCTCGTCCGTAGGCTATCTGCGCACCGACCGAGCCACCGGTCAGGAATTGTGCCGGCACCAGATTGGTTTCTGGAATATCGGCGAGCGTCGCGACCAACGACGACGTCTTTGAGTGTCCGGGCATGGTAGATTCCTTTGTCGGCGTGAGTGCAATGGCGCGGACGATTGATCACATGATCGGCACACCGGAAAAATGGGGGTCGCGCTATGCGGCGGCAATAGAACCGGCAAACTAACAGTTATGCGACTCCGCGCTCTACACACCTTAGCCGATAGCGGCGATGATCGCCGCAATCAAAAAAATGAGGCGGCGGATTAATATCCCGCGGCCTCAGAGGTATTAGGAGGACGCTCATGATGTTTTCCCGCTTACTTGCCGGCGGCGCCGAACTTATCGAAA
>DATARB010000377.1:0-7949 GCA_036264375.1 Pseudolabrys sp.
GGATGCGATTTTCGGCCTCGAGCCGCGCATCGACATCATCCAGCGCTGCGTCAACTGGCAGCTCGCCAAGCGTCAGCGCGGCACGCACAAGGCCAAGGATCGCAGCGAGGTCTGGCGTACGGGCAAGAAGATGTACGCGCAGAAGGGCACCGGCGGTGCTCGTCACGGCTCGGCGCGCGTGCCGCAGTTCCGCGGCGGCGGACGCGCCTTCGGCCCGATCGTGCGCAGCCATGCCATCGATCTGCCGAAGAAGGTGCGGGCGCTGGCGCTCCGTCACGCTCTGTCGTCGAAGGCGAAGGACGGCGGCATCGTCGTGCTCGACAAGGCTTCGGCCAAGGACGGCAAGACCAAGGCGCTGGCCGCGCAATTCGGCAAGCTCGGCCTCGAGAACGCGCTGATCATCGACGGCGCCGAGATCGAGGACAACTTCCGCTCGGCCGCGCGCAATATCCCGAATATCGACGTGCTGCCGGTGCAGGGCATCAACGTCTACGACATCCTGCGGCGCAAGACTTTGGTGCTGACCAAGGCGGCGCTCGATGCCCTGGAGGCGCGGTTCAAATGAGCACCAGCGATTCCCGTCACTACGACGTCATCATCGCCCCGGTGATCACCGAGAAGGCGACCATGGCCTCGGAGCACAACAAGGTCATGTTCAAGGTCTCGCGCACCGCGACCAAGCCGCAGATCAAGGAAGCGATCGAGAAGCTCTTCGACGTGAAGGTCAAGAGCGTCAACACGCTGGTCCGCGAAGGCAAGGTCAAAGTGTTCAAGAACAGGGTCGGGCAGCAGTCCGACGTGAAGCGCGCGATCGTGACCCTGGAAGAGGGTCACCGCATCGACGTGACCACTGGGTTGTAAGAGGTCGTCGCCATGGCATTGAAGACTTACAATCCGACGACACCCAGCCAGCGTCATCTGGTGATCGTCGACCGCGCGTCGCTCTACAAGGGCCCGCCGGTGAAGTCGCTCACCGAAGGTCAGCACTCGACCGGCGGCCGCAACAACACGGGCCGCATCACGTCGCGCTTCCGCGGCGGCGGTCACAAGCAGGCCTATCGGCGCGTCGATTTCCGTCGCGGCAAGATGGATGTGCCGGCGACGGTCGAGCGGATCGAGTACGATCCGAACCGCACCGCCTTCATCGCCCTGATCAAGTATCAGGACGGCGAGTTGTCCTACATCCTGGCGCCGCAGCGCCTGGCGCCGGGCGACACTGTGATCGCGTCCGAGAAGGCCGACATCAAGCCGGGCAACGCGCTGCCGATCGGCAGCATCCCGGTCGGCACGATCGTGCACAATGTCGAGCTCAAGATCGGGAAGGGCGGCCAGCTCGCCCGTTCCGCCGGCACCTACGTTCAGATCGTCGGCCGCGATCAGGATTACGTCATCCTGCGTCTGTCGACCTCCGAGCAGCGCCTGGTGCACGGCCGCTGCATGGCGACGGTCGGCGCGGTGTCGAACCCGGACAACATGAACACGACGATCGGCAAGGCCGGCCGTCAGCGCTGGAAGGGCCGGATGCCGCATAACCGCGGCATCACGATGAACCCGGTCGATCACCCGCACGGCGGCCGCACCAAGGGCGGCGGCCACTGGGTCACACCGTGGGGCTTCCCGACCAAGGGCAAGAAGACCCGCAAGAACAAGCGCACCAACAAGCTCATCGTGGTCAGCCGCCACGAGCGCAAGAAGCAGAAGTAGTAGGGACTAGAGGATCATGACTCGTTCAGTCTGGAAGGGCCCCTTCGTTGACGGCTACTTGCTGCGCAAGGCCGAGGCCTCGCGTTCGTCGGGCCGTCACGAGGTCATCAAGATCTGGAGCCGGCGCTCGACCATTCTGCCGCAGTTCGTCGGCTTGAATTTCGGCGTCTACAACGGGCAGAAGCATATTCCGGTGAACGTGACCGAAGAGATGGTCGGTCACAAGTTCGGTGAGTTCGCGCCGACCCGGATCTTCTACGGCCACACCTCCGACCGCAAAGCCAAGCGCTCGTAGTCAGGCATTCAGGGATACAAGAGATTAGTCATGGGCAAGCGCGCACGCGAACGGGACCTCCCCGATAACGAGGCCAAGGCTGTGGCCAAGATGCTGCGGGTGTCGCCGCAGAAGCTCAATCTCGTCGCGCAGTTGATCCGCGGCAAGAAGGTCGGGAGTGCGCTCGCGGACCTCGAGTTCTCGCGCAAGCGCATCGCCAAGGATGTGCGCAAGTGCCTCGAATCGGCGATCGCCAACGCCGAGAACAATCACGACCTCGACGTCGACGATCTCGTCGTCGCCGAGGCCTCTGTCGGCAAGGCGCTGGTGATCAAGCGCTTCAGCCCGCGCGGCCGCGGCCGCGTCGGTAAGATTCTCAAGCCGTTCTCGCATCTGACCATCGTTGTGCGTCAGGTTGCAGCGCAGGCGGAAGCCTGAGGAGTTAAACGATGGGTCAAAAAGTCAATCCGATCGGGCTTCGCGTCGGCATTAACCGCACCTGGGACTCGCGCTGGTTTGCGGGTAAGCAGGAATACGGCACGCTCCTGCACGAAGACATCAAGATCCGCGAAGAGCTGATGAAGCAGCTCAAGCAGGCCGCGGTGTCGAAGATCATCATCGAGCGCCCGCACAAGAAGTGCCGCGTCACCATCCACTCGGCGCGTCCGGGCGTGGTGATCGGCAAGAAGGGCGCCGACATCGAGAAGCTGCGCCGTTCGGTCGCCAAGCTCACCGACAGCGACGTGGTCATCAACATCGTCGAAATCCGCAAGCCGGAGCTCGATGCGCAGCTCGTCGCCGAGTCGATCGCGCAGCAGCTCGAGCGCCGCGTCGCCTTCCGCCGCGCCATGAAGCGCGCCGTGCAGTCGGCCATGCGCCTGGGCGCCGAGGGCATCCGCATCAACTGCGCCGGCCGTCTCGGCGGCGCCGAGATCGCGCGCGTCGAGTGGTATCGCGAAGGCCGCGTGCCGCTGCACACGCTGCGCGCCGATGTCGACTACGGCGTCAGCACCGCTTTCACCACCTACGGCACCTGCGGCGTCAAGGTCTGGATCTTCAAGGGCGAAGTCCTCGAGCACGATCCGATGGCCCAGGACAAGAAGCTTGCCGAAGGCGATCAGGGGCGTCCGCGCCGCGATAGCGCGGCCTGACGCAGCAAAATACGAATAGAGCCGAATCATCATGTTGCAACCGAAGCGCACCAAGTACCGCAAGGCCTTCAAGGGCCGCATCAACGGCGTCGCGACGAGCGGCACCACGCTCGCCTTCGGCCAGTACGGCCTCAAGGCGCTGGAGCCGGATCGCGTCACCGCGCGCCAGATCGAGGCCGCGCGCCGTGCGCTCACGCGCTTCATGAAGCGTGCCGGCCGCGTCTGGATCCGCGTGTTTCCGGACGTGCCGGTGTCGAAGAAGCCGATCGAAGTCCGCATGGGCAAAGGCAAGGGCACGCCCGAGCTTTGGGTCGTGCGGGTGAAGCCGGGCCGCATCCTGTTTGAGGTGGACGGCATTCCGCTGGCCACCGCCAAGGAAGCGCTCACGCTCGCCGCCGCCAAGCTGCCCGTGAAGACCCGTTTCATCGAACGTATCGCCGAGTGATGACCATGAAATCCGCAGATGTCAGAGCGATGACGCTCGATCAGCTCGATGACGAAGTCCTCAAGCTGAAAAAGGAACAGTTCAATTTGCGCTTCCAGCGGGCCACCGGTCAGCTCGAGAACACCTCGCGTGTGCGCAGCATCCGCCGCGATATCGCGCGGATGAAGACCATTGCCGCCCAGAAGCGCGCCGCCGATGGCGGCGCCGCCAAGACGAAGTAAGGGGTTTCAGAGATGCCGAAGCGTACGCTCCAGGGCGTCGTCGTCAGCGACAAGCAGGACAAGACGGTTGTCGTCCGCGTCGACCGGCGTTTCACGCACGCGACCATGAAGAAGACCGTGCGCCGTTCGAAGAAGTACCACGCCCACGACGAGACCAACCAATACGGGGTTGGCGACCAGGTGTGGATCGAAGAGCGCCGGCCGCTCTCCAAGCTCAAGTGCTGGGAAGTGATCCGGGGCGAGAAGAAGCAGAAAGTTCAGTAAGCGCCATGCGCCTTTCGACAACAAGCGCTGTGCGCACAACGAGAATGAGAGCCGCATCATGATTCAGATGCAAACCAACCTCGACGTGGCGGACAATTCCGGCGCACGCCGCGTCATGTGCATCAAGGTGCTGGGCGGTTCGAAGCGCAAATACGCCACCATCGGCGACGTCATCGTCGTCTCGGTGAAGGAGGCGATCCCGCGCGGCCGCGTCAAGAAGGGCGACGTGATGAAGGCCGTGGTGGTGCGCATCTCCAAGGGCATCAAGCGCGCCGACGGCTCGGTCATCCGCTTCGACCGCAACGCGGCTGTGCTGATCAACGCCCAGTCGGAGCCGGTCGGCACGCGTATCTTTGGGCCGGTGCCGCGCGAGCTGCGCGCCAAGAACCACATGAAGATCATCTCGCTCGCGCCGGAGGTGCTCTGATGGCTGCCAAGATTCGTAAGGGCGACAAGGTCGTCGTGCTCACCGGGCGCGACAAGGGCCGCACCGGCGAGGTGATCGAGGTGCGTCCGGCCGACAACCGCGCGCTCGTGCGCGGCGTCAACATGGTCAAGCGTCACCAGCGCCAGTCCGCGCAGCAGGAAGGCGGGATCATCTCCAAGGAGAGCACGATCCACCTGTCCAACCTGGCGATTGCGGATCCCAAGGACGGCAAGCCGACCCGCGTGGGCTTCAAGTTCATCGGCGAAGGCGGTGACCGCAAGAAGGTGCGCGTCGCCAAGCGCTCGGGAGCAGAGATCGATGGCTGATACGCAAGCAGACAAAGAAGCCAAGAAGCCCGCCAAGGCGCCGAAGGGCGCGCCCAAGGCCGCCAAGGAAGGCGCGCCGAAGGACGGTGGCGAGGTCAAGGCCAAGGTCAAGACGCCGCGCGTGAAGTCGGATTACGTTGCGCGCCTGCGCACGCACTACGACAAGTCGGTGCGCGAGCAGATGACCAAGCAGTTCGGCTACAAGAACGTCATGCAGGTGCCGATCATCACCAAGGTGGTGCTCAACATGGGCATCGGCGAGGGCGTGGCCGACCGCAAGAAGGTGGACAATGCGTCCAGCGATCTGACGCTGATCGCAGGCCAGAAGTCGGTCATCACCAAGTCGCGCAAGTCGATCGCGAACTACAAGCTGCGCGACGGTCAGGCCATCGGCTGTAAGGTCACGCTGCGCAAGACGCGCATGTACGACTTCCTCGACCGGCTGGTGAACATCGCTCTGCCGCGCATCCGCGACTTCCGCGGGCTCAATCCGAAGAGCTTCGACGGCCGCGGCAACTACAGCCTCGGCATCAAGGAACACATCGTGTTCCCGGAAATCGATTTCGACAAGGTCACCGACTCGTGGGGCCTCGACATCACCGTCTGCACCACCGCGCGCACCGATGAAGAGGCGCGGGCTTTGTTGGCGGCATTCAACTTCCCGTTCCGGCAGTGAGGCGGCGCTGAAGCCACCTCAAACGCGGATACGCAAGGAGCGAACGTAAATGGCGAAGAAGAGTTCGATCGAGAAGAACAACCGGCGGAAGAAGATGGCGAAGCAGTTCGCCAATCGCCGCGCGAAGCTCAAGGCGATCGTGCAGGACAAGTCGGTGCCGCTCGAGGACCGTTTTGCCGCGAGCCTCAAGCTCGCCGAGCTGCCGCGTAATTCCTCGCGTGTGCGCGTGCATAACCGCTGCGAGCTGACCGGTCGTCCGCACGCCTATTATCGGAAGATGCGTCTCAGCCGTATCGCGCTGCGCGATCTCGGCTCCAAGGGCCTTATTCCGGGCCTTGTGAAGTCGAGCTGGTAAGGGGAGGGCGAGATGTCTGTTAACGATCCGATCGGCGACATGATCGCCCGCATCCGCAACGCGCAGATGCGAAACAAGTCCAAGGTGTCCATGCCGGGCTCCAAGCAGCGCGAGCGCGTGCTCGAGGTGCTCAAGACCGAAGGCTACATCCGCGGCTTCGCCGCCGTGGCGCATGCCAATGGACGCAGCGAGCTCGAGATCGAGCTCAAGTACTTCGACGGCGAGCCGGTGATCCGCGAGATCGAGCGGATTTCCAAGCCCGGCCGGCGCGTCTACGCCTCGGTCAAGGCGCTGCCGCGCATCAATAACGGCCTCGGCGTCGCCATCTTGTCGACCCCGAAGGGCGTGATGGCCGACCATGAAGCCCGCGACGCCAATGTCGGCGGCGAAATCATCTGCACGGTGTTCTGATGTCTCGTATCGGCAAAAGAGCGGTTGCAGTCCCGTCCGGCGTCACCGCCAACGTGGAAGGGCAGACCGTCAAGGTGAAGGGTCCCAAGGGCGCCATGCAGGTCGTGCTGCACGACGACGTGGTGATCACGATGGACAAGGCCTCGGTCAAGATCGAGCCGCGCAGCGAGACCAAGCGCGCCCGCTCGATGTGGGGCACCTCGCGCACGCTGGTGTCTAACCTGATGACCGGAGTGACCAAGGGTTTCGAGGAGCGTCTCGAGATCACCGGCGTCGGTTATCGCGCCGCGGTGCAGGGCAAGCAGCTCAGCCTGCAGCTCGGCTTTTCGCACGACGTGAATTATCCGATCCCGGCCGGCATCACGATCGCGACGCCGAAGCCGACCGAGATCGTCGTAACGGGCACGGACAAGCAGCAGGTCGGCCAGGTGGCCGCCGAGTTGCGCGGCTATCGTCCGCCGGAGCCCTATAAGGGCAAGGGCGTGAAGTACGCCGGCGAATACATCTTCCGCAAGGAAGGCAAGAAGAAGTAAAGGGCACGGGCCATGTCGAGACTAAGTGACCGGACCGCACGGCGGACGGCGACGGTGCGCCGCAAGGTGAAGTTTGCGGCGCGTGGGCGTGCGCGGCTTTCCGTGTTCCGCTCCTCGCAGCACATCTATGCGCAGCTCATCGACGACGATAAGGGCGTGACGCTCGTGTCCGCCTCGTCGATCGAGAAGAGCCTGCGTGAAGGCGCCAAGACCGGCGCCAACGTTGAGGCTGCGAAGGCGGTAGGCAAGCTCATCGCCGAGCGCGCCAAGGAAAAGGGCATCTCCGAGGTCGTGTTCGACCGCGGCGGCTATCTCTATCACGGGCGCATCAAGGCGCTCGCCGACGCCGCGCGTGAAGGCGGCCTCAACTTCTAATTCGAACGGATCGAAACCACATGGCACATGAACCCCGACGAGAGCGTGGTGAGCGCGGCGGCAGCCGCGAGGAGCGCGACAGCGAGTTCGTCGACAAGCTGGTGCACATCAACCGCGTGGCCAAGGTGGTCAAGGGCGGCCGCCGGTTCGGCTTTGCCGCGCTGGTGGTGGTCGGCGACCAGAAGGGCCGGGTCGGTTTCGGCCACGGCAAGGCGCGCGAAGTGCCGGAGGCGATCCGCAAGGCGACCGACGCCGCCAAGCGCGGGCTGACCCGCGTGCCGCTGCGCGAAGGCCGTACGCTGCATCACGACGTGCTCGGCCGTCACGGCGCCGGCAAGGTGTTCCTGCGCGCGGCTCCGGCCGGTACCGGCATCATCGCCGGCGGCCCGATGCGCGCCGTGTTCGAGACCCTCGGCATGCAGGACGTCGTCGCCAAGTCGCTCGGCTCGTCCAACCCGTACAACGTGGTGCGCGCGACCTTCGATGCGCTCAAGCACCAGGATTCGCCGCGCTCGGTCGCGGCGCGCCGCAACATCAAGGTCTCCACGCTCCAGTCGCGCCGCCGCGAGGGCGGTGAGGCCGAGGCGACGGCTGAATAAGGAAGGCGACCATGGCTGAAGCAAAGACCGTCACGGTCGAGCAGGTGGCGAGCCCGTTGCGGCGCCACTTCGATCAGCGCGAGACGCTGGTCGGGCTCGGCCTCAACAAGATCGGCCGCAAGCGCGAACTGCCGGATACGCCGGCCACGCGCGGCATGATCAACAAAGTGCAGCATCTGGTGCGCGTC
>DATARB010000017.1:0-14005 GCA_036264375.1 Pseudolabrys sp.
GAGCTTGGCGCCGGGGCCGAGGATGCGCGCCGCGTTGCGCAGGAACGACGCCGCCTCGTGCGGTTCGAAGTTGCCGATGGTCGAGCCGGGGAAGAAGCCGACGCGCAGCGGCGCGGTCTTGGCTTCGACCGGCAGCTCGAAGGGAAAGCAGAAGTCGGCCGTGACGGGCAGAATCTTGAGCTGCGGGAAATCGGCGCGCAGCTCGGCCGCCTCCTGCTCCAGCATCTCGCCGCAGATATCGACCGGCACATAGGCCGCGAGCTTGGGTGCCTTGCCGAGCAGCAGGCGCGCCTTCTTGTTCGAGCCGCTGCCGAATTCCACGAGCGCCGCGCCGGGCGGGATCAACTTGTCGATCTCGGCGGCCTTGTCGCGCAGGACCTCCATCTCGCAACGGGTCGGATAGTATTCGGGCTGCTCGGTGATGCGCTCGAACAGCTCGGAGCCGACGGCATCGTAGAAATATTTCGCCGGCACATGTTTCGGCGACCCCGTCAGCCCCTCCAGCACATCGGCCTCGAAGGCCGACGTATCGGTGCATTGCGGCTGCGGAACGCTACGACGTGCAAGAGCAACCATCATTGCCTCGTATGTGAACTCAGACGAACTCGGCCAACCGCAGGCCGGTGAATTGCCAGCGGGCCGGTGGGTAGAAGAAATTCCGGTAGCTTACGCGCTCATGTCCTTCGGGCGTCGCGAGCGATGACCCGCGCAGCACCATCTGACTGACCATGAACTTGCCGTTGTATTCCCCCAGGGCCCCCTCGGCTGCGCGGTAGCCTGGATACGGTAGATAGGCGCTCCGGGTCCATTGCCAAGCCGTGCCGAAGGCGTCGGCCAGGAGGCCGCTGCGGGCCGCTACCTCCCATTCCGCCTCGCTGGGAAGGTGTTTGCCGGCGAAGCGAGCGTAAGCCTCGGCCTCGTAGTAACTGACATGCAGCACCGGCAATTGCGGATCGACCGGCTTCAGTCCGCCCAGCGTCATCGCGTGCCAGGCGCCGTCTTTTTGACGCCAGTAGCCGGGTGCCTCCCAGCCTTCCGCCTGGACGGCCGTCCACCCATCGGAAAGCCAGAGGGAGGGTGTCGTGTAGCCGCCGGCTTCGACGAAAGCGAGCCACTCGGCATTGGTGACCAGATGCCGCGCAATGCGCATGCGCGGGATCAGTTCGTCATGCCGCGGCGTCTCGTTATCGAAGCAATAGCCGTCTCCGTCATGGCCGATCGCATGAATGCCGGACGGCACATCGACAAATCCACGCGGTCCCGCCGCGGCGCGCGGCGGCTGCCAACTTGCATCGTAAACGGGATCGGTGGGATTCTGCGAAAAGGCGTGCAGGATATCGGTGAGCAGCAATTCCTGATGCTGCTGCTCGTGATGCAGACCGATCTCCAAAATCGAAAAGACACGCTGCGCGTCTGTCTCATTCACCGTTTCGATCAAGCGCTCGACCGCGACATCGACATGCGCGCGGTAAGCGGTGACGTCGTCACCATTCGGCCGCGTGATCAATCCGCGCTGCGGACGCGCATGACGCGGGCCGGCGGCGACATAGTAAGAATTGAAGAGAAAGGGAAAGCGTTCGTCAAAGATGGTGTAACGCGGCGCGTTCGGCACGAGCAGAAATTGTTCGAAAAACCACGTGACGTGCGCGCGATGCCATTTGGTCGGGCTGGCATCGGCCATCGATTGGACGATCTGATCTTCGGCGGAGAGATGCGACGCGCGACGCTCCGTTTCCGCGCGCACCTTGCGGAAGGCATCGCGCCACGTGATGCGTTGCGTCTCGACGGATTGCGGCGCCGCCCGCGCGCTCGAGGCCGCGCTGGAGGCACTGCGTTGCGCCACCGAAGTTGCGCTAGCCGGCATTGAGTGCCTCCGTGACGAAATCACAGGGATACGGCAGTCAATTTACGTACGGATACGAACAATGGACGCAATTGTTCCATTGTCGGTACGGCGGCGCAACCCGGATTCACGTGATAGGGCAAGCTGACGCTCTCGTAACGGAGGGACGTGACGGCATAACGCAGATCAGCGCATTGTGTTCATTCAAATTTTTGATGAACCAAAACTGGGGACTTTTTCGTCTTTTGTGTTGCCGAATGCTGTAGAGCCTGGCGGCAGCGGCCGCCCCCGACCTCACCTTCGTTCTTTGCACGGCCGTTTGCACGGCCCTTTATACGAGTCTGCGCTCGTCGATCCTAGCACGCGACGCGTGCATCGGGGACTGTCATCGACGCCTCGTTTTTCCCTCGCGCTCGAACTGGCCGAGCAGCACCTGCAAGAGCGGTGCCAGCCGTTCGAGCTCCGCGTGGTGAGCCACCGACAATGTCGCCAGTAAATTGTCGGCCTTGCGCGTGAGCGAGATCAAGACTTGGCGTTTGTCGTCGGCAACGTCGCTTCTTTTGACCAATGAATTCGTTGCAAGGCGGTCGATCAATCCGACCGTGCTGTGATGGCGGATGCCGAGCCGCTCGGCCAGTTCGCCAATGGTCACCTGTTCCCGTCCGGGAAAACCTTTGATCGCGAGCAGCGCCTGATGCTGCTGCGCCGTCAGTCCCGCCTGCCCCGCGGCTTCCTCGCTGAACACAAGAAACCGTCGCAGCAGATAGCGGAATTCGGCCAGCCGTTCGTAATCGAGCTTCGACAGGTCGCGTTTGTGCCTCGTGCGTTCGGCGGTCACGGCGCTGTGACTCCGGCTGGCATCGAGAAATATCGCATTGCGATGTGTCGCGATCTATAATATCGCATTGCGATATATCTTGTCCTGTCCATGCCGGAATGCCCTCCACCTTTCAGGTCTTGCTTCATGCCGAACCTTGCCCCCCGCGATGCCCATCCGCAATCCCACGCGGATCACACGAAATCGCATGACCGCCTGCGCGACTTCAACGCCGACCGCCGGCTCATCCTGCTCGCGGCGATGGCGCTCGTCGTCGGCACCGCCGGCGCCCTGGCGGCGTGGGCGTTGCTGCATCTCATCAACATTGCCACCAACCTCGCCTATCACCGGACGCTGAGTGCAGCACCGACGGGCATTGACGGCCAAGGTGTCGGCGTCGCCTCCGTGCTGGTCCCGGTCGCCGGCTGCCTGATCATTGGCCTGATGGCGCGGTTCGGCTCGGAAAAAATTCGTGGCCACGGCATCCCGGAAGCAATGGAGGCGATTCTCATCGGCCGCAGCCGTATCCAGGCCAAAGTGGCGATCCTGAAGCCGCTATCCTCCGCCATCTCGATCGGCACCGGCGGACCGTTCGGCGCCGAGGGCCCGATCATCATGACCGGCGGCGCCTTTGGCTCGCTGTTCGCGCAGTGCTTCCATCTCTCGAATGCCGAACGGAAGACGCTGCTGGTGGCCGGCGCCGCCGCCGGGATGACCGCGACCTTCGGCACGCCTGTGGCCGCGATGCTGCTGGCGGTCGAACTGCTGCTGTTCGAATGGAAGCCGCGCAGCTTTGTGCCAGTCGCCGTCGCGGCCGTCGTGGCTGCGGCCTGGCGGCCATACCATTCGGAAGGCGGCGCGCTGTTTCCGATGGCGATGAGCGCAGGGCTGCCGCCGCTCGGCCTCGTCCTCGCAGCGGTGCTGGGGCTGATCGCCGGCCTCGCCTCCGCAGTCCTGACGCAAATGGTCTATGCCAGCGAAGACCTGTTTCAACGCCTGCCCATTCATTGGATGTGGTGGCCGATGTTCGGCGGCCTCGCCATCGGCATTGGCGGCCTGATCGAGCCGCATGCACTCGGCGTCGGCTACGACAACATCGCTGCGCTGCTGCACGGCGGCCTGACGCGCGACGCGACACTGCGGCTGGTCGTGGTCAAGGCGATCATCTGGTCGATCGCGCTCGGCTCCGGCACCTCGGGCGGCGTGCTGGCGCCGCTGCTGATCATGGGCGGCGCCATCGGCGCCCTCTTCGGCGGCGCGATGCCCATAGGCGATGGCGGACTCTGGGCCCTCGTCGGCATGGCGGCGATGATGGGCGGTACCATGCGCTCGCCGCTGACGGCCATCGTCTTCGCGCTCGAACTCACGCACAATATCGGTGCCCTGCTCCCGCTCGCCGTCGGCTGCATCACCGCGCATGCGACCACCGTACTGCTGCTGCGACGCTCAATATTGACCGAAAAGGTGGCGCGGCGCGGCCATCACATCACGCGCGAATATATCGCCGATCCGTTCGAGACGATGCGCGTCGCCGAAATCATGGCGCGTCCGGCGGACGGTCTGTCGGCGGATATGCCGATCGCCGATGTGATCGCCTTTTTCACCGCGGCCGGCGCACCGCGGCGGCACAAGAGCTATCCGGTAATCGACGCGGAGGCCCATGTGACCGGCATGGTGGCGCGCGCCGATGTGCTGCGCTGGACGATGGATGGATGGCCCAAGGGCGAGCGGCTGCGCGATCTCGCCGGCGCTCAGGATCTCGTCGTCGGCTACGACGACGAACTGGTCGGCCAACTGGCCGATCGCATGGCGCTTGCCGACGTCAGCCGCGTCCCGATCCTCAAGCGCGGCACCGATGCGCTGGTCGGGCTGGTGGCGCGGCGCGATCTCCTGCGCGTGCGTGCCAGCGTCGTGCGGCACGAGACCGAGCGCGAGGTGCTGCTGCGTTTCCGGCCCAGGCGGCCCGCGACGTGAGGTTGATCATTATTTCAAATACCCAGCCTGCCGAAACCAATCGACGGCGTCGGTGATCGCCTCCGCATAGGGACGCGCTTTGTAGCCGAGCTCGCCCTCGGCCTTGGCCGCGGTGAAGAACATGCGGTTTTTCGACATGCGCAAGCCGTCGAGCGTGATCAGCGGCTCGCGGCCATTCCGCCGCGCCATCATCTCGGCGACGAGCGCGATCGGCACGACGGAGAGGCGCGGAATGCGGATGCGCGGCGGACGGCGGCCGACCGTCCGCGCCACCGCCGCCAGGATTTCCGACAGATGCGCGTTCTGTCCGCCGAGGATATAGCGCTCGCCGATCCGGCCGCGTTCGAAGGCGGCGATGTGCCCGTCCGCGACGTCGTCCACATGGACCATGTTCAGCCCGGTATCGACGAAGACCGGCACGCGGCCGGTGGCGGCGTCGATGATGATGCGGCCGGTCGGCGTCGGCCGGACGTCGCAGGGGCCGATGGGCGTGGACGGGTTGACGATCACGGCGGGCAGGCCCTTGGCGATCATCTTTTCGACCAGCCGCTCGGCTGCCACTTTGCTCTGCTTGTAGGCGCCGATGGCATGCCCCTCGTCCAGCGGCATGGTCTCGTCGGAGGGCGCCCCCACCGGACGGCATACCAGGGTTGCGACGCTGCTTGTATAGACCACGCGCTCGACCCCCGCGCGCATCGCCTCCTGCATCACGTTGGTCGTGCTGAGCATGTTGTTGCGCACGATCTCCTGCGGATCGGGCGCCCAAAGGCGGTAATCGGCGGCGACATGGAACACGCCGCGCATACCTGCCATGGCCTGGCGGACCGAATCAGCGTCACGCAGGTCACCGCGCACAAATTCCACGTCCAGGCCCGATAAATGGGCAACTGGGCTCGCCGGGCGCACCAGGGCGCGGACCGAAAAGCCCCGCTGGCGCAGCTTTCGCGCCACAGCAGAGCCGACAAATCCACTGGCCCCGGTGAGCAGAACTTTTCCCGCCTCAGGCATTCGTGTACGCTCCGGCGCCGGTCGCTGCCGGCGGCCAAGTCCTTGGTCCACCGGCACGTTTCATGCTTGTTTGATGCTTGTGTGACGCTGTTTGGGGTCAAGTCCCAGTTGGTTCCAACTTAGTTGCATGTCATCACTGGCCGCAAGGCGGGGGATCGCCGGTTCCATCACTATGAAAGCTCAACCTCCATTCGTGGCGGTGATCGTTGGCCTTGCCTTCGAAGCCCGCATTGCTCGCGCTGCGCCCACGGCACGCGTCTTCTGTGGCCGCGGCCCTGAGGTCACCGGCGCGCTCAGTGCCGCGCTCGGGCCGGACTGCAGCGGCATTATCAGCTTCGGCGTCGCCGGCGGGCTCGATCCAGCCTTGCGGCCCGGCGCGCAAGTGATCGCCTCCGCCGTGGTGCGTGACGGCGTCAGCATCCCAACCGACGAAGGCTGGTCGCGCTCGCTGCTGCGTGCGCATCCCGGCGCCACCCATGCGCCGATCGCCAGCGTCGAGCGGGCGGTGACCGATCCGTCCGGCAAGAGCCATCTGTTCGAGACGACCGGCGCGGCGGCCGTGGATATGGAATCGCACATCGCCGCCGAGCTCGCCGCCAAGCACGGCCTCCCTTTGGCGGTGCTGCGCGTGGTTGCCGATCCGGCGACGCGTCACGTGCCGCATTCGGCCATGCAGGGCATGCGCCCGGACGGACGCACGGACGGCGTGGCGGTGCTGCGCTCGCTCTTGCGCCGGCCCTCGGAGATCGCTGGCATGATCCGCGTCGCCCGCGACGCCTGGGTGGCGCGCCTGACGTTGGAACGCTCGCCGCAGTACCTGGCGCGCAGCTTTGCCGTGCCGGATGTCGGCTCGGTGGTGGAGGTGTTGCCGCTCGCCACGCGGCTGACGGGCAACCCGGAAATGCAGCGCTGAGATTGCTTCACCTCTCCCATAGGGAGAGGTCGGATCGCAGCCGAAGTCGGATTTATCCGACTTCGGCTGCGATCCGGGTGAGGGGTTATTTGCTTATCGAGGGTCCTAGACCCCCTCACCCCACCCCTCTCCCCACAGGGGAGAGGGAGCGCGCCGAGTTGGCGGCGCCGTTCCCGATTTGCATGCCCGTCGACCATTAAACCACGCGGCTGGGGAAATACTGATAGAGCCATGTCTCGGAGAGCGTCGCGTCGCCCAGCCGGAGATAGCAGCGCATGTTGATCATGTCGCTGCCCTGTGCGGCGACGTCGAAGAAGGCGCGCCAAATGTTGGTGCCGACGACCTTGATCACATACGGGTTCTCGACGCCGCCGCGTGAGAGCGTCACCATCGGCTTGACGTCGTAGCGCGCTTCCATGCTGGCGAGGGGGCCGCCCTCGAAATCGATCACGAACTTCCATTGATCCTTCGGCGCCGGCTGGCCGGGCACGCCGCCACGGCCGATGCGGGTCGCCATCACGCGCGCGAGATTGGCCGGCGGATGCGGTTCGTCGTCCTGCCAATAGAGTTTGTAGTCGAGCGAATGCGTCTGCCCGCTCGTCACCGGCGCCTTCGGCGTCCAATAGGCGACAATGTTGTCGTGGATTTCATCGTCGGTCGGGAGCTCGACGAGTTGCACCGCGCCCTCGCCCCATTTTCCGATCGGCTCGATCCAGACGCTCGGGCGCTTGTTGTAGAACGCGCCGTCGTCCTGATAATCGGCGAAGGCGTGGTCGCGCTGCATCAGGCCGAAGCCTTTGGGATCGACATCGTAGAAGGAATTGGTCTGCACCGACGGCGGATTGATCAACGGCCGCCAGATCCGCTCGTCTTTGCCGGTCCACAGCGCAAGCCCGTCGCTGTCATGCACCTCGGGACGCCAGTCGATGGCGCTGGCGCGCGAATTCTCGCCGTACCAGTACATGCTGGTGAGCGGCGCGAGCCCCAAGCGCTGGATATCCGCGCGCGTGAACAGATCGCAATGCACGGTCATGACCACGTTGTTTTTCTTCGCAGCCTCGAAGCGATAGGCGCCGGTGAGGCTCGGGCCTTCCAGGAGCGCGAAGAACGTCACCGCGTGATCGTCCGCCTGCGGCTGCGTCAGCCAGAACTGCGTGAACATTGGAAATTCTTCCGGCGTCGAGAGGCCGGAGTTCACCGCGATGCCGCGGGCGGAAATGCCGTATTGGTTCTGTGCGCCGGAGCTGCGGAAATAGCTTGCGCCCTGGAAGGCGAGCCAGTCGGTCTTGCCGTCGCGTCCGTCCATGAGGCGGAAGCCGGAATAGCCGAGATCGCCCGGCAGGCTCTTCGCGAGCGCGGCGTCGCCATAGTCGAAGCAGTTCTTGGCATAGAGGATGCGGCGTGCCTGCCCGTCCTCCACCACGCTGATGGCGACCGGCTGGGGCACGAATTTGTTGAGATGAAAGAAGCTGACCGGGAATGCGCCCGGCCCTTCGCGCCACAGCGCGCACTCTTTGCGGAATTGGATTTTCTGGATGGCATCGAAGTCGATCGTCTGCACGAGGTCGGCGAGCGGCGCACGCGGCGCCACATACGGCGTGCGCGCGCGCTCGCGCGCCTGCTGGCGCAGCCAATCGAAACTGAACGCTTGCGGGGGACCGAATTGCAGACCGGGAGCCCCCTCCGCGCGGCTCGCGCGCACAACCGCGGAGAGGGTAAAGAGCGTGGCTGCGCTCAGGCCCATGAAGTGGCGGCGGTCAATCGGCATCAAGTCCTGTCCCCGTGAGACTGGTCTCGTCTCGACCTGACTATTATGCGTCGCAGCAAAATTGGTTCCGCGCAGACCGCCGCGACGTTATGACTGCCTGCGCTGCCGGACACTTTGGCGAATGCACCGACCAACGGATTGGCATGGCCGTCCAGCAATAATCCGGTAGCTTCGGCAGGCATGAGCGGGCATCATCGTCCGCTCCTAACTCCAGTCAGTGCCGGATGACCGACGTTTCAGACCAAAATGCCCCTGCTTACCGCAGGGAAGACCTCCGATTCATCACTGGAAAGGGGCGTTACACCGACGATATCGACGTGCCGGGCCAGGCCTATGCCGCATTCGCGCGGTCGGACCACGCGCACGGCATCATCCGTTCGCTCGAACTCACCGCCGCGCGCGAAGCGCCCGGCGTAATTCGCATCGTCACCGGGGACGATCTGCTCGCGGGCGGCGTGGGCTTCATCCAGTTACTTCCCTTTCCGGGTTTCGATCTCGGACGGGCGACGGAAATCCCGCGCCCCGGATTGGCGCAAGGCCGCGTGCGCTATGTCGGCGAGCCGATCGCCATGATCATCGCCGAGACCGCCGCACAAGCTGCCGACGCGGCTTTGCTGGTGCAGACCGATATCGAGCCTCTGCCGCAAGTTACCGACGTCGAACGCGCCCTGGAAAAAGACGCGCCGCAGATTTGGCCCGAGCCGGCGCCGGGCAATGTCGCCTTCACCTGGCGAAGCGGCGATCCCGCCGATATCGACCGCGCCTTCGCCGGCGCGCCGCATGTCGTCGAACTCAAGCTCGTGAACACACGCGTCTTCGCCAATCCGATCGAGCCGCGCACCTGCATCGCGAGCTACGACAAGGCCGCCGACCGCTTCGAATGGATCACGCCGAGCCAGGGCGTCGAATACATGGCGCGCGTGATGTGCGACTACATCTTCAAGATACCCGACGCGCAGATGACGATCCTCACCTACGATGTCGGCGGCGCCTTCGGCGTCAAGGAGCAGCCCTATCCGGAAGAGATCACCCTGCTGCACGGCGCGCGCCTGACCGGGCGGACCATCAAATGGCGCGGCACGCGCGGCGAAAACCTGCTCTCCGATAATCATGCGCGCGATGCGGTCATCGATTGCGCGATGGCGCTCGATGACGACGGCAATTTCCTCGCCGTGCGTGCCGATGTGAAATCGGCGATGGGCGCCTACATCTCCTGCAATGCCGCGCACGCCTCGGTGCGCAACACGACCTACGGCCTGCCGCAGGTCTATCGCACACCGCTCATCCATGTCGCCGTGACGGCGGTGATGACCAACACCCCGTCGGTCGGCCCCTATCGCGGTGCGGGCCGCGAACAGGCCGCCTACATTGTCGAACGGCTGGTCGACGAAGCCGCGCGCAAACTCGGCATCGATCGCGTTGCCTTGCGCAAGCGCAACATGATCCCCGCCTCGGCCATTCCCTATCGCACGCCGTCGGGACGACTCTACGACAGCGGCGAATTCGAAGCGATCCTCGATGAGACGCTGGTCAAGGCCGACTGGACGGGCTTCGCGGCGCGCGAGCGCGAGAGCCGCGAACGCGGCAAGATTCGCGGCCAGGGCATCTCCTGCTTCCTCGAATGTGTCGGCGGCACGCCGCACGAAGGCGCTTACATTCGATTTGGCGATGACGGGCGGGTGCGTCTCGTGCTCGCCACGCAGTCGGGTGGCCAGGGCCACGAAACGTCCTTTCCGCAGGTGGTCGCGCAAAGGCTCGGCGTTCCTTACGACAGCATCGAGATCGTCCAGGGCGACAGCCGCGACCATCCGGCAGGCCTGGCGAGCATCGGCTCGCGCTCGATGATCATGGCCGGCTCGGCGCTCGCCAACACGTGCGACATTATCGTCGAGAAAGGACGGCAGGCGGCGGCGCATCTTCTCGAAGCGGCGGCGACCGACATCGAATTCGCGCACGGCAAATTCCGCGTCGCCGGGACCGACCGCGCCATCGGGCTGATGGAGGTCGCCAAGCGCGTGCGCACGCTCGACAAGGCGCCGGCGGATTGTCCCACCGATCTCGACTCGAGCGGCGACTACACCGCGCCGGACGTGCATTTCCCCAACGGCTGCCACATCTGCGAGATCGAGGTCGATCCGCAGACCGGCGTCGTCACGGTCGACCGCTATGTCGCGGTAGACGATGTCGGCACCGTCATCAACCCGCACATCGTGCATGGGCAAGTGCATGGCGGCGTCGCGCAAGGTCTCGGGCAGGTACTGATGGAGCACTGTCAATACGACGACAGCGGACAGTTCATCACCGCCTCGCTCATGGACTACGCCATGCCGCGCGCCCACAACGTGCCAAGCATCCAGGCGGATTTCCACCCGGTGCCGTCGCCGAAGAATCCGCTCGGCGTCAAAGGCGCGGGCGAATGCGGCGTGACCGGTTCGATTCCGTGCCTGATGAACGCAATCGCTGACGCTCTTCATCGCGCCGGCGCCTCGCCGCTCATCGACATGCCGGTGACGCCGGAAAAGATGTGGCGGGCGCTGCAGAAGGCGAGTGCCTGACGCACGATTGGTCTGAAGCACGCACTGTCCTGGTCCCGTCACCCTGAGGTGCGAGCGACCAAAGGTCGCGAGCCATCGCAAGTCGGCTATAGCCGACTTGCGCACTTAATAATCCGATCTCGGGTAAACCCGAGATCGGTGGGTGAACGGCCGGGGATTCCGTGCCCGTTCATCCTTCGAGGCTCGGCAGCTTCGCTGCCTCGCACCTCAGGATGACGGATAGACGCCTTCCAGGCGGCGTAGAAAAATCGTGCCGTAACGCACCTAAGTCATCGCTTTCCCCTTAATCAAATCAGCCGCGCGCTCGGCGACCATGATCGTCGGCAGGTTGGTGTTCGCGCTCGGCACGCTGGGCATGATCGAGGCATCGACGACGCGCAGGCCTTCGACGCCGTAGACGCGGCAGGAGGAATCGACCACCGCCAGCGGATTGTCGCGCCGGCCGATCGAACAGGTGCTCGTCACGTGGCCCATCGGCGCCGCCGCGGACAGGATATCATCATCCGCTATCGCCGCATGACGACCGCGGTTGGCAAACCACCGTCCCGGCTTGAGCACTTGGCCCAGCGCCCAGCGGCTCAGTGGCGCCGGCGCATTCAGCACCGCCTTCGCGGTGGCGCCGAGCAGCGCGCCGGTGACGCCTTCCTTGTTGAACTGATTGAGCGCCATGACCGGCGGTAACAGGAAAGCATCGTTGTAGGTCGCGGCCACGGCAGGATCCAGCAGCAGCGTCTCGGCGAAGCGCGCGGCTTTCACCATGCGCGGCGGATCGCGCGGATCCTGCAGCAGCGAGAACGCGATGTGAGGGGCGACGTTCACATCCGCGCTCGTGAGCGTGACGCGGCCGCGCGAGAACGGCGCATAGACCGCCGCGCCGACCATCGTGAGATCGGGACCGAAAGCGCGCGGGCTGACGCGCCCTAGCACGTAGACGATGAGATCGGCTTCGGGACAGCCTTCGACACCCGACGAGAGGCGCAAGCCTGCCACCGCGAAATGGCGCAGTTTCGCCTTCAGGCGCGAACGCGGCGGCAGCGTCAGCGCGAAATGCAGGTACGGATGGTTCTGCAAATTGCGGCCGACGCCGGCCCGGTCCGTGACCGGCGCGATGCCGAGCGTCTTCAGCTCCTCGGCCGGACCTACGCCTGAGCGCAGCAACAGCCCCGGTGAGTGGATCGCGCCCGCCGACACGATGACCTCGCGCGCATCGATCGTCTTCGTCTCCCCGCCTCTCTCGGCCACGACGCCGCAAGCGCGCAGGCCGTCGAAGCGCAGGCGCGTCACGCGCGTCTCCGCCATGATCGCGAGGTTGGGCCGCCGCCGCACCGCGCGCGTGAGATAGGCGCTGGCGCTCGACGAGCGTTCCGTCGCGCTCTGGCTGACCGGAACGGGGAAGAAGCCTTCGCCGGGCTGCTCGTTGATATCGGCGATGTTGCGCAAGCCGCGCGCGTTGGCCGCGCGCTCCATCGCCACCGCAAAGGCCGGCCACTCCTCATGCGGCGTGCGGCGGATGGTGTATGGCGCAGGCTTCGTCTGGCTGCGGTCGCGGTCGAGATCGTTTTCGAGCCGCCGATAGTATGTGAGCACATCGCTCCAACCCCAGCCGTCCGCGCCCGCCTCCACCCAGGCATCGAAATCCGACGGCACGCCGCGCAGCGCCCACATGCCCATGATGCTCGACCCGCCGCCCATAATGCGCGCCTGCGGAAACGGATAGGCCACGCCATCCCCCCGGCGTGTCGCGGTGAGGTTCGGCCAGAAGTAGCGCGGGTTGAGCGTCGAGCTTGGGAAGGTATCGGCGATGTCGGCGGGCGTGGCGTCCGGCGGCGTGTCGGGGCCGGCTTCGATCAGAAGAACGCGCGTCTCGGGATTCTCCGACAGACGCGAGGCCAGCGTCGCACCGGCGCTGCCGCCGCCGACGATCAGGTAATCGGGATTATCCATCACACCGTACCGTCTTCAGAGACGTGGCCGGGCTTAAGCCACTGTCCGGTATCGTTATCCGCAAACACAGCGTTGTGAGCGAACCGATGACACTGTCCACCGGTTTTCACTCCGGCGGACAGAGGAGGCGACGATGGGATTGAAAATACTGATTTTAGCAGGTGCGGTGCTGGCGGGTGCGACAGCGATGGCGTCCGCACAAAGCCTGCCGAACTATGGGCCCAACGCTCCGGCGAATGGCGACAGCTACGGCAAGCCTTACAGCGGCGCGCAGCCGCTCCGGTCAGGGGCGCGCTACAAGAGCCGCGGGTACAGGTCCTATGCCTATGAAGGGCGCTGGCACGCGCGTCACTATCATCGGCATTGGTACGCCCGATAGCGCGCCTGTGCGGCGTGTGACTCGTGATTTCTGCGGATTTCGACTTGTCCCCCACGAGCGGGGGGAGAAGCCTGTATTTTCAACTTGGTAGCGGGGAGTGGACTCGAACCACCGACCTCCGGATTATGATTCCGCTGCTCTAACCAGCTGAGCTACCCCGCCATCCGACGAACCGGAATGGCGCGATATAGGGAGGCGCGGCGAAGCCTGTCAAGCAAGCTCCGCCGCCCCTCGGTCATTTCGGCTGGATGTTCGGATCGCCGCCCGGGCTGCCCGGGGGCGGGATCACCGGCATTGTCCCGCCGCTGCGCGGCGTCGGCGCCTTTATGTCGGGATCGACCTGTTGCGGCGGGCAGATGACGCCGCCGGAACGCGCCAGCTTGTCGCTCAGGTTGCTGTTGCCCTGCTTTTCCATCTCGGCATCGCCGCCTTTGCCCACTGTGCTACGCGTGTCCGGCTGGGCGCAGGCGTTCGGATCGAGCTGCTGCGCCTTCGGCGCCACCGGCTCCTGCGCCTTCGGTGGGGCCTGCGCCGACGCCGCCGCCGGCAGGACCAGCAGCGCAGCAGTTAAAGTCGCCCCTGCGAGAACGCGGATGTCACGGGTCATTGGCTGTTCCCTTGGGTTCCGGCGCACGCGGCGCCCCTTCGCAAGGACAACGGCCCGGCGGGAGGCTGAGTTCCGCTCTTCGAAGGGACGCTAGCGCATGATCCCGCAAAAGCCTGCCCCCGACTTGATCGGGGGTGGGCACCGGTTTTCGGAGAAGATCATGCGCACACAAATCAAGCCGCAGAGCGGCATTCGCC
>DATARB010000039.1:0-5066 GCA_036264375.1 Pseudolabrys sp.
CAGGCGCGGCCCGCACCTTTGTCTCGGCGGCTGGCAGCGACAGCAACAACTGCGCCAACGTCACGACGCCCTGTCGGCACCTCGCGGCCGCCTTTGCCGCGACGGCCCCCGACGGTGAGATATACGTGCTCGATCCGGCCAACTATGGCTCGCTGACCATTACGCACGGGGTCAGCATCGAAGGTCACGGCTGGGCCTCGATCGCTCCGGTGGCCAATGGAAATGCAATCACCGTCAACGCCAACCCGGGCGATAAGATCAATATCATCGGGGTGGTGCTTGATGGCACCGCCCTCGCGGGCACCCGCGGCATCGCGTTCAACAGCGGCGGGTCGTTGACGGTCGCGGACTGTGTCGTCCGCAATATGGCTGACGGTCTTGATTTCCGCTCAAGCGTAACGACGCCGCAGACGCTGGCCGTGTCCAATTCGTATTTCAACGACAATAACCTCGACGGGATTTTCATCGAGCCGCAAAGCTCGGGCCCAATAACGGCCTCCATCGACCGATCGGTGTTCTCCGGCAACGGCGGCGAAGGTCTTTTGGCGTTCGGCGCGGCCGGCACCGGCGCTCTCAACGTCGCGGTCACCAACAGCGTTGCCGTCAACAATGGCGATGAAGGCTTTTCCGTCTCGTCGAACATGAGCCACTCTGTCAGCAACCTCTCGCTGACGCATTCTCTGGCGGAAGGCAACGGAAACGGTGTTGTGGCTGTCGGGATTAATGCAGCGGTTTGGCTCGCCCAATCGACGGTCACAGGAAACACGTTCGGCTTTGTCATCGGCACTGGCGGAGTCATCAACACCTATGTCGACAACTATTTCGCCGCCATGGGGGCAATTCCGGAAGCTTGACCGTCGTCAGCAAGCAGTAGGCGACTGAATATCGACAACGCGCGGGGCAAGCGACCGCCGGCCCCGCGCTTGAACATTTTCGATGTCGGCTATTACCCCCAAAGCGACCGTTTGCTGCGCTGCCGCGATATGACGCTAAGTGCCATGAACCGACATTCGCTAGAGCATTTCCCACTTAGGACGAAGCATATCCTGCGTGTGCCAGGTAGTTGGCACATTCTGCGGGCGTGAATGCGCCGAGGACGTCAGCGATGGCGTCCCACAGACGGTCTTTTGTTCGGGCGGCGGCCTTTCGCAACAGCGCTTTGAGCTTGGCAAATGCCATCTCGATGGGATTGAGATCTGGGGAGTACGGCGGCAGGTAGAGCAGGATGGCGCTGCTGGCTTCGATCGCGGCGCGGACGCCGTGGACTTTGTGAGCGGGCAGATTGTCGATCACGACGATGTCGCCCACCGACAGGCTCGGGGCCAGCACCGTCTCGACATAGGCCAGGAAGGCTTCGCCGTTCATCGGACCATCCAGTACGAAGGGCGCGACAAGCCCGTCGCAGCGCAGTGCGGCCGTGAAGGTGGTGGTCTTCCAATGTCCCCAAGGCGCCTTGCCGATCAGGCGCCGGCCACGGCGGCAGCGTCCGTGGCTGCGAACCATCTTGGTCGAGGTTCCGGTCTCATCGACGAAAACCAGACGCTTCACATCAAGGCTTGCCTGGCTGGCTTTCCAGCACTGCCGCGCCTCGGCCACGTCGGGCCGATCCCGCTCGGCCGCGTGCAGAGTTTTTTTTGAAGGTCACCCCGTGCCGCTGCAAGAACCGATCGACAGAACTGTCCGTGGTGCGCACGCCGCGATCCTGCAACAAGCGCTGCACGATCTCCGCCAAGGTCAAATCGTGCTCCTTGGCAACGAGGTCCAACACCCACGCCGCATGCGGCTCCAGCGGCGAGCGGCTCTTGCCGCCGCGCCGCCGAGGGCTGACGCTCCCCGTCTCCTCGTGCAAACCCACCCATCGGATCGACGACGACGCACTCACCGCAAACCGCTGTGCCGCCGCACGCCGCGAGCAACCCTCGGCAACAGCCGTTACCACCCGTGTCCGTAGATCATCCGAATAGGTGCGTCGTCCCATGGCTTCCTCCGAATCAGAAGTGCCATGGACTCACAATCCAAATCAGCCGAGAAGCCCCAGCTCGATCACAATCGATTCATCGTGACCGGGAAATGCTCTAGCAAACGTTTCCCGGGCGCAGCGCAGCACGAAGTGGTGCGCTGCAGACCCGGGATCGTCACAAACGCAGAGTCCAGAGCGATCCGGATCAGCGGTGCACCGCTTCGCTACGCTGCGCGCTGCACCGCATCGGGGAAACGATTCACTCCGCCGGCACGCTCGCGAGCTCACCCGGCCGCGTGACCGGGCGCTCGAAATTGAGCCAGAACGTGCTCACCGCCGACACCAGGGCGAGGCCGGCGAGGAGATAGAGCCCCGAGGCAAAGCTTCCGGTATAGGTCTTGATCCAGCCGACGGCACTGGGGCCGAAGAAGCCGCCGAGATTGCCGATGCCGTTGATCCAGGCGATGCCGGAGGCGGCAGCCGAGCCGGTCAGGATCATCGACGGCAAGGTCCAGAACGGCCCCTTGGTGCCGTAGAGTCCGATGGTGGCAATGGTCATGCCGACCACGGCCCAGGCCGTGCCGATCGTCATGCCGGCGATGACGAGACCGGCCGCGGCGACGACGCAAGCGGTGCACAAATTCCAGCGCCGCTCGCCCATGCGGTCGGAGATCCAGCCCCACGCCACCATGCTGAGCGCGCCGAACGCGTAGGGAATCATGCTGACCCAGCCGACCTGCATATTGGACAGGCCGAGCTGCTTGACCATTTGCGGCAGAAACAGCAGCAAGCCGAGGCTCGCGGTGACGATGCCAAAATAGTTCAGGGTCAGGATGAGGACCTTGGGCTCGAAGAAAGATTGCCAAAGGCTGATTTTACGCGTGGCTTCGATCAGCTTGCGCTCCTCCTCGAGCGTGTCGACGAGCCAGCCGCGCTCCTGGTCGGTGAGCCAATGGGCCTGCTGCGGCCGGTCGGTGACGAAGAACAGAAAGACAAATCCGACGACGACGGTCGGAATGGCTTCACAGATGAACATCCATTTCCAGCCGGCCAAGCCGAGCGCGCCGTTGAGCTCGAGCAGCGCCGTCGACATCGGCGCACCGGCGGCGACCGCCAGCGGCAGCGCCACCGTGAAGCCCGCCATGATGCGGGCGCGGTGCCAGTCGGGGAACCAGTAGGTGAAGAACAGGATCATGCCCGGGAACAGCCCGGCCTCGGCCAGGCCGAGCAGAAAACGCATGGTCAAGAAGCTCCATGGCCCGACGCAAAATGCCGTGGCGCCGGACAGGATGCCCCAGCTGATCATGATGCGCGCGATCCAGATCCGCGCGCCGACCTTTTCCAGGATGAGATTGCTCGGCACTTCGAACAGGAAATAGCCCCAGAAGAAGGCTCCGGCCGCCATGCCGTAAGTCGCGGCATCGAGGCCCAGATCCTTGTTCATGGTCAGCGCGGCGAAGCCGACATTGATGCGGTCGAGATAGCAGAGGAAATAGGTGAGGATGGCGAGCGGCAGGAGCCGCCAATAGACTTTGCTTGCCGTCGACTTCTCGACCGTATCGGGCATGGTTGCCTCCCAGGCATGTTGCGGCTCTTTCGGCCTTTGCGTTCCAGCATAGACCGGCAGCGGCGTGGCGCAACAGCCGAAAGGCCGGATTGGATTTGCCCGCGGCGGCGCAATTGCGGATGATCGCCCCGAACGCAAAAGCAAGAGAACCGGCAATGTTCGGCTGGCGCAAACGCATCGGTTATATCGGCCCGACCGTGATGGAGGTCGTGCCGTACGAGTTCTATCGGTTTGCGCCCGAGGGCGTCGGCCTGGTCGGCGTCACCTGCAATATCGACGACTGGAGCGCGGACTATTTCGACCGGGCGCTGGCGCAGGTCACGACCGCTGCGGCCTATCTCGGCTCACGCGCGGTCGATTTCATCATACATGGCGGCGGCCCGTTGATCGTGGCGCGCGGCAAGGGATTCGAGGAGATCATCGTCAATGATATCGAGAAGGCCAGCGGCGTTCGCGCCACGACGGGCATCCGCGCCGCCATGGAGGCGCTGCGCCATTTTGGCGCGCGGCGCGTGGCGATGGCCTCGCCTTATCCGGCGCGCCACGACCGCGCCATGGCGGACTATCTCGGTGCCCACGGCTTTGAGATCGTGCGCGCCGAAGGCTTGGATGTACCGTTCAAGCGGCTACAGGCGGTGCCGCCGGCGGATATAAAAACCTTCGTCGAGGACGTTGTCCGCCGCGCGCCGGCTTGCGATGCCGTCTATCTGCCCTGTCCGCAATGGCAGGCAGCGCAGACCGTCGATGCGCTGGAGCGCGATCTCGGCATTCCGGTGATCTCCTATTCCCACGCCAGCTTTTTTGCCGCCTTCAAGGCGCTCGGCATCAAGGAGCCGATCAGAGGCCACGGCCGGCTGCTGGCCGCGCTCGCGGATGCCGCGGCATGAAGCGCGCGTCTCGCCTTGGCGTTTCGCTGTCTTGGATCGTGCTGTCGGTGACAGCGGCGCGCGCCGAATCGGTTGCGGACTTCTACCGCGGCAAGACCATCGAGCTTGCGATCGCCGGCGCTCCGGCCGGCGGTTACGATGTCGCCGCCCGCACGCTGGCCAATCACTTCAGCCGGCACATTCCCGGCAATCCCACCGTCATCGTCAAGAACATGCCGGGCGCCGCCGGCCTTGTCGTGACCAATTATCTCTACAACGTCGCCAAGCGCGACGGCACCGTGATCGGCATGCCGACCAGCAACGTGCCGATCGAGCCGCGCCTGAAGCTGCTGTCGCCCGACGGCAGCAACGTCAAATTCGATCTGGCGAATTTTTCCTGGATCGGCACGCCGCTGCAGGAGCCGCAAGTCACCTGGGTCTGGCACACCGCGCCGGCGGCAAGCGTCGACGACCTCAAGACCAACACGGTCCTGATGGGCGCGACGACGGCGTCCGCCGACAATGCCATCCTGCCGATGCTGGTCGACGAATTGATCGGCACCAAGATGAAGGTGCTGACCGGCTATCAGGGCCAGAACGAGATCAATCTCGCCGCCGAACGCGGCGAGGTGCAGGGCAACAATACCGGGCTGTCCAATCTCACCGTCAACAA
>DATARB010000077.1:0-9000 GCA_036264375.1 Pseudolabrys sp.
GTCGGCGACGGCGTGATGAACGAAGGTGAGTTTGCCGCCCGCCTCGGCCTGCTCGGCATTCCTTGCGCATCCGAGACGGTGATGCTGGAGCGCGATACGCGGCTGGTCGCGCTGACCGGCGGGCGCTATCACGCGGCATCCGTCACTTGCGCGGAATCGCTCGCGGTGCTGCGCCGCGCCAAGGACGATGGCCTCAAGGTCACGGCATCGGCCTCGATTAACCACCTCACGCTCAACGAAAACGACATCGGCCCCTATCGCACCTTCCTGAAGGTGTCGCCGCCCTTGCGCGCCGAGCGCGACCGCAAGGCATTGGTGGAGGCGCTGCGCTCCGGCCTGGTCGACGTCGTGATGTCCGATCACAATCCGCAGGACGTCGAGACCAAGCGGCTGCCCTTCGCCGAGGCCGCGCCCGGCGCCATCGGCCTGGAGACCATGCTGATCGCCGGCCTGCGCCTCGTGCACAATGACGAGATCGACTTGCTCACGCTGCTGCGCGCGATGTCCACGCGCCCGGCCGAATTGCTCGGCCTGCCCGGCGGCTCGCTCAAGAGCGGCGCGCCCGCCGATGTCATCGTCGTCGACATGGACGTGCCCTGGGTGGTCGATCCCGACGAGCTCAAATCGAAGAGCAAAAACACACCGTTCGACGAGGCGCGCATGCAGGGACGCGTCGTGCGGACCATCGTCGCCGGCCGGACGATCTACGAGGTCGTATGATCACCGCCCTCGCCTTCCTGTTCGGGTATCTGCTCGGCTCGATCCCGTTCGGGCTGGTGCTGACGCGTGCCGCCGGCGGGCCGGATGTGCGCACCATCGGCTCGGGCAACATCGGCGCCACCAACGTCCTGCGCACGGGGCGCAAGGGCCTCGCCGCGGCGACGCTTGTCTGCGATGCCCTCAAGGGCACTGTCGCGGTGCTGATCGCGGCGCATTTCGCCGGCCATGAGGCTGCGCTCGCCGCGGGGCTGGGCGCCTTCCTCGGCCATCTCTTCCCGGTGTGGCTGAAGTTCAAGGGCGGCAAAGGCGTCGCGACGTATATCGGCCTGCTCATCGGCTTCTATTGGCCGGCCGCGCTCATTTTCTCCGCCATCTGGCTGGTGGCCGCCGCTATCGGCCGCTACTCATCGCTCTCCGCGCTGATCGCCAGCGCGCTGACGCCGCTGGCGCTGTACCTGCTCGGCCAGCCGACCGTCGCGGCGCTCTTCTTACTTCTCACGGTGCTGTTGTGGATCATGCACCGCGCCAACATCGCCCGCCTCTTGAACGGCAGCGAAGGCAAGATCGGCGCGAAGGGGTAAGCCAGTTTCCGGCCTCTCTCCGTCATCCTGAGGTGCGAGCGAAGCGAGCCTCGAAGGATGCACGGCCCGAGTATCCGAGCACGCGGAAGTGCCTCGGCCGCCGCCCTTCGAGGCTCGCCGTTCCGCGGCTCGCGCCTCAGTGTGACGGCTCAATGCCTGCGGGCACACATGCAACCGGGCTAAACTTCCGGTTGTCCTCCCCTCCCAGCTGGGCGATGCTCCCTCCGGGCATCCGGGGGCGGATTGTGGGTGAAGGCGTACGGCTGACCGAGGAGCAGCGGCTCGACTGGCTGCGCCTGATCCGATCCGACAATGTCGGCCCGCGCACCTTCCGCGATCTCGTCAATCGTTATGGCGGCGCCCGCGCGGCGCTCGAGGCCCTGCCGGCGCTGGCGCGCCGCGGCGGCGCGCTCTTGCCCGGCCACATCTGCACGCGCGAGGAAGCCGAGACCGAACTCAAAGCAGCGCGCGCGCGCGGCGTCGTCTTCGTCGCGCTCGGCGAGCCTGATTATCCCGCGCGCTTGCAAATGATCGACGATGCGCCGCCGCTCCTCGCCGTCGCGGGCAAGCGCGACGTCTTCACCCGCCCGCTCGTCGCCATCGTCGGCTCGCGCATTGCCTCGGCAGCGGGCATGAAATTCGCCGACCGGCTCGCGCGCGATCTCGGCAATGCCGGCTTTGTCATCGTCTCCGGTCTTGCGCGCGGCATCGACGCCGCCGCGCATCGCGCCAGCCTTCTGACCGGCACCATCGCCGTGCTCGCCGGCGGCCACGAGCGCATCTATCCGCACGATCATGTCGAACTGCTGCAATCGTTGCTCGCCGAAGGCGCCGCAATCTCCGAGATGCCGCTGACCTGGGAGCCGCGCGCGCGCGACTTCCCGCGCCGCAACCGCCTCATCTCCGGCCTCTCGCTCGGCGTCGTCATCGTCGAGGCCGCGCGCCGGTCGGGTTCGCTGATCACCGCGCGGTTCGCCGGCGAACAGGGGCGCGAGGTCTTCGCCGTGCCCGGCTCGCCACTCGATCCGCGCTCTGAAGGCACCAATGCCCTGCTCAAGCAGGGCGCCCAGATCGTCACCGAGGCCACCGACGTGATCTCGGCACTGGAGTCGATCATCGGCCGCGGCCTCGACCTGCCGGCACAGGAACCGCCCGCGGACGAACCCGCCGCGCACGATGCCGAGCCAGGCGATGATGAGCGCAGCCGTATCATCGCACTCCTGGGGCCGACGCCGGCTTCGCTCGACGATCTCGTGCGCCTCTCGAAGACCTCGCCGGCGATCGTGCGCACCGTGCTCCTGGAGCTGGAAATCGCCGGACGACTCGAACGTCACGGCGGCGGATTGGTGTCGCTCGTGTAGAATGCATGCTCGAATCGCGCCGCATTGAAAGCACCGTCATGCTTGGTCGTATCATTGGCCGCATCACCGCAGTGCTCATCGCGCTGGCCTGTTGCGCCGCGCCGGCACAGGCGCAGAACCAGCAGGCATTCGACGCCTTCGTGAAGTCTCTCTGGCCCGATGCGCAGGCAAAGGGCGTCACGCGCGCCACCTTCGATCTCGCCATGCGTGGGGTCACGCCCGACCAGCGCGTGATCAATGCCACCACGCGCCAACCCGAATACGGCAAGCCCGTCGGCGATTACATCAACGGCATCGTCAACCAGGGCCGCATCGCGCGTGGCCAGGCCAAAGAGAAGGAGTGGGCGAAGACCTTCGACGCGGTCGAACAGAAATACCAGGTCGAGCGCTGGATGCTGCTGGCGCTGTGGGGCATGGAAACCGACTACGGCGCGGCGAAAGACAAGTGGGACATTTTCCGCTCGCTCTCGACGCTCGCTTACGTGAAATACCGGCACCCTTACTTCCGCAACGAGCTCTTCGTCGCGATGCGCATCATGCAGGACGGCCACTTCGCGCGCGAGGCGATGGTCAGCTCATGGGCCGGCGCCATGGGTCAGAGCCAGTTCATGCCGACGAACGTGGTCGACTACGCCGTCGCGTTCTCCGGCGACGGCCGCGCCGATCTCTGGAACAACGTGCCCGACGTGCTCGGCTCCACCGCCAATTATCTGCGCAAGTGGAATTGGAAAGCGGACACGCCCTGGGGCTTCGAAGTCACCGTGCCGCGCGGATTCGACACGATGAAGAGCCGCGGCACCTTCGCCGAGTGGCAGGCGCTCGGCGTGCGCCGCGCCGACGCCAAGCCGTTCCCGGCGGGCAGCGGCATCCTGTTCTTTCCGAGCGGCGCCAAGGGCCCCGCCTTCATCGTCACCGAGAATTTCGACGTGCTGAAGGAGTACAACAATTCGGATGCCTATGCGATCGCCGTCGGCAATCTCGCCGACCGCATGCATGGCGGCCCGCCGATCAAAACCGCATGGCCCGCCGACGACCATCCGCTCACGCGCGACGCGCGCATCGCCCTGCAGAAGAAGCTCGCTGCGCTCGGCTATAAGGTGAACGACTTTGAAGGCCACGTGGACTTCGATCTGCGCGACAACATCCGGACCGAGCAGAAGAAGTTCGGTATGGTTCCGGATGGAAACCCGACCCAGGTGCTGCTGGAGAAACTTGGGATTAGGGTAAAATGATCTTGGGACGAAGATACTTCACTGCGGGCCACTGTGGCACGCGACGCTCTCGGCCTCGAGCCGGACCATCTCAAGGAGGTAACTGAGGGTTTCAAGACCGGTGCGCCGCGCCATCACGGCAAGGTCTGCGGACATCGTGGACACATATATTGCCACCGCCGAAGGCCCGGTTTCGCTCGATTCCATCGGCTCGGCCATGGCCTCTCCGTCCCCCGGTTGCCGCGATTACCGCCGCCTGCTCGCAAAAGTACACCTATCTGTCCAAAATGTAATATTAAAAATAGCATTAAGTTAATAATGCAACTATAGCGCGAATCATCGCGTAAATTTCGGTCTCCATCCCGCCTAATTTGACTGGTCAGAAGCGCCCGCCGCGCGGGCCCGATTTGACACTGGGGGGCGCCTTCCCCATGTTCCCGGCGACTAGAGAGGCCGATTCCGCCCGGATTGGGTGTTGCCGGGATCAATAACCCATTGGATTTTCATGAATATCGTCGTTGTTGAGTCGCCGGCCAAGGCGAAGACGATCAATAAGTATCTGGGGCCCGACTACGAGGTCCTGGCCTCCTTTGGCCATATCCGCGACCTTCCGGCCAAGGACGGTTCGGTCGATCCGGAGCAGGATTTCCGGATGCTCTGGGAGGTGGACGCCAAGTCCAACCAGCGCATCAACGACATCGCCCGGGCGCTCAAGGGCGCCGACAAGCTCATCCTTGCCACCGACCCGGATCGCGAGGGCGAGGCCATCTCCTGGCACGTTCTGGAGGTGCTGAAGGAAAAGAAGGCCCTCAAGGACCAACCCATCGAGCGCGTCGTGTTCAACGCGATCACCAAGCAATCGGTGACCGAGGCGATGAAGCACCCACGCAAGATCGACGCGGCGCTGGTCGATGCCTACCTGGCGCGCCGCGCCCTCGATTACCTCGTCGGCTTCACTCTCTCGCCCGTGCTGTGGCGCAAGCTGCCCGGCGCCCGCTCGGCCGGCCGCGTGCAATCCGTCGCCTTGCGGCTGGTCTGCGACCGCGAGTTGGAGATCGAGAGATTCATCTCCAAGGAATACTGGTCGATCGTCGCCAAGCTGGCGACGCCGCGCAACGAGGTCTTCGAGGCGCGTCTGGTCGGCGCCGACGGCCGCAAGATCCAGCGGCTCGATATCAATTCCGGCGCCGAAGCCGAGGCCTTCACCCGCGATCTCGAGAACGCAGCATTCAAGGTCGCCTCGGTCGAAGCAAAGCCCGCGCGCCGCAATCCGCCGCCGCCTTTTACCACTTCGACCATGCAGCAGGAGGCGAGCCGCAAGCTCGGCTTCTCGCCCGCGCACACGATGCGGCTGGCGCAGCGGCTCTACGAGGGCATCGACATCGGCGGCGAGACCGTCGGTCTCATTACTTATATGCGTACCGACGGCATCGACATGGCGCCGGAGGCGATCGCCGGCATCCGCGGCATGATCGGCCAGCAGTACGGCAAAGACTACGTGCCGGACGCGCCGCGCCAGTATCAGAACAAATCGAAGAACGCGCAGGAAGCGCACGAAGCCGTACGCCCGACCGATCCCAACCGGCGGCCGAACGAGGTCGCCAAACACGTCGACCGCGACCAGGCCCGCCTCTACGAGCTGGTCTGGAACCGCGCCGTTGCCAGCCAGATGCAGTCGGCCGAGTTGGAGCGCACCACCGTCGACATCACGGCGAAGGTGGGCGCGCGCAATCTCGAGCTGCGCGCCACCGGTCAAGTAATCAAATTCGACGGCTTCCTCACGCTCTATCAGGAAGGGTTCGACGAGCCGGCCGAGGACGACGAGTCCCGCCGCCTCCCTGCCATGAGCGAAGGCGAGCCGCTCGCCAAGCAGGCGATCAACTCTTCGCAGCACTTTACCGAGCCGCCGCCGCGCTACTCGGAAGCCTCTCTCGTCAAGCGCATGGAAGAGCTCGGCATCGGCCGGCCTTCCACGTACGCCGCCATCCTGCAAGTGTTGCAGGACCGCGGCTACGTGCGCATCGAGAAGAAACGGCTGATGCCGGAGGACAAGGGCCGCGTCGTCGTCGGCTTCCTCGAAAGCTTCTTCCAGCGCTACGTCGAATACGACTTCACGGCGAACCTCGAAGAGCAGCTCGACCGCGTCTCCAACAACGAGGTCGACTGGAAGAAGGTGCTGCAGGACTTCTGGGTCGACTTCATCGGCGCGGTGAACGAGATCAAGGACCTGCGCGTGACGCAGGTGCTCGATGCGCTCAACGATCTCCTGGCGCCGCACATCTTCCCGCCGCGTCCGGAAGGCGGCGACGCACGCAAATGCCCGAACTGCGAGACCGGGCGGCTGTCGCTCAAGCTCGGCCGCTTCGGCGCCTTCATCGGCTGCTCGAACTATCCGGAATGCAATTTCACGAGGCAGATGACGCCGGGCGCCGAAGGCGCGGTCAACGGCACCAAGGTGTTGGGCGAAGACCCCGTCACCGGCCTTGAAGTCACGCTGCGCGGCGGTCGGTTCGGGCCCTATCTCCAACTCGGCGAAGCCTCGAAGGAAAAGGACGCCGAGAAGCCGAAACGCGCGGGCCTGCCCAAGGGCCTTGCGCCCGAGGACGTCGATCTCGAGCGCGCGCTGGCGCTGTTGGCGCTGCCACGCGATGTCGGCGCGCATCCGGAAGACGGCGAGATGATCATCGCCGGCGTCGGCCGCTTCGGTCCTTACGTGAAGCACGGTAAGACCTACGCCAATCTCGAAGACGGCGACGAGGTCTTGAACATCGGCCTCAATCGCGCGGTCACGCTGATCGCAGAGAAGAAGCTCAAGCCCGGCCGCGGCCGCCGCTTCGGCGCCGATCCCGGCAAGTCGCTTGGCGATCATCCCGCCAAAGGCGGCGCGATCGTGGTCAAGAACGGCCGCTATGGCGCATATGTCAGCCACGACGGCATCAACGCCACATTGCCCTCCGACATGACGCCGGACACGGTGACGCTGGAGCAGGCCATCGGCTTGCTCGAGGCGCGCGCCGCCAAAGGTGGCGGCAAGCCCGCGAAGGGCAAGAAGACTGCGAAGGCGAAGGCCGGACCCAAGGCGGAAACGAAGGCTGACGCCGCGGCGCCCGCCGCGCGGCGCGCCGTGGGCCGCAAGCAGGCCGCCGGGACAGCGCCGGCGAAACCCGCAGCGCCGAAAAAGGCGGCGGCCGCCGCCAAGGCAAAGTCCCCGCGCAAGGCGAAAGCGGCCGAGTAGGACTTTTCGGACTGCCGCGATCTCTCCACGGCGTCATGGCCGGGCGTGTCCCGGCCATCCACGCCCTGTTTGCGTCCCGCCAGAAAAGACGTGGATGCCCGGCACAAGGCCGGGCATGACGCAGAGTTTGCCGCGCGTCCATTGAGTTCCATAACGGCTGGCGCGAACCGTCTCCGATCATTACATTTATTGCTATAGCGCCTCATTGGCGCAGGATTCTCATTTTGAACAAACCAACAGACAAGACACCCTCCCTCCCCTCCAAGGCCGATCTGCTCGCATTCATCGGCCGCCAGCCCGGCAAAGTCGGGACCCGCGAAATCGCCCGCGCCTTCGGGCTCAAGAATGCGCTGCGCATCGAGCTCAAGCGCATGCTGCGCGAACTCGCCGACGAGGGCACCCTCGAGACGCGCCGCAAGAAGGTGCACCATGCCGGTGCCCTGCCCTCCACCGTACTCGCCGATGTCACCGCGCGCGACGCCGACGGCGATCTCATCGCCACGCCCGACGAATGGGACGAAGAAGCGCACGGCCCCGCGCCGAAGATCCGCATTCCTGTGCCGCGCAAGGCGCGCCCCGGCGAGGCCGCCGGCTTAGGCGACCGCGTGCTGCTGCGCATCGAGGAAACGGAAGAAGACAACGGCATCCGCCATCGCGGCCGCATCATCAAGATCATCGATCATCCCAAGCATCGTGTGCTCGGCATCTTCCGTTCCGCGCCGCATGGCGGCGGACGGCTCGAGCCGGTCGACAAGAAGATGCTCGGCAAGGAGCTCGCCATTCCGCCCGGCGCCACCAATGACGCGCAGGACGGCGACCTGGTCGCGGTCGAGACGCGCCGCGCGCCGCGCCTTGGCCTGCCCACCGGCCGGGTGGTCGAGAAGCTCGGCTCGCTCAACAGCGAGCGCGCCGTCAGCCTCATCGCCATCCACGCGCATTCCATCCCGCAGGTCTTCCGCCGCGAGACGCTTGCGCAAGCCGAAGCCGCGCGCCCGGCAACGCTTGCCGGCCGAGAAGACTGGCGGCGCGTGCCCTTCATCACCATCGATCCGGCCGACGCCAAAGACCACGACGACGCCGTGCAGGCCGAGCCGGACGAGGCGCCCAACAACAAAGGCGGCTACATCGTCAACGTCGCCATCGCCGACGTCGCCCATTACGTGACGCCCGATTCGCCGCTCGATCGCGAAGCGCTGGTACGCGGCAACTCGGTCTACTTCCCCGATCGCGTCGTGCCGATGCTGCCCGAGCGCATCTCCAACAATCTCTGTTCGCTGCGCCCGCGCGAGGACCGCGCCGCGCTCGCCGTGCGCATGGTGATCGGGGCCGACGGCCGCAAGCGCTCGCACACCTTCCACCGCATCATGATGAAGTCCTCGGCGAAGCTGTCGTACCAACAGGCGCAGTTTGCCATCACCGGCCGCAGCGACGAGGACACCGAGACGCTGGTCGGGCCCATCCTCACGCCGCTCTATGCGGCCTACGAGCTCGTGGCGCGCGCGCGCAACGAACGCCAGCCCCTCGATCTCGATATTCCCGAGCGCAAGATCCTGCTCAAAGCCGACGGCATGGTCGATCGCGTCATCCGTCCAGAACGGCTGGAGGCGCATCGGCTGATCGAGGAATTCATGATCCTCGCCAACGTCGCCGCCGCCGAAACGCTGGAGAAAGCGCGCGTGCCGCTGATCTATCGCGTGCACGACGAGCCGACGATGGAGAAGGTGCATGCCCTGCACGAGTTCCTGGCGACAATGGACATCTCCTTCGCCAAAGGCGGCGTGCTCAAGCCCGAGGCCTTCAACCGCATCCTCGCGCGCGTGAAGGGCCGCGACAACGAGCAACTCGTCAACGAGGTGGTGCTGCGCTCGCAAGCACAGGCCGAATACGCGGCG
>DATARB010000086.1:0-20061 GCA_036264375.1 Pseudolabrys sp.
TAGACCGCCTCGGTCTGCAGCTCCGGGGCATGATGCTCGTGGCCGTACCATTTCGCATAGGCCGCCTTGTCGGCAAGCCGGAAGTCGGCTGACAGATCGACCACCTTGGTCTTCGGCGCCTTTGCCAGCAGCGACTTGAGCACCTTCTGCGTCGTCGCGTGCGGCAGCGCGCAGAAGGCGACGTCGAGTCCGGCCGCCGCCCAGTCGAGCCCCTCGAGCGCGACCAGCTTCGGCAGATCGAACGGAGAGAACTGCGGGAAGACGTCGCGCATGGCTTTGCCGGCGCTGCGCTCGGCGGTGAGCAGCGTCAGCTCCACATTCGGATGGCGCAACAGCATGCGCACCAGCTCCGAGCCGGTGTAGCCGGAGGCGCCGAGGACGCCGACTTTCGCTTTGGTGGCCATCGCCTTGGTCCCTTCACTTCACGTCCGGCGCGAAGCGGCCGGCATCATGTCCCGCGCAGGCGGGAGGTCTGTCGATACCGGATGAAGGAAACCGCGAGGATGATCAAGGTGCCGCGGACCTGCTCCGGCGGCACGGGTGACGACTAACGGCGCGCCCGTGCCGGGGTGGCACGGCGGCGGATTTGCCTTGCTGCGGGTGTCGTCGTCATGGCGCGGCATATAGGGCCGGCATTTGCGGGGGTCAAGTAAGGCCTCGATCCGTCATCCTGAGGTGCTCGGCCGGAGGCCGAGCCTCGATGGATGACGGGTATGGGGCCGTCACCCTTCGAGGGCCGCTTCGCGGCCACCTCAGGGTGACGGCGAAGGTTTGGAGCCCTAGCCGTTCGGGTCCCAGGCGATCGGGATGAGGCGATAGCCGTCGCCGGCCTTCTCGACGTGGCCGACGCACGGGTACGGAAAATGATAGCCCACCACCGTCAGCTTATCCGCGGCCGCCATGTCGTAGACCTTGTGGCGCGTCGCCTGCGCCATCTCGGGGTCGTTGTCGAACATCGCGTGCCAGTCCGGATGCGTCATGAAGAACGACGGGATGTTGGTCACGTCGGTCTGCACGAAGACCTGCTTGTTGCCCGACGCGATCGTGTACGACATATGCCCCGGCGTATGGCCCGGCGTGAACACCGAGGTGATGCCGGGCGCTATCTCTTTGTCCGCCTCGTAAGGCGTGAGCTTGAGACCGGCGAGCATCTTCTTCACGTTGGGAAACTGCGGCTTGTTGTAGAAGTTCGCCTTGCTCGCGTTGGCCTCGTCGCTCCAGAACGCGAGCTCCGCCGCCGGCACCTTGATCTCGGCATTGGGGAAAGCCGGCGTGCCGTCGGCATTCTTCAGGCCGCCGATATGGTCGCCGTGGAAATGCGAGACGATGACCATGTCGATCTGCTTGGGATCGATCCCGGCCGCTTCCATGTTGATGCGCGCCTGCCCGACCGCGCCGTTGTGGGCGGCGTAGGCCGCGAGCCCATTGCCGGTGTCGATAGCGATCAGCTTTTTACCGGTGTTGACGATGATAGGGCTGTACGGGACGACCACCTTGCCCTCGGGCATATAGGCGGCGGCCGCGGCCTGGATCGCGCGGTCCTTGCTGGCATTGACGACGAACTTGTCAGGCATCGGGAACGTCGAGGCGCCATCCATGAGTTGGATGATCTCGATGTCGCCAACCTTGTATTGATAGATGCCGGTGCTCTTCACCCCTTCCGAGGCGGCGGCGCGCGCAGCGCCCGCCGTCAGCGGCGTGAGCGCGGTCGCGGCTCCGGCCGCGGCGGCGCCGGTGAATAAGGTGCGGCGTGTCAGTGCAGTCATTTCCAAATCTCCAATGGCTTCCAACGCATGCCCGCTGGCCCTCGTAAGGCCAGGGATAACCACCATACGCCCGCCTTTGTACCGTTTTTTGGCTGGACGGCCCAAGCCGCGCGTATAGGCTTGCTGCGTTCAAAATCCTCGCCTGCAGGCGGCGATTAAGCTGATTTATTCGGCATAACAAAATCTTGGGAGGACTACATGCATCGTTTGACAGTGTGGGCGGGAGCCCTGTGTATCGCGCTTGTGACAAGCACAGGTGCCTTCGCGCAAACCCCGCCGGCCGCGCCCGCGCAACCGTCCGCCGGCGGAACGCCGGACAAGATGCCGTTCGACATTCCTTACGGCATGCCGATCAGCGGTGAAAATGCGAAGAAACTGATCGCCGCGGCCGAGGCCGAGGCCAAAAAGCATAATTGGAAAATGAATATCGCCGTCGTCGACAATAACGGCGAACTCGTCGCGTTTCTGCGGATGGACGGCGCGCAGGTCGCTTCCGTGACCGTCTCCCAAGGCAAAGCACGCACCGCGGCCCGCTTCCGCCGCGAGACGCGTGTCTTCTACAATGCCTATGAGACCGGCCATGCTTATGTCGCCACGCTCGACCCGATGCTGGTCGCCTCACCGGGCGGCTTCCCGTTGGTCGAGGACGGCAAGATGATTGGCGCGATCGGCTGCTCCGGTGGCACTGGCGACCAAGACGCCGCGACCTGCAAGGCAGGCGCCGACATCGTCAAGTAACCGTCTGAGCGGGCACGCTTCAAGCTCCGCCGGGACAATCCCGGCGGGGCTCTCCCGTCACGAAAAGATCTTGCCCAGCACCTTGGATATGCCGTCGCCGAGCGTCAGCAGCACGGCCGCCCAGACGAGGGCCGATGAGAAATTGGCGAGTTGGAAGCGCCAGAACGGCATCTCGAAAATCCCGGCCACCAGCGGCACCGCGGCCCGCAAGGGCCCGAAGAAGCGGCCGATGAAAATCCCCGCCATGCCCCAGCGCTTCACGAAGCGCTCTGCGCGCGGGATCAGGTCGGGATGCTTCGACAGCGGCCAAATACGCGTCACCGAATATTCGAGCTTCAGCCCGATCCAGTAAGACAGCCAGTCGCCGATCGCCGCGCCCAGCGCGCCGGCGATCCAGAGCGGCCAGAAGCTCAAGTCCCCGGTGCCGACGAAGGCGCCGATGGCGACCAGCGCGCCCCAGGCCGGGATCAGCAGCGAGATGAAGGCGAGCGATTCCCCAAACGCCAGCGCGAACACGATCGGCGGCGCCCAGGCGGCGTTGTCGCGCACGAAATCGACGATGTGCTGGAAGGTGCCGTTGAAATCCATTCGTGATCTGCCGCCGCCCGCGCCGGTCTCTGTCTAGCCCGGCCCGGCGCTGCGCGCCAGCGCGGCACATTGCCCAAAGCCGCGCGTCGGCGCGGCGCGCGGTGAAAGAGCTTTATTCCGGCAACGACGGCTCCGCGCGTGGAAACAGATGGCTGATGGCGACCAGGCCGATGATCAGCAAGGGCGCCGACAGGAAGGCGCCGACCGGCCCCCACAGCCAGGTCCAGAACACCAGCGACAGGATCACCGCGAGCGGGTTGAGCGTGAGCCGATGCCCGACCAGGCTCGGCGTGATGAAATGCCCTTCGAGCGTGGCCATGACGAAATAGAGGAGCGGCGGCAGCAGCGCGTGGGTGAGCGTGGGGAATGTGACCAGCGCGACCATGAACAGCGCCGCTTCCATGATCAGCGCGCCGATATAGGCGATGTAGTTCAACAAGAAGCCGAGCACCGCCCAGGCGAGCGGATCGGGCATGCCGGTAACCCAGGCGACCACGCCGGAACCGACGCCGATGCAGATATTGATGATCGACACCAGGCTCAGATAGCCGGTGAGATTGTGCTCGATGTCGTTCATGATCTTGAGCGCGCGCAGCTTGGCCTCGCGATCCGCGAAGACCGAGACGATGCTGCGGCGGAGCTCATTGCGGCCAAGCAGCATGAAGAACAGCGTGCCGAAGAAGATCAGCATCTGCCCGATGCCCGGCGCGACGATCGACATGACCGGCTGCACGAAGCTGATGATGTCGACGCCGATGCCGCCTTTGTCGGATGACGGCAGCAGCGTATCGCGCAAATTCTGCAACGCCGCGAGCGGCACGTCGAGCACATGCAGCTTCTGCTGGATGTTCTTGCCGATCTCCGGCGCTTTCTGGATCCAGTCCACCGCAGGCGCCGCCAAGAGCGCCATCAAGCCGTAGAACACCACCACCACCAGGAGCCACAGCACGATGGCCGTGACGATCGGCGGCACCCCGACCCGGTCGGCTTTGCCTGAAAGCGGCCCGAGCATCATGGTCACGACGAAGGCGGAGGCCGCCGGCAGGAGCACTGGCCGCGCCAGATAAAGCGCGCCGACAAGGAGGATCACGAAAATCCCAATGATCGCCGCCTGCGTCGCGCTGTTCCAGCTCCGCGCGCTGTCCGGCGCTGGAGCCGGGTCGCGGATCGCCAGCAGCGAGCGGCGCCATCCGCCGTTGCGTGTATCGTCCGGCTTTTGCACGTAATCGTCCCCTGCCCCTCGGGGGCGCGCGGCGGTTCGCCCAGATAACGGGCAAGTCGGTTGTTGGTTGCCCCCCTAGCCGGGCGGAAGAAAGGCAGTGAAGAGGGGTCTTGTCAAAGGACATCCACAGCTTGCCACGGTCCCGCCCAGTCTGTAGCGGAGGCCTCCCCACGGCGGACCGGACACTGCCCCTGGCCCAGCGTGGCATAGTGTCTGGCAAGTGATTCGCGGCGTGACTATCTGCGGTGTTCCCGAAAAGAGCTTCCATGGCAAAATCTGCAACCAATAAGAAGACCATCAAACAAGCCGACCTGTTCGAGGCGCCCGCGGGCAAATCCGCGGCGAAAGGCGCCGCGCGCGGCGCGCCGAAGCCTGCCGCTGGCGCCAAGCCGCGCGGCACGAACGCCGAGGCCGGCTATACCGCCAAGCACATCGAGGTCCTGGAAGGCCTCGAGCCGGTACGCCGCCGCCCGGGCATGTATATCGGCGGCACCGACGAAAAGGCGCTGCACCACCTCTTCGCCGAGGTGATCGACAACGCCATGGACGAGGCGCTCGCCGGCCACGCCGACTGGATCGAGGTCGAGCTCGACGCCGACGGCTATGTCAGCGTCACCGACAACGGCCGCGGTATTCCGGTCGATCCGCATCCCAAGTTCAAGAACAAGTCGGCGCTGGAAGTGATCATGTGCACGCTGCACGCCGGCGGCAAATTCGACAGCGAAGTCTACGAGACCTCGGGCGGTCTGCACGGCGTCGGCGTCTCGGTCGCCAACGCATTGTCCGAGCGGCTCGAGGTCGAAGTCTGGCGCGAGCAGACGCACTACCGCATGGCGTTCGAGCGCGGTACGCCGAAGGGCAAGCTCGAGACGCTCGGCCGCGTGCCGAACAAGCGCGGCACCAAAGTGCGCTTCAAGCCCGATGGGCAGATCTTCGGCGCCAAGGCGGCCTTCAAACCCGAGCGCCTGTTCAAGATGTCACGGTCGAAGGCCTACCTGTTCGGCGGCGTCGAGATCAGGTGGCATTGTGCGCCGGAGCTTCTGCACGGCGATGACGTGCCGGAGACCGCCACCTTCCATTTCGCCGAAGGCCTGAAGGATTATCTCGCCGCCAACATGGCGGGCTCGACGCTGGTGCATCCCGACATCTTCACCGGCTCGTCCGGCAAGACCGGCCGGCACGGCGCGGTGGAATGGGCAGTCGCCTGGGCCGCCGACGCCGACGGCTTCCTCAACTCATACTGCAACACCATTCCGACGCCGGACGGCGGCACGCATGAATCCGGCCTGCGCTCCGCGCTGCTGCGCGGACTGAAGGATCATGCCAACCGCATCGGCCAGGAGAAGCGCGCCAGCGCCGTCACCAGCGAAGACGTGATGACCGGCGTTGGCAGCATGCTCTCGGTCTTCGTGCGGGAACCTGAATTCCAGGGCCAGACCAAGGACCGGCTCGCCACCGCGGCCGCGCAGAAAATTGTCGAGCAGGCGATCAAGGACCCGTTCGACCACTGGCTGTCGGGCAATCCGATGCAGGCCAACAAGCTCCTCGACTTCGTCATCGAGCGCGCCGACGAACGCATCCGCCGCCGCCAGGAAAAGGACATCGCGCGCAAGAGCGCGGTGCGCAAGCTGCGCCTCCCCGGCAAGCTCGCCGATTGCTCGAACTCGGCCTCCGAAGGCTCCGAGATTTTCATCGTCGAAGGCGACTCGGCCGGCGGCTCAGCCAAGCAGGCGCGCGACCGCCGCACGCAGGCGGTGCTCCCTTTGCGCGGCAAGATCTTGAACGTCGCCTCTGCGGGCAAGGACAAGCTGGCGCAGAACCAACAGCTTGCTGACCTGGTGCAGGCGCTCGGCTGCGGCACCGGCACGCATTTCAAAGAAGGCGATCTGCGCTACGAGAAGGTCATCATCATGACCGACGCCGACGTCGACGGCGCACATATCGCCTCGCTGCTGATCACATTCTTCTATCGGCAGATGCTGGATCTGATCAACGCAGGACGACTCTATCTGGCGGTGCCGCCGCTCTATCGTCTGAGCCACGGCGGCAAGATCTTTTACGCGCGCAACGACAAGCACAAAGACGAACTGCTCAAGCGCGAGTTTCACGCCAACGCCAAGGTTGAGGTCTCCCGCTTCAAAGGTCTCGGCGAGATGATGGCGGCCCAGCTTAAGGAGACCACCATGGACCCAAGCAAGCGCACGCTGCTGCGGGTGATGCTGGTGGAGGACGACTCCAAAGACACCGCCGGCGCGGTCGAGCGGCTGATGGGCAACAAGCCCGAAGCCCGCTTCGCCTTCATCCAGGAAAAGGCCGAATTCGCCAGCGAGGAATTGCTGGACGTATGATTATTCGGTGCCGTCCTCCGCGCGAGCGGTGGACCCAGTACTCCGCACCGTAGCGATGGGCTGCGGCGTTCTGGTTCCCGGGCCTCGCTTCGCTCGCCCGGGATGACAACCGAGATTTGGCGCGAGGGATAAGAAGACCTACTCGCACTTTCTCAACAGCGGCGTGCGGCTGTGGTTGGCCAGCGCGATGCCGTCCTTGACCCGCACGGCGCCGCCTTCCGGCTGGTTGAACATCGTGCGCCGGGTGTCGTCGCGGATGCGGAAGACGAGCTTCTGCCGTTCTTCGCCCTCCGCGCCGGGCTGGAAGATGACCTCCACCGCGAGCCGCGTCGGCGATAGCCGCTCGGCTGACAGAATGCTGTACTGGTTCGCCTCATAATCGGCGCCGATGTTGTGCGTCTCAAGCACCACGCCCGTCGCCGGCGTCGTGATGCTCAGATGCGGATTGTCCGGCGATGGCGGCTCACGGCAATCGGCCGCCCAGACTCCGAACAGATTGAACTGGCGGAATACGTCGTCGACGCTCGCCGGTTTCGCGGCGTTGGGCTGCGGCTGTTTCGTCGCGTTCTTGGCGGGGTCTCTGGGCACATCTTGAGCGGCAGCGGACGAGACAAGCGCGGCAGCAACAACAAGAACCGCGACAACACGCATGAAACGCCTGTTCCACTCGCCGAGAAGGACACTGATTTGATCTGGCGAGCATAGCAGCGCATCGCCCACCGGCAATCGCCGAAGCGATTACCGGCGGGTTATCAAGATGATTGTTCCGTGGGCTAGTCGAATTTCAAATTCGCGGCCTTGGCGACATCACCGAAAGTCTTGATGTCGCTCTCGATCACCTTCTTGAAGGCATCGCCGGTCGGGCCGCCTGGCGTGACACCCATCTTCTCGAGCCCGTCCTGCACATGCGGATCGGCGAGCGCCTTCGCGAGGTCGATGGTCAGCTTGTCCACGATCGGTCGCGGCGTACCAGCGGGCACGAAGAAGCCGCTCCAGAGCTTGGTATTGACTTCCGGGAAGCCCTCTTCCGCCATGCTGGGCACGTCAGGCAGCAACGGCGCGCGCTCGGCGCCGGTGACGGCCAAGGCGCGCGTCTTGCCGCCCTTCACCAGCGGAATGGCGGGCGGGCCGTCGGAGATCGTGAACAGGCATTCGCCGCCCATCACGCAGAGGTTCGACTCATTGGTGCCTTTGAACGGAATCGCCACCGCCGGCATGCCCGTCTTGAGCTTCAACAGTTCCGTGGCGATCGTGAAGGCGGGAGACGATGTGCCGTAATTCGATTTGCCCGGATTGGCCTTGGCCCAGGCCACCAGGTCTTTCACCGACTTCGCCGGATGATCGATCGGCACGACCATCACCAGCGGGAACGACGCGATCATGTTGAGCGGGATGAAGCTCGTGACGGCGTTGTAGTTGAGGTTATTGTAGACGGCGCTGGCGATCGACATCTGCCCGGTCGCGCCGACGAGGACCGTGTATCCGTCCGCGGCCTGCCTCGCCACGAACTCGGATGAGATGCGCCCGCCCGCACCAGGCTTGTTGTCGACGACGATGGTCGCGCCGGTCTGCTCCTGAAACTTTTGCAGTACGATGCGGGCGAAAAGGTCGTTGCCGCCGCCGGCCGCAAAGCCGACGACGAAATGGATCGGCCGGCTTGGATATTCGCTGGCGGCGCGCGCGCCGCTGGCCACCGTCAACAGCAGGGCCGACAGTACGCAGGCAAGGCCGCACTTAAGTCTTGGCATAGGTTTCCTCTCCGTTCGCACGGACTCGCCCGTCCGTTGTTGTTCAGAAAAAAGCGTACACCGCCCGCGCGCCCTCGGGAATGGCATTGTCGACATATGCTACATTCGGCACCCGGCTCCAATGCCATTCGGACATGATCATTCCAAGCGCCCCGCCTCACGCCAGCCCGCCCGCGACCGACGATCGTTTCGGCCATCCGCGCGCCTTGCCTTTCCTGTTTGCGACCGAAATGTGGGAGCGATTTTCCTATTATGGAATGCGCTCGCTGCTCGTCCTTTACATGGTGAAACACCTGCTCGACCCGCAGCAGGCGGCGCACGTCTACGGCCTCGCCGGCTTCAAGACGGCGCTGGAGGCCGTGTTCGGGCCGCTGGCGATGCAGCCCTTCGCGTCGCAGATCTACGGCGTCTACACGGGACTTGTTTATCTCACCCCCATCGCAGGCGGGTTCATGGCCGACCGCGTGCTCGGCCAGCGCCGTATGGTTCTGATCGGCGCAGCACTCATGGCCGTCGGGCATTTCATGATGGCCTTCGAGCCGCTTTTTCTCGTCGCTCTGACGGTGCTCATTCTCGGCAATGGCGCGTTCAAGCCCAACATCTCGACCCAGGTGGGCGCGCTCTACGCACCCGGCGACCCGCGCCGCGACCGCGCCTTCTCGATCTTCTATGTCGGCATTAATCTCGGCGCCTTTCTCGCCCCGTTGATCTGCGGCACGCTCGGCGAGGATTACGGCTGGCACTACGGCTTCGCCGCCGCCGGCGTCGGCATGACCCTCGCGCTCGTGATCTATCTTATCGCTACGCCGAGGCTGCCGAAGGACGCGTTCATGAAGCGCGCGGATGCCGGCGTGCCTTTGAGCCGCAACGACCGGAAAGCGATCGCCGCGCTCATCGCCTTGATGCTGCCGGTGAGCCTGTTCTGGGCCACCTACGAGCAGCAGGGCAACACCATCGTGCTCTGGGCCGACCAGCAGACGAACCGTCAATTTTGGTTCGGCTTGGGTGAAATCCCGATCACCTGGTTTCAGGCGTTGAACCCGTTCATGATCTTCGCCTTCACCCCGTTTATTGTCGCGCTCTGGCGCTGGCAGGGCGCGCGCGAGCCGGCGACGGTGGTGAAGCTCGCGATCGGCTGCGTGCTCAACGGAGCCGCTTTCCTGATCATGGCTGCTGCGGCGGCGGTGACGGGCGACGGCCAGGCGAGTTGGCTCTGGATCTTCGCGTTCTTCGTCGTGCTCACCATCGGCGAGCTTTATCTCTCGCCCACCAGCCTCTCACTGGTGACCAAGGTCGCGCCATTGCGCTTCCTGTCCATGCTGATGGGCCTGTGGCTTGCCACCAGCTTTATCGGCGGATTTCTCGCCGGCTATCTCGGCACGTTCTGGCAGCGCATGCCGCACACGGACTTCTTCCTGCTGCTCGCCGCGCTCGCCGCCGCCTCCGGCGTCGTCATTGCGGTACTCAGCCGGCCGTTGAGGACCGTGCTGAAGGATTAGTCGAACGGCAAACCCGTATATTGCTCGGCGAGCGACGTCGAGGCCGCCTCCGAGTGCGTGAGATAATCGAGCTCGGCCAGTTGGCGGCGGTGGTCGAAGGCGGTCTCTTCCGGGAAGCGGTGCATGATCTGCGTCATCCACCAGGAGAAACGCTGCGCTTTCCACACACGGCGCAGGCAGGTCTCCGAATAGCTCTCGAGGAGATCATTGCGCTTGCTCTTGTAGAACGCGTCGAGCGCGCGCGACATCACCAGCACGTCGGCGAAAGCGAGGTTCATGCCTTTCGCCCCGGTCGGCGGCACGATATGCGCGCTGTCGCCGGCGAGAAACAGCCGACCGTATTGCATCGGCTCGGCCACGAAGCTGCGCATCGGCGTGATGCCCTTTTGCAGAATCTTGCCTTCCTGCAGTTTACGCGCGCCGCCGATCCGCTGATGCAGTTCGTCCCAGATGCGCGTATCGGACCAGCTGGCGATGTCGTCGTCATGGTCGCATTGCAGGTAAAGCCGCGACACCGTCATCGACCGCATCGTGTAGAGGGCAAAGCCGCGGTCGGTGTGGGAGTAAATCAACTCGTGATCCGGCGGCGGGCTTTCCGTCAGGATGCCGACCCAGCCGAACGGATAGTCGCGATCGAACACCTTGAGGACGCTGTCTGGAAAAGTCGGACGGCAGATGCCGTGGAAGCCGTCGCAGCCGGCGATGAAATCGCAGTCGATCTCTTGCGCGTTGCCCTCGTGCGTGAAGCGGATCTTCGGCTTATCCGACGTCACATCGTGAACGCTGACGTCATCGACCTCGAACAGCAGCGGCCCGCCGTCCTCCAGACGCCGCGCGACCAGGTCCTTCACCACCTCCTGCTGCCCGTAGATGGTGACGCGCTTGTCGACCAGCTTCTTGAAGTCGAGGTGATGCAGCTCGCCATTGATGCCGATATTGATGCCCCAATGCACCAGGCCTTCGCGCTTGAGGCGCGCGCCGACGCCAATCTCAGTGAGCATATCGGCGGCCCAGTGCTCGATCAGGCCGGCCCGGATGCGGTTCTCGATGTAATCGCGGCTGCGATTCTCGATGATGATGGAGTCAATGCCGCGCAGGTGCAGCAGCCGCGCCAGCATCAGACCCGCGGGCCCTGCGCCAATGATCCCGACCTGTGTGCGCATGCGTCCCTCCCCGGAATTTGCGTTTCTGGAGCCCCTATAGGCAGCGGGCCGCGGCGGAGCAAAGGGACGAAGCCCGGAAAGGCTTGCACAAATTTCGGTGGCTCAGCCCGGCCAACCGTATCGCGGGACGGCCTCTTTGTAGCGCCGATAGGCGTCGCCGAACTTGGCCTCGAGATAACGCTCCTCGCGCTTCACCACGCCGACGTGCAGGACAAGAACGAAGGCCACCGTCATGACCAGCGTCCAGTCGGACGCGAGCAGCACCGCGAGGCCGACCAGCAGCAGCACGCCGCCGACATACATCGGGTTGCGCAGCCAGCGGAAGACGCCGCCGGTGACGATCGCGAGCGACGGCTTCCAGGGTTCGACATTCGTGCCGGCTTCCCGGAACGCCACGTTGGCCGAGATGACCAGCGCGAGGCCGGCGGCGATGAGGACGATGCCGATGACCATGCGCTCCGGATACGACAGCAGCACCCTGATCACGTAGGCCGGCAGCAGCCAGTCGAGCAGCAGACCAATCACGACGGCGCCTACCGCCAGGAGCGGCGGCGGCGCGATCACGCCGGGTGTGTCGCGGGCTTCGGCCATCATCTCGCTGTCACATTGCAGCATGCCAACGCTGGACGCTACCACCGGTTCTCCACCGCGCTTAAGCCTGCAGCCATTCGGCCAGCGCCGCGCTCACCGCATCCGGCCTTTCCACCGTAGACAGATGGCCGCAATGCGGCACCACGGCCAGCCGCGCACCGGGGATGCCGGCGGCGATTTCCTCGGATAATTCCGGCGGGGTCAGTTCGTCGCCGTCGCCGACCAGGACCAGTGTCGGACAACCGATCCTGGGGAGCAACGGCCGCGAGTCTGGACGCTTCATGATCGCCTTCACCTGGCGCACGAAAGCGTCGGCGCCAGTATCGGCGGCCATGTCTCGGATCAGGCCATTGAGCGTAACGTCGCCGCGGCGGTCACGATGCAGGAACTGCGGGGCCAGGAAATCCACAACCTCCGAAAAACTGCCGCCTTCGGCCATGGCGATTCCCTTTTCCCGCACCTCTTTCTGCTCAGGCCTGTCGGGTCGCGCGGAGGTGTCGAGCAAGGCCAGTTTGGCGATCCGCTCGGGTGCCTGCCGCAGCATGGCGAAGGCGATGTAGCCACCCATCGACAGGCCGGCGAGCGCGAAGCGAGGCGGCGCATCGGCCAGGATTCGCGCGGCGATTGCGGCCATATCGTCGTCGTATCGGTGATTGGCCACCGTAATTGGCCCGAATGGCCACAGCGCGGTGATTTGTGGAGCGTACAGACGGGCGCTGCACAGCAGGCCGGGAACCAGCACAAGCGGTACCGGGAACGACATGACTGCCTCCAAAATGGGCCAAAAGATTAAGAATTAATGCGGCTTATTGCACTGCCGCGGCATTGACTTTGCGACTTTCGGCCCTATGTTCCTGGCAACCGGTCAGACAAAAAAGATTCGACCGTCCCCCGCGCAAAGCAACTCGTATGCATAGTCCGGCGCGGACCCCGGCCGGTCCCTGCTCGAGGGTATATGTCCTTTTCTCATCTTGGCCTATCCGACAAGGTCGTCGCCGCTATTGACGCGGCCGGCTATAAAACGCCCACCCCCATCCAAGAACAAGCCATACCGCACGTGCTCGCACGGCGCGATGTGCTTGGCATCGCCCAGACAGGCACCGGCAAGACCGCCGCCTTCGTGCTGCCGATGCTGACGATGCTGGAAAAGGGCCGGGCCCGCGCGCGCATGCCGCGCACGCTCATCCTGGAGCCGACGCGCGAACTCGCCGCGCAGGTCGCCGAAAGCTTCGAGAAATACGGCAAGAACCACAAGCTCAATGTCGCCCTGATCATCGGCGGCGTCTCGTTCGGCGATCAGGACAGCAAGCTGATCCGCGGCGTCGATGTGTTGATCGCCACGCCTGGACGCCTTCTCGACCATTCCGAACGCGGACGCCTTCTGCTCTCCGGTTGCGAACTGCTGATCATCGACGAAGCCGACCGCATGCTCGACATGGGATTCATCCCCGACATCGAGCGCATCGGCAAGCTGGTGCCCTTCACCCGGCAGACGCTGTTCTTCACGGCGACCATGCCGCCGGAAATCCAGCGCATCGCGGATACCTTCCTGCATAATCCGGTGCGCGTCGAGGTCTCGAAACCCGCCACCGCCGCAACCACCATCACGCAGCTTCTGGTCAATACCGGCCGCGATCCGCACGAGAAGCGCGAGACGCTCCGCCACCTCCTCCGCTCCGCCGACAATTTCAAGAACGCCATCATCTTCTGCAACCGCAAGCGCGAGGTCGCGCTGCTGCACAAATCGCTGGTGCGGCACAAGTTCAACGCGGTGGCGCTGCATGGCGACCTCGACCAGTCGGCGCGAACGGCCGCGCTCGAAGCCTTCCGCAAGGGCGATGCCAAGCTGCTCATTGCTTCGGATGTTGCCGCCCGCGGCCTCGACATTCCCGACGTGAGCCACGTCTTCAACTTCGATGTGCCACATCATCCTGACGATTACGTGCACCGCATCGGCCGCACCGGCCGCGCGGGCAAGAGCGGCACCGCCATCACCATCGTCGCGCCGATCGACGGCAAGTCGGTCACGGCGATCGAGAAGTTGATGAACCAGACGATTCCCTGGATGAGCGCACCCGCCGGCGCCGAAGCCGCCGAAAGCCGTCCGGCCTATGGCGATCACCGGCCCGAGCGCACCGAACGGGCGCCCGAACACCGCCGCGACCGGCAGCCGCAACAGCGGCGTCCGCACAAGGATGCCGCCCGCGTACAGCCGCCACGCCCCCGTCCGCAGGCCCAGCCGCCGCGCGACCACAGCGACGAGCCCGATGGCAGTCATCTGCCAGCCTTCCTGCTCCGCCCGGTCTTCCTCAAGGCCTGACCGGGCAAAAACGCATCCGGCGCCGTTTTTTCAGCGCGGATGCGAATGTTGCGGCGGCAACCGGTTCCAAATTTACCGCCGATTCATTTCCCTGCAATACCGTCCCCAACGGAGGCGCAATGTGGCCGGAGGCGGCCGCACGCCTATTGTTTTTCCAGATCCAGGCGGTTGAGCCTGTCCAGGGGGTTTGCCGATGACGGGGCATGCCGACGAGCACGAACGCACCATGGCGTTCGCTGAGATCGCTCTCGGCCAGATCAAGGCGCTGCGCCAGCCCGCGACGCCGCGCAATTATGAAATCTGGTACGCCTATGCGACGGGTTACCACCCCTCGCTCAATCAGAAGATCAATGAGCATTTGAACGAGAAAGGCGTGCTCACCGACGCCGATCTCGACGATGTTTACGAAACGTATATATCGCCGCGCCGGCTCACCGACAGCATCGACAAAGTCGGCAGCCAGGTGATGGGCGAGATCGAACAAGTGATGGCGATGATCGACGCCGCCGCCGGCTCGGCCAACAGCTACACCGAAAGCTTGCACGACATGAGCGAGAAGCTCGGCGACTCGAAGGACCGCGAGGGCCTGCGCGCAATCGTCGAGGGGCTGGTGCAGACGGCGAAGGAGATGGAAGCGTCCAACCAGACCCTCGAAGCCCGGCTCAACGCCTCCAAGCAGGAAATCAACGAGCTGCAAGAGAACCTGGAGGCGGTGCGCACCGAGAGCCTTACCGATCCCTTGACCCAGCTCGCCAACCGCAAGTTTTTCGACTCCTCGCTCGAACACGCCATTGCCGACGCGCAGGCCAAGAACGAGCCGCTGTCGCTGATGATGACGGACATCGACCACTTCAAAAATTTCAACGACAGCTTCGGTCATTTGACCGGCGACCAGGTGCTGCGGCTGGTGGCGATGTCGGTGAAGCAGAACGTCAAGGGCCTGGACACGGCCGCCCGCTACGGCGGCGAGGAATTCGCCGTCATCCTGCCCAACACGGTGCTGCGCTCGGCGATTACCGTCGCCGATCACATCCGCCGCGCGGTGATGACCAAGGAGCTCATGAAGCGCTCCACGGGCGAGCATCTCGGCCGTGTGACGATCTCGATCGGCGTCGCGACGCTGCACAAGAGCGATACGGTCCAGTCGCTGATCGAACGCACGGACACCTGCCTCTATGCCGCCAAGCGGCACGGCCGCAACCGCGTGATGTGCGAGACCGATCCGGAAGTCGCCGCGCCTCCTGCGCCGTCGGCACAGGTCGCGTAAGCCGCAGCCACACCGTTGGTTGTCATGCCCCGCGAAAGCGGGGACCCAGCACTCCGTGCTTCTCGGTCGGCTGCGGCGTGCTGGATTCCGGGTCTCGCTTCGCTCGCCCGGGATGACAGCCGTGCTCAGAGGCGCTTTTCCTTCCGAGCTGTTGTGCGGCCGGGCTTGCGCGATTTTTTCACCGCGCTGCTGGTCCGCGCGGCGGCAAGCGCCCGCCGCGCCCATTGCGCCAGCTCTTCGGTGTCGTCGTAGAGCCGCTCCGGCATCCGCCAGTACGACATGATCGCCCGCTTGCCGGTCTTGGTGTCGTATTGAAACGGCGCGCAGTTCTCGCGCTCGAACGCGGGGACGGTGTCGGCCCCGGCCTTCAAGTAGATCACGCCATCCGAGACCAGCGCGAACATCAGCCCGTCGCAATAGACGCCGGCGCCGCCGAACATGCGGCGCACCTGCACCTTGCCGAATTCGGCGAAGAGCTCGTGGAGATAGTCAGGGTCCACGACGGGCCGCCGGGAGCGTCAGACGCGGCTCTCGGCCTCGTCGCTCGCCGGCGTGATCTGCACCGACTCGCCGCAACCGCAGGCGCTGGTCTGATTGGGATTTTTGAACACGAACTGCGCCGACAGCTTTTCGGTCTTGTAGTCCATCTCGGTGCCGAGCAGGAACAGCACCGCCTTCGGATCGACCAGGATCTTGACGCCCTTGTCCTCGACCACCTCGTCGGTCGGGAGGACCGCATCGGCATATTCCATCGTGTATTCCATGCCGGCGCAGCCGCCGTTCTTGACGCCGACGCGCACGCCGGCGACCGGCTTGTCCGCGCGCGCCATCACGTCCTTGATGCGCATCGCGGCGGCATCGGTCAGCCGCATCACTTGAGGCCTCGGCCTACGTTGGGCAGTCCCCATCGTCTCATCCTCCAGACGGTTGCCGGCAAGCCAATCTCGAATAAGTCCAGCTTGAAACAACCGCGCTCATGTCTCTCCTAATGTGGAAGGCCGCGCGGCAAAGCGCAACTCACCACATGTTAAGCACGAGTCGTGCTTCGTCGGACATGCGGCTCGGGTCCCACGGCGGATCCCACACGATGTCCACTTTGGTCTCCTTCACGCCCGGGACGCTGGATACCGCGTTTTCCACCATAATCGGCAATTCCTGCGCCGATGGGCAATTCGGAGACGTCAGCGACATGTCGATCTTCACGCCGCGATCGTCGCCGATATCGACCTTGTAGATGAGGCCGAGCTCGTAGATGTCGGCCGGAATTTCCGGGTCGTAGACGGTCTTGAGCGCGGCGATGATGCCGTCGGTGAGCTGGGTGAGCTCCTCGGCCGGCAGTGCGGAGGAGCCGCTCATGGCGGCGTTCTCCGGCGGCTTTTCCGCCACGGTCTCGGTCATGGTCGTTTCGTCGGTCATGTGAAAAATTCCTGCGCTTTCAGCAGGGAGGCCGCAAGCGCGTCCACTTCGTCTTTCGTATTATACATGGCAAACGAGGCGCGGCACGTGGCCGTGAGGCCATAGCGCGCGAGCAGCGGCATTACGCAATGCGTGCCGGCGCGCACCGCCACCCCGGAGCGATCGATGATCGTGGCGACATCGTGCGGGTGCGCACCCTTGATCTCGAAGGAGACGATCGGCCCCTTCCCCTTGGCATTGCCGATAATGCGCAGCGAGTTGATCTGCCCGAGCTTTTCTTGCGCGTAGGTCACCAGTTCGTGCTCGTGCGCGCGGATGCGCTCCTTGCCGACGGAGGTTATGTAGTCCAGCGCGGCCCCCAGGCCGATCGCCTGCACGATGGCCGGCGTTCCGGCCTCGAACTTGTAAGGCGGCTCGCCATAGGTGATGCGATCCTGCGAGACTTCCTGGATCATCTCGCCGCCGCCGTTGAACGGCGGCATCGCGGTGAGATGCGCATATTTTCCGTAGAGCACGCCGATGCCGGTCGGGCCGTAAAGCTTGTGGCCGGTCATCACATAGAAATCGCAATCGAGGTCCTGCACGTCGACGTCGAGATGCACCGACCCTTGCGCGCCGTCGACGAGCACCGGGATGCCGCGCGCGTGCGCGAGCTTCACGACTTCCTTGATCGGCACCACGGTGCCGAGCGCGTTCGACATCTGCGTGATCGCGACCATCTTGGTTCGCGGGCCGAGCAGCTTCTCGAATTCCTCGATGAGGAAATTGCCATCCTCGTCGATCGGCGCCCACTTGATCACCGCGCCCTGGCGTTCGCGCAGGAAATGCCACGGCACGATGTTGGAGTGATGCTCCATGATCGAGACGACGATCTCGTCGCCCGCCTGGATGCGCTCGCGGCCGAACGTATAGGCCACGAGGTTGATCGCCTCGGTGGCGTTGCGGGTGAAGATGATCTCCTCGTTGCGCGAGGCATTGAGGAAGGCGCGCACGGTCGCGCGCGCGGCCTCATAGGCCTCGGTCGCCTCGTTGGCGAGGAAGTGCAGCCCGCGGTGCACGTTGGCGTATTCGGTCGTATAGGCCTTCTGTATCCGTTCCAGCACCTGCGTCGGCTTCTGCGCCGAGGCGGCGTTGTCGAGATAGACCAGCGGCTTGCCATAGACCTGCATCGCCAGCGCGGGGAAATCCGCCCGGATCTTGGCGACGTCGTATGATCCGTTCTTCACCGCAGGATGCATTTCATAATCCCATGCTTGTCATGGCCGGGCTTGTCCCGGCCATCTCGCTTAGGTGGGCATAGTGCCACCCTAAGCGGGATGCGCGGGTCAAGCCCGCGCATGACAGCGACATATGCCAGCGTACGGCAATGTTCATCCTCGCTTCCCCAGCCAGCGCAGCGCCGCATTCATCAGCGCCTCGCGGATGCCTTCGTGCGCAACCGCCTCGACGGTCTCGCCGATAAAGGCCTGGATCAGAAGCGCTTCAGCGTCCTTATCGGAAATGCCGCGCGACATCAGATAAAACTTCAGTCCGGTGTCGAGCGCGCCCGCGGTCGCGCCGTGGCCGCAGACCACATCGTCGGCGAAGATTTCCAGCTCGGGCTTGTTGTCGGCTTCAGCGTTGTCGGAGAGCAGAAGCGCCCGCGTCATCATCTTGGCGTCGGTCTTCTGCGCGTCCGGCCGCACCACGATCTTGCCCTGGAATACGCCATGGCTCTCGTCGTCGAGCACGGTCTTGAACTGTTCGCGGCTCTCGCAATGGCCGACGGCATGGTCGATGAACAGCGTGGTGTCGACATGCTCCTTGCCGCGCAGCAGGTTGACGCCGCGGATGGCGCCATGCGTGTTCTCGCCGGCGAAGCGGATGAAGTTCTGATTGCGCACGATCGATGAGTCGCTGGTGAAGGCGAAGGTGTTGACCATCGCGCGCGCGCCGATGGACGCGAGCAGGCTGCCGACGTGCAAGGCGCGCGCCTGCGTGACCTTGACGTAATCCACCTGCGCCTCGTCGCCGGCCACGAGCTCGAGGGCGGTATTCACCTGCGCGTCGCCGCTCTCGTGGCTTTCGACGATGATCGCGTGGGCGCCCTTCTCCACCACGACCAGCGAGCGCACGAAAGCCGAGCTCGGCCTGTCGCTGCCGGTCGCAAAGACGAGATGGATCGGCCGCTTGAGTTGCGCCTTGGCGGCGACGCGGATCACGGCCCCGTCGCCCATCAACGCCGTGTTGAGCGCGACGGCGACGTCATCAGTCGAGAAAGTCTTGCCGACATGGGACGCGACCTGCGCATCGCCTTTTGCCAAGGCGTCCGCCAGCGAGCCGATGGTCAGCCCCGGCTCCGGCGAAAGGTCCGACAATTCCGGCACGAAGGCGCCATCGACGAACACCAGCCGGCGTTGCTCCACGCCGGCGAGGATCTGACCAGCATCCTTGGCACGCTGCTTGGCCGCCGCATCGGGCGGCGCGGCCACCGGATTGAGCTCGCGCATCAGCGTGCGCAGATCGGTGTATTTCCATTCCTCGACGCGCCGGTGCGGCAGGCCGCGCGTCTCGAAGGCGCGGAAGGCGTCCTCACGCAGCGCAGCGACCGGGCCCTTGCCCGGCAGCGTCTCGCGCGCAGTCGTAAAAGCAGCGCTGAGCGCCTGCTCTGCGGGTGTCTTGATTGGAGTCACGTCAGCCATCTCACACGAACCTCTCAGCCGCCGCAAAGGTGGCGCCACAGAATATCACGCCGCCTCGCCGACGTATTGCGCATAGCCGGTGGCCTCGAGCTCAAGCGCGAGCTCCTTGCCGCCGGTCTTCACCACGCGGCCCTTCGCCAGCACGTGCACAACATCAGGCACGATGAATTCGAGCAGCCGCTGATAGTGCGTGATGACGATCATCGAGCGCTCGGGCGAGCGCAGCCGGTTGACACCTTCGGCCACGACCTTGAGCGCGTCGATGTCGAGACCCGAGTCGGTCTCGTCGAGCACGGCCAATTTTGGCTGGAGTATCGCCATCTGCAAAATCTCGTTGCGCTTCTTCTCACCGCCCGAGAAGCCGACATTGACCGCGCGGCGCAGCATGTCCTGATTGATCTCGAGCTTGCCCGAGGTGTCACGCACCAGCTTCATGAAGTCCGGCGTCGAGAGCTCGCCCTCGCCGCGCAGCTTGCGCTGGGCGTTGAGCGCGGTGCGCAGGAAGGTCATGGTGGCGACACCCGGCACTTCCACCGGATACTGGAAGGCGAGGAACACGCCTTTGGCGGCGCGCTCGTCCGGCGCCATCTCCAGGATGCTTTCGCCGTTGAGCAGCACGTCGCCGTCGGTGACGTTGTAGCTGTCCTTGCCCGCAAGCACGTAAGCGAGCGTCGACTTGCCGGAGCCGTTCGGACCCATGATGGCCGCGACCTG
>DATARB010000106.1:0-19927 GCA_036264375.1 Pseudolabrys sp.
TCGCGCCGCAGTGCGTCGACAGACTCAATCCGTCATCCTGAGGTGCGAGCCGTGTAACGGCGAGCCTCGAAGGATGAACGGCCGCCGAGATGCCGCTTGCGTTGCTGCTGCGCCAGGGCCGTCGCCCTTCGAGGCTCGCGGCCTGCGGCCGCTCGCGCCTCAGGGTGACGGGACACATACAGTGCGCGCTTCGATCAAAGACATTCGCGCCGCAGTGCGTCGACAGACTCAATCCGTCATCCTGAGGTGCGAGCCGTGTAACGGCGAGCCTCGAAGGATGAACGGCCGCTGAGATGCCGCTTGCGATGCTGCTGCGCCCGGGCCGTCGCCCTTCCAGGCTCGCGACCTGCGGCCGCTCGCGCCTCAGGGTGACGCGACACAGTGCGCGCTTCGATCAAAGACATTCGCGTCTGAGAGCACCTTCCGCACCGTCGAGGCTGCGCCGCATGAATCAAAATGGCCGGGACATTGCCCGGCCATGACAGTTGGAGAGGTGCGGTGTTTGAAGTCTTCTTGGGACCGCTTCGTCCTTCGAGACGCATCGCTGCGCGATGCTCCTCGGGATGAGGCGGAGAGAGTCTTGTATGCCTGCGTAGCACTTAATGTCGCATCCCCGGCTCGTCCGCCTGCGCCATATGCTTCGGCGGACGCCCGGAACGAGGGGCGAGGAGACCTTCCTCAGTCACAACGCCAGCGCGCCGCGATCAGGCGGCCATCGCGGCCGTCGCGGCGGACTGGAATGAGAGCGGCGACCGGCACGAGTTCTTCGTTGGCCGGGGGCAGCAGGGCGAACCAGCCGAGCACGATGCGGCCGATGCTGCGGCCGCGCGCGCGATCGCGGCAGGCCTTCGAGCAGACGCCGGTGCGCCAGGCGTATTGACGGACAAGGCCGAACTGGCCGTTGCAGACGGGGCAGCGTTGCGGAGCGCGCGCCCGGGATTCGTGAGAATTGCTGAACATGTTTCGCCTCCACTCGCTAGCCGGTGGCCGGTGCGGGCGCCGTGTTCCTTGCGTCCGTGCATCGCCCCTGTGCGATACACGTGAAGATGTCATGCGCGAGGGCGGACCGAAATTGTACGAGAGGAAAGCACGCACCTGATTTCGGTTTGCCAAGTTATACGAAAGTTTTTGCCGCCGGCCCGCCGAAGGTAACAGAACGGCGGATTTGAACGGCCACCTGCGGCGCCGCCAGGGGCCGTCGCCCTTCGAGGCTCGGCGCAGGCGCGCCCGAGCGCCTCAGCGTGACGGAGCGACGACGTATCCGTGTCGAGGCAGCCAGGGGGAGCCCGCATGACAAAACCACAATTTGCAAAGGCGGTCTAAGGGCCTATATACGGGCCATGACACCCCGCCCCGGCGCGGGGTTTTCTGTTTTCAAGGAGCACGCCCATGCCGAAAAAGCCGGGAACGAACCCCAAAGGCGAATTCGTGTTCTTCGATGTCATTTATGAGGACGGCTCGCAGCGCTCCAACCGGCGCGTGCCGGCGGAGATCCTCGGCGGGCTGGAGAAGGACGAGCCGGCGCGCGGGTTCATCATCGAGCAGGACCGCGAGATCGCCGAGAAGTCGGGCCGCGCGCCGCTGGACATCAAGAGCATTGCCCGCTCAGGCGCGAAGAAGAAGTAGTCTTTCTCGGGTTGTCATCGTTCGCGAAAGCGGACGATCCAGTCGCCACGAGGCGCTCGGATTTATAGCCAGGCCGGGCTGCTTGATGCCCCGCTTGCGCGGGGCATGACGGCTCGCGCTGCGCCGCCGCGCAATCACACCGCTTCGAACCGGCCCAGCCAGCGGAGGTTGCCCTCCTGGCGCGCGCGGTAGCGGTCGCGGCAGCGCTTGGAGCAGAGACCCATGTGCCACGTGTAATAGCGGATGAGGCCGAATTTCCCGGCGCAGATCACGCAACGGTTTTCCACCGGCTTGCGGAAAGAATACGGAGCTTGGAGCATCGCCGCCTCCTGATCGCTCTTGTGGTCAGGAACCTAATGTCGGCGGGCAAAGTCTCAATCGTACGCAGGTTAAAGCTGTGTAATGGAAGAAGCGTCAGGACCCCATACTAAGGTTTGAAGTTCCGCGCACCGGAGTTTACTCCGCGCCTCGCGCGCCGAGTTTCTCGGCGAAGAGCACGAGCGACTTGCGGTAGACCTCGGCCCGGTTCCATTCGCGCATCACCTCGAAATTCTGCGTGCCGGGGCCGAAGGGCTGGCCGGCCTGCCAGCCGTTGGTCTTCAACAGATTGGCGGTGGAGGCGAGCACGTCTGGAACCGAGTGGCGCAGGTCGACATGGCCGTTGCCGTCAAAATCGACGCCGTACTTGATGTAGGACGAAGGCAGGAATTGCGTCTGGCCGATCTCGCCGGCGTAAGCCCCCTTCAGGTCGCTCAGCGGCAGGTCGCCGCGCTGCAGGATCTTGAGCGCGGCGATGAGCTCGCCCTGGAACAGCTCGCTGCGGCGGCAATCGTGCGCGAGTGTGGCGAGCGTGCGGATCACGGGCAGCTTGCCCATGTCGCCGCCGCCATTGTCGGTCTCCATGGTCCAGATCGCCATCAACAGCTCCTTCGGCACGCCGAAGCGCTGCTCGACGCGCGAGAGAAGCGCCGCATTGCGCTGCATCAGCGCGCGGGCGCGGCTGATGCGTGACGCTGTGACGCGCGTGGCGGCGTATTCCTCGAAGCTCTTGCGGAACGTGTAACGCTGGCGCCGGTCGAAGGCGAGAACGGTCTGGTCGGGCGAGAGACCGGCGAAGGCCCGGTCGATGACGCTGCGCGAGACGCCGGCGGCCTGCGCGTCGCGCGCCATGCCGGCGAGGAAGGTGTTGAAGTCGCCGCCGCACGTCGCCGCATACGCAGGCGCAGCGAGGGCGAGCAAACACAGGATGGCGCACGCGCGTACAATCATGCCGGCCTCAGGGTTAGCCACAAAGGCGGCGAGAATGGCACGCGGGGAGCGGAGGTGGAAGGTATCACCTTGTCATGGCCGGGCTCGTCCCGGCCATCCCGCTTATCGAGGCACTGTGCCCTCCTAAGCGAGATCGCCGGGACAAGCCCGGCGATGACAGGAAAAGTGGTGCGACCGCCCAACGCGGCCTACGAGACGACGCTTCCACCCGACACCGCTGCCGCCGTAAGCACCGACCGATGGTCGAGCCGCAGCGTGAGGCAGCAGGCGGAGCCGCCGCTGCGCAGGAAGGCGGCGAGCGGTGTCTGCACCACATGATAGCCGCGCTCCTTCAGCGTGGCGGCGAGCGCCGCGCTGCAACTCGACAGCACGATGCGGCGCCCGAGCGGCACCGCGTTGGCGGCGAAGGCCGCGGCATCGCTCGCATCGAGCACGATGCGCTGATCGGGCGTGGTGTTGGCATGGATGGCACCGAGCGCTTTGGCGCTGAAGGCGCGCGGATAATACATCGCCGTGCCGCAGGGCAACGCGCAGAACGCCGTGTCGAGGTGGTAATGCTTCGGATCGGCGAGCGCGAGCGGGACGCAGGGCACGCCGAAGGTCTCCTCGACGAGCGTGCGCGCGGCGTAATCGGAGCGGAAGCCGAAGCCCATCCAGAACAATTTGCGGTGCGCATCCCACAGGCAGTCGCCGGCACCTTCGAGCGACGGCGCGCGCTGCGGCGCGATGACCTCATCGATCAGCCCGCGCGCTTCGAGCGCACGAAACGCCGCGGCGAAGTGCGGCTCTTCCACACGCCGCTCGTCGTGGCGGAAGCGCGCGAGCAGCGCCTTGCCGTCCAGCACCACCGCCGCGTTGGCGGTGAAGACGAGATCGGGCAGGCCGGCCTGCGGCTCCACGAACTCCATCGCCGCGCCGTGCATCGCCAGCGCGCGGTGCAGATCCTGCCATTGCCGCACGGCGGCCGAATGCAGCGCGCGCCCAGAGTCGCGCCAGGCGTTCGGATCCATCCAGGGATTGATGCTGTATGTGACCGCGAAATGCAGCGGACGGCACATCAGGAAACGCGGCGGCGGAGCAAGGCTCGCGTTGATGTTCATCTCGGGCTGAGGCCCCCCTGCGGCGTGCGACTCACCCTTGCGAAACGCGTGCTTATGTTAGGGACGCGCGGCCGCGATTCAAGGTTTCTTGCGCAGGAACTCAGCGTTTCCCTGCTGTGTGCGAATCGGGAAACCGCCCCGGGCCCGATGCGCTACCAAGTTTGTTGTCATGGCCGGGCTTGTCCCGGCCATCCCGGTGATCGCGGCACTGCGCGCTCCTGAGCGAGATCGCCGGGACATAGGCGAGCGAAGCGACGCCGTCCTGCGGACGGCTATGCCCGGCGATGACAGCTCTCAACATTGTTTGACAGCGCCCCAGCCCGGCTATGGGCTATGAGCAGAGACATCCGCAAGAAGCTAGAAGGACACCACCAATGCCCCATCCCGCCCTCGCCCCCCATGCCGTTGCCGTCATCACCGGGGGCGCCGCGGGCATCGGCCTCGCCGCCGCCAAGAGCTTCGCGCGCCTCGGCCTGAAAATCTGCATCGCCGATCTCGGCGCCGAGCGGCTCGCCGCCGCAGCAGCCGAGATCGCCAAAGCCGCGCCCAAGGCCGATGTGATGACGCAGGAGACCGACGTGCGCCGCCTCGACGCCCTCGAAAAGCTGGAGGCCGCCGTCGCTGCGCGCTTCGGCGGCACCGACGTCCTCATGAACAATGCCGGCATCCAGCTCGGCAGCACGGTGTTAGGCCCGCGCGAGAACTGGGAGCGCGTGCTCGGCGTCAACCTCTGGGGCGTGATCAACGGCACGCAGGTGTTCGCGCCCGGCATGATCGCGCGCGCGCGGCCGGGCCTCATCATCAACACCGGCTCGAAGCAGGGCATCACCACGCCACCGGGCGATCCGGCCTACAACACCGCCAAGGCCGGCCTGAAGGCTTTCACCGAGGCGCTGCAGCACGAGCTGCGCAACACGCCGGGCTGCCAGATCAGCGCGCATCTTTTGATCCCCGGCTTCGTCTTCACGGCGCTTGCGGCACGCGGGCGCACCGACAAGCCGGCCGCCGCCTGGACGGCAGAGCAGACCGTCGACTTCATGCTCGAGAAGCTCGACGCGGGCGACTTCTACATCCTGTGTCCCGACAACGACGTGGCGCGCCCGCTCGACGAGCGGCGCATCCTCTGGGCTGCCGGCGACATCGTCGAGAACCGCCCGGCCCTCTCGCGCTGGCACCCCGATTACGCGGCGGCGTTCAAGGCGTTCGTGGAGGGGAAGTAGGGGCGATTGCGAGGGCAAATGTGTTGCTCGGGGCTGCCCCATACTCCGCTCATTCCCGCGTAAGCTGGAATGAGCGGAACACGTGGCCCGCTCACGAACCGCTCTCTCACGCAGACGTGTAACTTCGTGTCGTGCCGCCAGGCGGTTTCGCCCGTAAGTAAGGGCAAACAGACACCGCTCCGGGGAGACACGCCATGCACCGCTCCACCACCGCACTGATCGCGGGCGCCGGCCTCATCGCCTTAGCCTTCGCCTTTTCGCCCTTCGCGACGCAGGCCGAACCGGCCGTGACCATTCCGCCGCCGGCGCGCGATGTGCCCGCGCCCGCCGGGCTCGAGACCGCCGTGCTCGCCGGCGGTTGCTTCTGGGGCATCCAGGCCGTCTACCAGCACGTGAAGGGCGTCACCAGCGCGGTGTCCGGCTATGCCGGCGGCGTGCAGAAGGACGCCGTCTATCAGACCGTCAGCACCGGCCGCACCGGCCACGCCGAGAGCGTGAAGGTGACCTTCGACCCGCGCCAGATCTCCTACGGCAAGATTTTGCAGATCTATTTCTCGGTCGCACACGACCCGACGCAGCTTAACCGTCAGGGACCGGACTCAGGCACGCAATATCGTTCGGAGATTTTCCCGCAAAGCGAGGCGCAGCGCGAAGCCGCGCGCGCCTACATTTCCCAGCTCGACCAGGCGCGCGTGTTCAATCGCCCGATCGTCACGAAGACCGGCACGCTGAAGGCGGCGTTCTTCCCGGCCGAGGGTTATCACCAGGACTACGCGACCAATCATCCCAACCAGCCCTACATCGCCTTCAACGACGCGCCGAAGGTGCAGAACCTGAAGACGATGTTTCCCGATGTGTGGCGCGACAAGCCGGTGCTGGTGGCCGAGGCGAACAAGGGCGAGTGATTGTCTTCCCCCGCGAACGCGGGGACCCATAGCCCATGAGCTCCCGACATGCTGCGGCTTTCTTATCCCTCCCCCGCTCGCGGGGGAGGGTGGCGAGCCGCGTCGGCGGCGAGACGGGCCGGGGTACTTGCGATCGGTCGCGACGCAGCCCCACCCCCGGCGCTTTCGCGCCGGACCCTCGCCTTTCAGGGGAGGGATAAGAGCGCGTGTTGCGCGCGTCACAGGCCATTGGCCCTTACCAGGGGACTGATCTCATGTGGTCTTTGCACATCGACCCGTTCATCGCGGCTGGCGTTCTCGTAGCGACCGCGACGACGGACGCCGCCTATGTGATGTTCACGGCCTCGGTGGTGGCGCGCAAGCGTCTGCCCGCCGCGAACTGGAGCGGCGTCTGGTATCTGCTCTCGTCGTTCGCGGTGATCAGCTACACCAACAACTGGATCTACGTGGTGTTCGCGGCGGCCGGCTCATGGATCGGCGCCTATCTCACGCTCACCTTCGTCCATCGCGCGCCGGAGCCGCCCTCGCCGCCCGGCGCCGCACCCGGGTGAATTGCTGTAGCGGATTCCACTCGGAGCGCCTCAGTGAGTCGTCATGGCCGACTTAATGCCGACGGCGGAGAGGCCGATGCAAGCCAGACGGAAAATGCTCTAACGCACGTTGGCGCGGCTGGCTCATTCCTCAGGATTGAGCTTGCGCTTCACGCCCCACTCCGCGAGGACGCTCTCCAGTTCGCCGGCCACGAAGAAACGCGCGCTGTCCCGGTCGTAGCCCTGCGCCAGCAGATCGTCGTACTCGGTCGCCATGTGCCGCGCATAAGCCACCAGCGACAGCCACGCCGCATTCTCTGGCGATGCCACGCGCAGGCCGGGACTGTCCATCGCATGGTCCACCACCGCGGCGAATTCATGCGGCAGCATGCGCGGCGCGAGATGGCGAAGGGCGGAGGAGATGGCGGAGCGGGACGGCATTGGGGGAATATAGCGGGGGGTGTTGGGGGTGTGGGGGCAAACGCCTCAAAGATAAACGCCGTGTCCTATATCGCCTTCAACTACGTGCCGAAGGTCGAGAACTCGAAGAAGCTGTTTCCGGGCGAGCGAGAAGCCGTTGGTGCCGCGCATCATGGCCGGGCTTGCCCCGGCCATCCACGTCTTACTGTTTGAGACGGCGTGAGGACGTGGATGCCCGGCACAAGGCCGGGCATGACGGCGAACTAAGTCGCCACCTTGGTCAATTCGCCCGCCGCTTCCATCTGCTGATGCAAGTAATCCGGACAGATGTCGAAGCCATTCGGCCAAGTCGGTGCGCCAAGTTCGATGAAGACTTTGGCAAAATAGGCCTCGTCACATAGCGGCTTGCGCATTGGGCCGGGATTGCTTTTGCTGACCAGGGGCGTGAAATCGTGCACGCCTTCGCTGCCGTCGTTGAAACGAACGTGCAGGCGGAAGCCGCCAAGGCCTTCGATATGGATCACGTCAGGTAGCATGCGCGCATTATAGCTGGGGCGCCGCCAAATCGTTAGCCTCTCCCGGCCGCATAGCCAGAAGCATTGCCGAGACAGCCTCGGAGTCACTTGCCCCCTCACCCGGCGCGCTGATGCGCGCCGACCTCTCCCCCCAGGGGAGAGGTGAAGAGAGCGCGTGGCGGCGTCTCGACAAAGCAAAACGGCGGGCTTTTGGCCCGCCGTTTGTGTGTCTCGTTGAAAATCCCGGGCCGTCGCCCTTCGAGGCCCGCGCGTTCCGCGCGGGCGCCTCAGGGTGACGGTGAGAGGTCAGTTGTCGAGGAACGAGCGCAATTTGCGGCTGCGCGACGGATGCTTCAGCTTCCGCAGCGCCTTCGCCTCGATCTGACGGATGCGTTCGCGCGTCACCGAGAACTGCTGGCCAACTTCCTCCAGCGTGTGGTCGGTGTTCATGCCGATGCCGAAGCGCATGCGCAGCACGCGCTCCTCGCGCGGCGTGAGCGAGGCGAGCACGCGCGTGGTGGTCTCGCGCAGGTTCGACTGGATCGCCGCGTCGATCGGCAGGATCGCGTTCTTGTCCTCGATGAAGTCGCCGAGGTGCGAGTCTTCCTCGTCGCCGATCGGCGTCTCGAGCGAGAGCGGCTCCTTGGCGATCTTGAGGACCTTGCGCACCTTCTCCAGCGGCATGCCGAGCTTCTCGGCAAGCTCTTCCGGCGTCGGCTCGCGGCCGATCTCGTTGAGCATCTGCCGCGAGGTGCGCACGATCTTGTTGATCGTCTCGATCATGTGCACGGGAATGCGGATGGTGCGCGCCTGGTCGGCGATCGAGCGCGTGATCGCCTGCCGGATCCACCACGTGGCGTAGGTCGAGAACTTGTAGCCGCGGCGGTACTCGAACTTGTCGACCGCCTTCATCAGGCCGATGTTGCCTTCCTGGATCAGGTCGAGGAACTGCAGGCCGCGGTTGGTGTATCTCTTGGCGATGGAGATGACGAGGCGAAGGTTCGCCTCCACCATTTCATTCTTCGCCTGGCGCGCCTCGCGCTCGCCCTTCTGCACCATCTGCACGATCTTGCGGAATTCCGCGATCTCGACGCCGGTCTGGGCGGCGAGGTCGTGCACCATGGTGCGGATGTCCTTGATCCGGTCCTTTTCCTTGGCGACGAAGTTCTTCCAGCCCTTGGCGGAGAGCTTGGAGACGCGGTTGAGCCAGCGCGGATCGAGCTCTGAGCCCATGTAGTTGCGCAGGAAGTCCTCGCGCGCGACGCCGTAGCTTTCGGCCAGCCGCATGAAGCGGCCCTCGTTGGAGACGAGGCGCTTGTTGATGTCGTAGAGCTGCTCGACCAAGCTATCGATGCGCGCCTGGTTGAGCCGCAGCGACTTCACCTCGCCGATGATCTCGTCCTTGAGCTTCTTGTACTTGCGCTCCTGCGAGGGCGAGAGGTTGTCGCTCTTGAGGCGCAACTCGATGTCCTGCTCCTGCAGCCGGCGCAGGCGCTTGAACGAGTCGGCGATGTTGTCGAAGGTCTCGACCACCTTGGGCTTGAGCTCGGCCTCGATCGCGGCGAGCGACAGGGAGTTCTCCATGTCGTCTTCGTCGTAATCGCCCTCGGCTGCGGTTTCGCCCGGGTCCTTCTCCTCGCCGTCGGGTTCGCCGGTCGGCGCCTTGAACGGCGTCGCGCCCGGGGGTGCGGCCGGCGGGGCCGGCGTCTGCACGACCTGGAGGTGCGGCGCGCCGGGCACCGGCGTGCCCACGGGCGCGCCGGGGATCGGCTTGCCGTCAGGGCCGAGCGCAGGCGTCTGCATCTGCTTGGCGTCGGGGCCGGCGTAGGTGGCCTCGAGATCGATGATGTCGCGGAGGAAGACCTTCCCCTCGTTGAGTTCGTCGCGCCAGATGATGATGGCCTGGAAGGTCAGCGGGCTCTCGCAGAGGCCCGCGATCATCGCCTCGCGGCCGGCCTCGATGCGTTTCGCAATCGCGATTTCGCCCTCGCGCGACAGAAGCTCGACCGAGCCCATCTCGCGCAGATACATGCGCACGGGATCGTCGGTGCGCTCGGACGGCTCCTTCTTCTCGGCGACGGCAAGCGACTTGCCCTTCGCCTCGACCATGTCGGTGCCGGTGTCGTCGTCATCGTCGTCGGCGGCCTCGTCGGCGGCCTTCTCCTCGCCGTCGTCAGTGTCGGCGTCTTCGTTCTCGACGACGTTGATGCCCATTTCGCTGAGCATCGCCATGATGTCTTCAATCTGCTCCGGCGAGGTCGACTCGGAGGGCAGCACGGCATTGAGCGCGTCGAAGGTGACGTAGCCGCGCTTCTTCGCGGCCTTGATCATCTTCTTGACGGCGGCATCCGAGAGGTCGAGCAACGGCAGCGGCTGGTCGGGCGCGCCTTCGGCATCCTTCTCGGGAGTTTCTTCTTTCGCCTGCGTCGCCTTCACCTTGCTCGCCATGTCTTCTCTCTCCTGGACCTTCATGGCCACATACGCGTCCACCGGCATTTGCCCCAAATGCCGCGGACGGCCAAAAAGGGCCGCGCCCGTAAAGGACGCCGCCCCGAATCAGGTCGCTAGTGTCCTCGGAAGCCCTTTAAGCTCCGATTAACCCTACACAATACGGCGGAAATCGACCTTCATTCCACGCCGGCCCGGCATTTCCGAACCGCCCCCATTTGCTACGCGCAGGCGGCGACATGCTCATAGAGTACGAACGCCACGGCCGGAAGAGGCTCCGAAGCCTTCGATAAGCGCTTCAGTACCGTCCATCTGTGCCAGGCGGTCCTTGACGTCTCGCAGCCGCAAATAATTGGCCTCGCTTGCGTCCTGGCCCAGCGCCTGCTCGGCGTCCTTGAGCTCCTTAGTTAGTGAATGCCATTGCCGATGCAAGGCAACAAGCTGTTGCCAGGTCACCAAAACATCGTCTGGCGCGGCGTCCGCCCGGGCCCCCCAGACCGAGGCCGAGGTGATCGAGGCGGCGATGCGGTCCGTCACCTCGATAAGGCTGCGGCGGGCCAATTCCGCGCGGAGTTGGGCGGAATCCAGCGCCGCGCCTTGGGCGGCGATGTCGATCAGCGCCGCTTTCAGGCGCTCGGCATCGACATGGCGAAATTCGAGGTGACTGAGTTCCTCGAGGTGGTCGTGCAGCAGCCAGGGGTGGTTGAGCGCGGCCTGGAGAATGAGGGCCTCGCGGGTGGGTACGGCGATGCGGTGGCCGCGATGCACCGAACTCGATGCGAGCTGCTGGCTGGCAACCACATAAGGCGCAGGCCTGCCGCCCGCGCCCGGACGGCCGAAACCGCCGCCCTGGCGGGGCCAATTGCCGCCGCCGCGGTTGCCGCCGCCCTGCCCGCCGAAGCGGTTTTGCCCTTGCCCCTGGCCCTGCCCGCGCCAGGGCTGGCCCTGGCCACGGAAGCTGCCGCGCTGCGGCTGCGCCGGCCCGAAGAACTGCCCCAGCCGCTCGGCGAAATCCTGCCTGTAGTATTTGCGGACGGACTCATCGGCGATGCCGTTGGTGACCTCGTTGATGCGCGCCTCCAGCGCCGCCCGCCGCTCCGGCGTGTCGTAGGAATGCCCCTCGGTCTCGCGCGCCCACAGCATGGCGGCGAGCGGCCGCGCCGCCTTGATCACATCCGCCACCGCCTCGCGGCCGGCCGAGCGCATCAGGTCGTCGGGGTCCTGCCCCTCGGGCAGCAAGGCGAATTTCAGGCTCTTGCCCGGCTTGAGCCGCGGCAACGCCAGATCGAGCGCGCGATAGGCCGCGCGCACGCCGGCCTTGTCGCCGTCGAAGCAGAGCACCGGCTCGTCCGCCATCTTCCAGAGCAGGCCGAGCTGTTCCTCGGTCAACGCCGTGCCGAGCGGGGCGACCGCGGCCGGAAAACCGGCCGAGACCATGGCGATGACGTCGACATAGCCTTCGACCGCGACCACCGTGGCGCCTTCGTGTGCGGCCTGGCGCGCGGTGGCGCCGTTGTAGAGATTCGAGCCTTTGTGGAAGAGCGGCGTCTCCGGCGAATTGAGATATTTCGCCGGGACGTCCTTCTCCAGCGCGCGCCCGCCGAAGGCGATGATGCGGCCGCGCAGATCGGTGATGGGGAACATCACGCGGTCGCGGAAGCGATCGTAAGGCACCGGGATGTCGTCGCCGGCGATCAGCAGGCCGGTCTCGACCATGTCCGCCACCGAGATGCCGAGGCCGCCGAGATGCTCCTTGAGCGCGAATCGTTCGCCCGGCGCGTAACCCAGCCGGAACTTGACCTGCGTCGCCGGATCGAGCCCGCGGTCGGCGAGATAGCCGCGCGCCTTGGCGCCGGCGCGCGCGGCCAAAGTCGCCTCGAAGAATCTGGCGGCGAGCTCCATCACCTCGTGCTGCGTCTTGCGCTGGGCGTCGCGCGCCTCGTCCTCGCGCGAGACCTTCGGCAGCGGCAGGCCGGCAAGCTGCGCCAGACGCTCGACGGCTTCGGGGAAGGTCACACCGTCTGTCTGCATGACGAAATCGAAGATGCTGCCGTTCTTCCCGGAGGAGAAGTCAAACCAGGCCTGCTTCTGATCGTTCACAAAGAAGGACGGGGTCTTCTCTTTGTTGAACGGCGACAGGCCCTTGAATTCGCGCCCCGAGCGCAAAAGCTTCACGCGCTTACCGACGACTTCCGAGACCGGAAGCCGGGCTTTCAGCTCATCGAGGAACTGGGGCGTGAAGCGCATGGGCTTGGCGACGCGCTTTTAGGCGCGAGGCGCTCGATATCCGTAATGTGGCCGAATCGGTAGCCCCATCATAGGCCGGCGATTGGAGACATTCCGGGGCATAGGCCCTTCGCCCGGTCCGTAGGCGGGATTCCGTGGCGTTTTCCTAGTTATTCACAGTCGTCATTATGTCGGAAGGCCGGCAAACCTTCGTTGTTTCTATGGAGGTATCATTGTAAGTTGTGATGAAGAGAGCCGAATAGGCCGCAAGCGTCCCGCGCCGGAAGGGCACGGCAACCGAGAATAAAAGCCAGTAAGCTGCGCGGCAGGGCCTTGTGGACTTGGAATTTCAGCATTTTGCGCGCGCGCGAGCGAACCGCACGCGCAGGTCATTCACACAGAATCGGACGAGCCATAAAGGCAGCGGAGCGCCGGCGAAGCGGCCTTTGCGGGCGGCGATGTTCGCCGGCAGCGCCCTGACCGCGCTGGCATTGATCGCGCCGGCTATCGCGCGCGCCGACGATTTCCAGGGCCTCGGCTTCCTGCCGGGCGGGAGCCTCAGCATTCCCAACGGCGTTTCCGCCGACGGCTCCGTTGTGGTCGGATATGGCAACGGCCCCGCGTCGAACGAAGCGTTCCTCTGGAACGGCACCCTGACCGGGCTCGGCTTCCTGCCGGGTGGGAATGTAAGTCGTGCCACTGGCGTCTCCGCCAACGGCTCGGTGGTGGTCGGATTCAGCAACGGCACCGCGGCGCCGAACGGCGTAGCATTCATCTGGAGCGGCGGGACCATGACCCGTCTCGGCTTCCTGACGGGTGGTGGCGCCAGCGAGGCCACTGGCGTCTCCGCAGACGGCTCGGTGGTGGTCGGATGGAGCACCGACGCCGGCGCCAATACCGAAGCGTTCCGCTGGAGCGCCGGCACCATGACCGGGCTCGGCTTCCTGACGGGTGGGACCTACAGCATTGCCTACGGTGTTTCCGCCGACGGCTCGGTGGTGGTCGGAGCTAGCGCCCCGACTTTCGGTAATTCCGAAGCGTTCCGCTGGAGCGCCGGCACCATGACCGGACTCGGCTTCCTGCCGGGTGGGGCCTCCAGCACTGCCACCGGTGTTTCCAGCGATGGCTCGGTGGTGGTCGGATATGGCAGCACCGCCGCTAGTTCCGCCGAGGCGTTCCGCTGGGTCAACGGCGGCGGGGGCATGTCCGGGCTTGGCTTCCTGCCGGGTGGGAGCACCAGCTATGCCAATGCCGTCTCCGCCAATGGCTTGGTGGTGGTCGGATATGGCGACAGCACCGCGGCGGGACCCGGCAACGTCGAAGCGTTCCGATGGACGCAGAGCACCGGCATGGAATCGATCAAGGGCTTGCTGAGCGCCTCAGGCGTCAACATGACCGGCTGGAGCCTCTTTCGGGCCACCGGCGTTTCCGCCGATGGCTCGGTGATCGTCGGCGACGGGTCCGGTCCTTCGAACAATGACGAGGCCTGGCTGGCCCGCTTCTCCACGCAATTCGGCAACGGCCTCATAACGCCTGGCGTGGTCGCGCAGTCCTTCGCCGGCCAGTCGGCGCTGGGGCAGACCGGCAATGCCGCGATCGACAACGCGCTCGGCACCTTCAGTGAATTCGCGACGCAGGCGCATGCCTCGCAGGACGGCCGCAACACGCCATACTCGGTGTTCGCCTACGGCGGCTACGACAGCGACCCGGCCGCCTCCGGCACCTTCGGCGTCACGATGGATCTGCCGAACGCGCTCATCGCCGGCGCGGCGGTCAGCGCCAATTACGTCGAGACCGACATGGTCTATGACGGCTCGGCAAAGATGACCGGCGGCTCGGCCGGCGCTTTCGTCGCGCGCGTGCCCGATGCCGGCTTGCAATGGCTGGTCGGCGTCAACGGCCTCACGCTCAAGGGCGACATCGACCGCGGCTATCTCAACGGCAGCTCACTCGCCTCTTCGTCGGGCAATACCAGCGCCAACGGTTACGGTCTCACCGGCCGCGCCGGCTGGACCTTCGATCGCTTGCTACCGAAGACACAAGTGACGCCGTTCGTCTCCTACACATATTCGACGATTCATTTTAACGGCTACACCGAGACCACCGGCGTCTTCCCGGCGCAGTTCGACGGCTTCACCGCCAACGCGCAGACCTCGCGGCTCGGGGCCGACGCGCGTTACACCTTCGCGCGCGACACCTGGCTGTGGGGCACGCTCGCCTGGGCGCACCGTCTCGACGGCGGCCAGGGCGCCGACATCTCCGGCACGCTGATCGGGCTGTTCGGCATGAACGTGCCCGGCGCCTCGGTGGCGCAGGACTGGGCCGAGGCCACGGCCGGCATCCGCCTCCCCGCCTGGAAGAACGGCGCAATCACCGCCTCGCTCACGGCGTCGATCCCCGCCGATTACGCCACGACCTATGTCGCGCGGCTCGGCGTCACGCAGGCGTTTTAAAGAGAACGGCATTTTCCTGCGACCTTTCGGGCACTCGCGGATTATCGTGAGTTGTCAGGACGGGAGCAGATCATGACAAAATTCGCGCTGTACGTTCCGCTGGAAGCCAAGCCCGGGAAGGAGAAAGAGGTCGCGGATTTTCTGCGGTCGGCCGTGCCGCTGGTCGATGCGGAGCCGGGCACCGTCTCCTGGTTCGCCATCCAGGAAGGACCGTCCTCGTTCGCGATCTTCGATACATTCGACGACGAGGCCGGACGCGATGCGCACCTCAACGGAAAGGTGGCCGCTGCGCTCATGGAAAAAGTCAAAGCCGGCGACCTGTTCGCCAAGGAGCCGCAGATCCACAAGCTCGGCATTCTCGCGGACAAGCTTCCCAAGTAGCAGATTAAGCCCTCAGAGGTATTTCCCCTCGGTTGGAAGCGACGCCAGCCCCTGGGGGCTTTTCTAGCCAGTGCTGCGAATCTAGGATGACGGTCCACCGCACGTGCGCCACGGGGGGCGCGACACGCGCATGCTATTTTTCACCACCATGCCGTTGTGGCTGTCGGCGATCTTGCTGATCGGTCTGCCGACGGCGATCGCCATGGCCGGGCCGGTCGTCATCCGGCGCTTCGTCCAGCTCGACAAGCTGCGCACGAACAATGAGGTCGCCGGCTTCAAGTTCGCGACCGTCGGCGTCATCTACGCCGTGCTGCTCGCCTTCGCGGTCATCGTCGTGTGGGAAAAATTCAACGAGGCGGAGACCAATGTCGCGCGCGAAGCGGGCGCCGCGGCGACGGTCTTCCGGCTGCTGGAAGGATTGGCGGCCGAGGACTCCGGCCCGATGAAGCAGGCGATGATCGCCTACCTCGACGCCACGGTCGAAAAAGACTGGCCGGCGATGGAGCACGGACGCGCGAGCGCGGATGTGACGCGTGCGCTCAGCAATGTCTATACGACGCTGCTGAACGCGCGCTCCGGCGAACCGGTCGATCCTGTCTTGCTCGCCGAGCTTCTGCGTCAGCTCGACGAGCTCAGCGCCGGGCGCCGCAGCCGCCTGGTCGCGTCCACCGGCACGGTGCCGCCGATCCTGTGGTACGTGCTGTTCAGCGGCGCCATCATCACGCTCGGCTTCACGTTCTTTTTCGGCACGCCGAACCTGCGCGCGCAGACCTTGATGACGGCCGCCCTGTCGATTCTCATCTTCTCCGGGCTGCTGACCGTCGTCTCGATCGATCATCCCTTCGCCGGCAGCGTGAAGGTGCACCCCGACGCTCTCGAGTTCGTCCTCCGCGACATTGCCGACGTGACGCGGCCGGAGGCGGCGCACTAGATCACTGCGGCTCCAAGCCGGATTGCTTCACCACCTCGCGCGCGCCTTCGCGATCGGCTTTGATTTCGGCGGCGAATTCTTCCGGCGTATTGATGGCCGGCATCTGACCGCGGCTGGTCACGTTTTTCTCGACGAAGTCCTTGTCGGCGAACGCGCGCCGCACTGCGGCGGAGATTTTATCGACGATGGGACGCGGCGTGCCTTTCGGCGCGAACAGGCCGTACCAGGACTCCGACGGCGCACCCTTGTAGTTGAGATCCGCGAGCGTCGGCGTGTTCGGCAGCAGCGGCGTGCGGATGTTGTTGGTGAGCGCAAGTACCGTCATATTGCCGGCATTGATCTGCGAGGTGACGTTGCCCAGTCCGATGAGGCCGATCGGCGTGGTGCCGGACAGGATGGCTGTGGTGGCTTCGCCGCCGCCACGGAACGGCACGCGCACCCAGTCGGCGCCTTTTTCGGTCTTGAGGCTGTCCATGTAGACGACGAGCGGCAGCGAGGCCGTGAGATAATTCAGCGTGCCCGGCTTCTGCTTCGACAGCGCGATGAGCTCGTCGACCGACTTCACCTTCAGATCCGAGTTCACAACCAGCACCTGGATCAGGTGGAACAGGTTGATGATCGGCGTGAGCCCATTCTCCGGATCGAACGCCAGGTTCTTGAACAGGAACTGGTTATAGATGAGCGGATCGGCATTGATGATGCAGATCGTGTAGCCGTCGGGTGGGGCTTCGGAGCAGGCGCGCGCGCCGATATTGCCGGTGCCGCCCGGCCTGTTCTCGATGATGATCGGCTGGCCGAGGCTCTTGCGCAGCTCTTCGCCGAGCACGCGCATGAAGATGTCGCTGATGCCGCCGGCGCTCGAGGTCGTGAACACCCGGATGGCGCGGTTGGGATAGTCGTCGGCCGATGCAGTGCTGGCAAAGAGCGCCACGGCCATCGCCGCGGCGCATGAAAGAATGGTCTTCCTCACGCGGTCTCTCCCGATACGCGGCCTGTTCTTGTCGGCTGGCCGTTACGGCGAGGAATTTAGCGAAGAAGTTTCCTTTCGTCTCGCTCTCAATGAATCATTTTGCGTCATGGAAAATCACCGGCATATCGGCCGGACGATGCCGGCATGCCACCCGTTTCCTGACGGACAGCAAGTCGACGCGACGGCCTCGACCCGTCATCCTGAGGTGCGGGCCGCGCAGCGGCGAGCCTCGAAGGATGGACGGCCACCGAGTTGCCGCGCCTCGGCCGTCGCCCTTCGAGGGCCGGCTACGCCGGCCACCTCAGGGTGACGGGAGGAAAGTCCAGCGCGGTGCGATCAAGCGCAATTGGGCTCTACCCGGCCAGCCGCGCCTTCACCAGACCGCTCGCTTTGCCGAAGTCCATCTGTCCGGCATATTTTGCGCGCAGCACGCCGATGACCTTGCCCATGTCCTTCATGGCCGTTGCGCCGGTCTCGGCGACGGCAGCCTCGATCGCCGCCTTCATCTCGTCCTCGGACATCTGCTTGGGCAGATAGGCGGAGATGATGGCGATCTCCTCCTGCTCCTGCTTCACGAGGTCGTCGCGGCCGCCCTTCTGGTACAGCTCGACCGATTCCTGGCGCTGCTTGATCATCTTCTGCAGCAGACCCAGCACCTCGGCGTCGCCCAGCGCCGGCTTGCCGGTGCCGCGCGCCTCGATATCCGCATTCTTGAGCGTGGAATTGACCATGCGCAGCGTGGACACCGCCCGCTCGTTCTTGGCCTTCATCGCCTCTTTCAAGGCGTTATTGATGTCGTCGCGCAGCACGGGGTCACCTCATGAGGATGCGTAGCGGGGGCCGAAGAGAATGATCGACGCGCCGATCAGGCAGATCGTAGCGCCGATCGTGTCCCACCGGTCGGGCCTTACACCTTCGACTGCCCAAAGCCAACCGAGCGAGGCACAGATATAGACGCCGCCATAGGCCGCGTAGGCGCGCCCGGCGGCCGAGGAATCAACCCGCGTCAGCAGCCAGGCAAAGGCCAGGAGCGACGCCGCTCCCGGCAGCAGCCAGAGGGCCGATTTGTCCAGCCGGAGCCAGGCCCAGAAGGCGAAACAGCCGGCAACTTCCGCAAGCGCGGCAACAGCATAGGCCGCAATCGAAGCCATGGAGCGCCCTTCATCTTCTATTGGGGGTCACGCAGGGCGGCCCCTTGCCTCGCCTGCCATAATACGCAACTAAGAGGCCATGACCCAGACGCAAGCGAATTCAGCCGGGAGTTGGGCGGAGCCCAAAGCCACGGCACTTTTGGTGCTGGCCGATGGAACCGTGCTGGAGGGCTTCGGAATCGGAGCCACCGGGAAGGCCGTCGGCGAGGTGTGTTTCAACACCGCCATGACGGGCTATGAGGAAGTCCTCACCGACCCCTCCTATGCCGGCCAGATCATCACCTTCACCTTCCCGCACATCGGCAACGTCGGCACCAACGAGGAAGACATCGAGAGCGTGAACATGGCCGCCCGCCCGGGCGCCTGCGGCGTGATCCTGCACACCGACATCACCGCGCCCTCGAACTACCGCGCCACCCGCGGCCTCAACGACTGGCTGAAGGCGCGCGGCATCATCGGACTCGCCGGCATCGACACCCGTGCGCTGACCGCGCTGATCCGCGAAAAAGGCATGCCCAACGCCGTGATCGCGCACGATCCCGCCGGCAAGTTCGACCTCGAGGCGCTGAAACAAGAAGCGCGCGCGTGGCCCGGCCTGGTCGGCATGGACCTGGTGCCGATGGTGACGAGCGGCCAGCGCTTCACCTGGGACGAGACCCCGTGGGAATGGGGCAAGGGCTTCGGCCGGCAGGACAAGCCGGACTTCCACGTCGTCGCCATCGACTACGGCATCAAGCGCAACATCCTGCGGCTGCTCGCGGGGACCGGCTGCAAGGTGACCGTGGTGCCCGCCAAGACCTCCGCCGAGGACATCATGGCGCTCAAGCCGGACGGCGTATTCCTGTCGAACGGCCCCGGCGATCCGGCCGCAACCGGCGCCTACGCGGTGCCGGTGATCAAGACACTGGTCGACACCGGCACGCCGACATTCGGCATCTGCCTTGGGCACCAGATGCTCGGCATCGCGGTCGGCGGCAAGACGCAGAAGATGCACCAGGGCCACCACGGCGCCAATCATCCGGTGAAGGACGTCACGACCGGCAAGGTCGAGATCACCTCGATGAACCACGGCTTCGCGCTCGACAAGGACTCGCTGCCGAAGAACGTCGAGCAGACCCATTTCTCGCTGTTCGACGGCTCCAACTGCGGCATCGCGCTCAAGGACAAGCCGGTGTTCTCGGTGCAGTACCATCCGGAAGCCTCGCCGGGCCCGCGCGACAGTCATTATCTGTTCACACGCTTTGTGGACATGATGCGGCAGGCGAAACGGAAGATCGCGTAAGGCGGCGACGCGCTTACAATTCTAATGATGAGCGCGTAGAACCTCTCCTTCGTCATGGCCGGGCTTGTCCCGGCCATCCCGCTTAGGGATGCACTGTGCCCTCCTAAGCGAAGCCACCGGGACAAGCCCGGCGGCGACAAGCTGAAAAGATTCTGGACCCGGTGATGGACTGGATCAGCTTCTACGACTTCAAGCATTCGGTGATCTACGTGAATGCGCGTCATCGCGACGTGCATTACCGCACCATCGCGACCGATATCCGCGCTCTGGTGCCCTCGCCCGGCGCCAATGTGATGGACTATGGCTGCGGCGAGGCGACCTCGGCGAACCTGCTCGCCGACGCGAGCGGGCATCTCACGATGGTCGAGGCCGCGCCCAACGTGCGCGCCGCGCTGGCCGCGCGCAACGCCGATAACCCGAAGATCAGCGTGCTGACGCCGGACCAGGCGGCGGCGCTGCCGGCGGGCTCGTTCGACATGATCGTGCTGCACTCGGTGGCG
>DATARB010000188.1:0-13461 GCA_036264375.1 Pseudolabrys sp.
GGCGAATAATTTGACGCCCGGCATCATCAGCGCCGGCAGGATCGTGGCGGCGGGGATCGAGCGCTGGTGATCATATTTGTGGTCGGGGTTGCCGGACCAAACGAGACCGACCTTGAGAGCGCCATCATTCCCAATCCGCCGCCGCCAAGCGGCAACCGTGGCCGGATCGGCCGCGACATAGGGGACTTTGGCCGGAATCGTGTCGAGGCGCGTCGCGAGAACGCGTGCGACGCTCATCAAAGGGATATGGACGTCAAACAGCGGCAGGTTTTCGCCTGAGTCGCGTACTGTTACGCCCTTGATCGAACGCAGAAGAGGCGTGAGTGCGCCTGGCGCCACAAGAATGACGTGGCCGCTCATGCGCCTCAGCGGGTCGAGATAACGGGCGAATTGCAGCGTATCGCCAAGACCCTGCTCGGCATGGACCAACAATGTGCGGCCATAGAGGGGGCTGCCGTCCCACATCGGACGTGGGATATCGGGCATTTTGAGTGTCGCCACTCCGCCTCTCCAGCGCCATTCGTATTCGTCCCAGCCGGCGGCAAAATCGTCAGTGCGGAGGAGTTGGACCCCGAGATTGAAACGCACTTTGGCCAAGTCCGGCGCCAGCGCCGCAGCGCGCTGATGCATGGCAAGCGCGGCCTCGTGTTGTCCTTCCTGCTCCAGCACGACACCGAGATTGGAGAGCGCTTTAGCCTGCCGGTGGGGATTGCTCGGCTCCAGCGCCAGCGCCTGCTCGCAGGCAACGCGTGCGCCCGCGAGGTCACCCTGCTCCTGCAACGTGACGCCAAGATTGATGTATGCTTGGACATGCGTGGGATCGAGGGCCAGTGCGCGGCGGTGCATGGCGGCCGCCGCCTCGAGATCACCCAGGTCATGCAAAGCAGCGCCAAGATTGTTGTGCGCCTGGACATTCGTGGGATTGAGAGCGATCTCGGCCGCAAAGGCCTCCTTGGCTTCTGCCGGGCGTCCCAAAGCAAGCAGGATATTGCCCAGGAGGAAGTGCGCCTCCGGCAGATCATGCCGCTCCGCGATCACCTCACGCATGAATTCGAGCGCGGGCTCGTGCTCGTCGGAATCGTGCAGACAGGCCGCCAATTGAAACCGGGCGATAACGTGCCGACGATCAGCCCGCACGGCGGCCCGGAAGGCTTCGATCGCACGTTCGATCTGGCCACCCTCTCTGTAGAGGCCGCCGATGTTCACATAGGCCGCGGCATCGTTTGGCCGGCGCGCGATCGCTTGCTGATAGGCTTCGATAGCCTCCACGCGCCGCCCGGCATCCGTCAGCGCGACACCAAGATTGAAATAGGTCTGGGCCGCCTGCGGATCGAGGACGATGGCCTCGCGATAGGCAGCGATCGCGGCGTCATGCCTTCCGCTGTCATTGAGCGCGACTCCCAGCTTGGAATGAAGCTTGGCATTGCGGGGCATCGTGCGAATCGCGCGCCCATAGACATCGATCGCCGCATCGACATCGCCCTCGGCGGTGAATGCATCGCCGAGGATATCGAGCGTTTGCGGATCGTTCGGCTCAATCCTGAGTGCGTGCTGGAGCAGCGCGATCGCCTGCAGGCGCTTGTCGTGCTGATCGGCGCGACACAGAACGACGGCGAAGAGAACCAACGCGCCGGCAAAATGCGGCGTCTGCCGCAGAATCTCGCGGCACAGCGCTTCCGTCTCAGCCAGTTGTCCATCGGCGTAACAGCGGACGGCGGCAGCAAACTTTTGTTTCAAGGCTGCATCGCCTTCCATAGCAATGAGCCCCCATCGCATGCATCTGTCGACACCCGTGTTGAACGGATGAGAACGCGATTTCTGGCGAGGGCAGTCTCGATTTCACCGGCGGGAACGGCGGCGCGCGGACGCGGCTTCAGCGGCGACGCTGCTCGACCAGTGCAACGGCGGCGCGGAATGCGCCTTCGACATCGAGAGCGGTGGTGTCGAGCAGATGCGCATCGGCGGCTTGCTTGAGCGGCGCGGCGGAACGGCCCATGTCGCGCTCATCTCGCTTGCGGATATCGGCGAGGACCGCAGCCTCGTCCACCGGCTTACCGCCGGCGGTGAACTCGAGCGCGCGGCGGCGGGCGCGTACCTCCGGTGTAGCGATGACGAAGATCTTCACGTCCGCGTCGGGGCAGATGACAGTGCCGATGTCGCGCCCGTCGAGCACCGCGCCGGGCGGCATTGCTGCGAATTCGCGCTGAAAGGCCAGGAGTTCCGTCCGAACCTCGGCAATGGCGGAGACGATCGAGGCCGCCTCGCCGACCCCCGCGGCCTTGAGCACGGTCTCGTCAAAGCGGGCGGGATCGAGTGCCTTCGCAACGGCAACGGCCGCATCGGCATTGTCCGGGCGCTGGCCGGCATCGAGCAAGGCCTTGGCCACGGCGCGATAAAGAAGGCCGGTGTCGAGATGCCGCAGCCCGTAGTGCGCCGCGAGCTTCTTGCCGAGCGTGCCCTTACCTGAGGCGGCCGGTCCGTCGATGGCGATGATCATGACGCTTCCTTATCCCTCCCCTGCAAGCGGGGGAGGGATAAGAAGAGCGTGCGCCGCGACGCTCACGACAAATCCGCGCCGAGCGAGCGCATCAATTCGACGAAGCCGGGGAAGCTCGTCGCGATGAACGCCGAGTCGTCGATGCGCACCGGGTTCTCGCTCGCGAGCCCCATCACCAGCGCCGACATGGCGATGCGGTGATCCATGTGCGTCTTCACTTCACCGCCGCCGGCAACCGTCCCTTTGCCGTGCACGATGAGATCGTCGCCCTCGATCTCGACGGCGACGCCGTTGACGCGCAGCATGGCGGCGGTCGCTTCCAGCCGGTCGGATTCCTTGACGCGCAATTCCTTCAAGCCGCGCATGCGCGTGGTGCCTTCGGCAAAGGCCGCGGCCACGCCGAGGACGAGATATTCATCGATCATCGATGGCGCACGCTCGGGCGGTACCTCGACGCCTTTCAACCGGGATGTCTTCACGCGCAGATCGGCGACCTCTTCGCCGCCGTCGTCGCGCTTTTCGATGGTCTCGATGGTCGCGCCCATCTCGAGCAGCGTCTTGAATAGGCCGGTGCGTAAGGGATTGGTCATCACCGAATGGAGGATCAATTCTGAGCCCGGCACGATCAGCGCCGCGACGAGCGGGAATGCCGCCGAGGACGGATCGGCCGGCACCACGACGCTCGCGGGTTCCAATTCCGGCTGGCCTTTCAGCGTGACGCGGCGGCCAAGCTCGCCGTGCGCCTTGGTGACGACCCTGGCGCCGAAATGCTTCAGCAGCCGCTCGGTGTGGTCGCGGGTCGCCTCCGCCTCGATGACCGTGGTCTCGCCCGGCGCGGCGAGGCCTGCAAGCAGCACGGCCGACTTGAGCTGCGCCGAGGGAACCGGCGATTCGTATTCGATGGGCAGCGGATCGAGGGCGCCCTGGAGCGTGAGCGGTAACCGGCCGCCATCGGCCTGCTCGACCACCCGGGCGCCCATCCGGGCGAGCGGGTCGAGGACGCGGCGCATCGGCCGCGAGCGCAGCGAGGCGTCGCCGTCGAACGTGGCGGTGACCGGACAGCCGGCCACCGCGCCGATCGCCAGCCGGCAGCCGGTTCCCGAATTGCCGAAATCGAGCGGGGCCGCGGGCTGGGCGAACCCGCCCACGCCGACCCCGTGGATGCGCCAGAGGCCTTCCGGGGTTCGCACGAGACGGGCACCCAGTTCCCGCATCGCCTTGGCGGTGTTCAGGACGTCCTCACCCTCCAGAAGGCCGGCAACGGTGCTCTCCCCCACGGTCATGGCGGCCAGGATCAGGGCCCTGTGGGAGATCGACTTGTCACCGGGCACGCGGGCGCGGCCCTGGATGGGGCCGCCACGGCGGGAGGTCAGCGGCGTGAGTGCGACTGGGGTCAAGGGCGCGTCCATGCTTCGGAAGTCGCGCCCTCCTAGCACGCGTCCGCGCGCGGCGTCACCCGGCGCTTTACCGCCGCCTTACCGTCCCTGGGGCCGCTTGCGCTATTGACAGGGCGCGTGCAACTAGCCAAGTGAAGCACCGATTTTAGCGAGCCCCCTGAGGAACCTGGACCTGTGGCGAAATCCGAGCTCGGTACCAAGCGCATCTGTCCGGATACCGGTCGTAAGTTTTACGACCTGGGCAAGACGCCTGTGATCTCTCCCTATACCGGCAAGGTGGTCCCGATCGCCGCCCCGGTGACGCGCTCGCGGCCGGAAGCGGCGGCGGCTCGGCCAGTGGCCGACGAAGTCGAAGCAGTCGTGCCGGAGACGGCGGACGCAGAATTCGTCTCGCTCGAGGACGCCGAGGCCGAGCAGCAGGGCAAGAAGCCGGCGAAGGCCGGCGAGCCCGTCGCGGCCGACGACGACGTCGAGATCGACGAGACCCTCGACGACGATGATGCCGCCTTCATCGAGGAAGAAGAGGAAGGTGACGCCGACGTTACCGACATCATCGGCGAGACCATCGAGAAGGAAGAAGAGACTTGAGCGGAGCCTCCGGCTAGGATAGGCCATCGCGCTGCTGCCGCTCTTTCTTCCCACGCGCGGCAAGATTTTCGAGATTGGGGCCATAGCTCAGCTGGGAGAGCGCCTGCATGGCATGCAGGAGGTCGGCGGTTCGATCCCGCCTGGCTCCACCAGCCTTCGCGAGCTACGGCTCGGCAAGCCAGCCTTCGCCGCACTTGGCGACACAAAACAAGCCGCCCATCGAGGGCGGCTTTTTTGTTGTCGGCACTGACCGCGCGCAAGCCTGACCACACTGGCCGACGCCGCCACCGCATTGCATGATGCCGCCCGCAGGAAACCCAAGGGACAACAATCCATGCAAGGCAAGATCGCGCTCGAAGAGCATTTCGCTATCGAGAAGACGTTGGGCGATTCGCAAGTCTTCGGCTCGCATGTGTGGCCGGAGCTGCGCCATCGCCTGCTCGACATCCAGGGCGCGTTGCTTGCCGACATGGACAAGCACGATATCGAGTTGATGATCCTCTCGTTGAATGCGCCGGCCGTGCAGGCCATTCCCGACGTAAAGGAAGCGATCGCGGTGGCACGTGAGGCCAACGACGTGCTTGCCGCCGAGGTGCAAAAACGGCCGGACCGATTCGCCGGCTTCGCCGCGCTGCCGATGCAGGATCCCGAAGCGGCGGCCGCCGAGCTCACGCGCTGCGTCAAGGAGTTCGGCTTTGTCGGCGCGCTGGTGAACGGCTTCTCGCAGGCGGGAACGGCGGAGAACGTTCTCTATTACGACCTGCCGCAGTATCGCCCGTTCTGGAAAACGGTCGAGGCGCTCGACGTGCCGTTCTATCTGCATCCGCGCAACCCGCTGCCGAACTGGACGAAGTTCTACACCGGCCATCCCTGGATGCTCGGACCCAATTGGGCCTTCGCGGCGGAGACCGCCGTGCACGCGCTGCGGCTGATCGGCAGCGGCCTGTTCGACGAATATCCGAAGCTGAAGATCGTGCTCGGCCATCTCGGCGAAGGCATCCCGGTGCAGCTCTGGCGCATCGATAACCGGAATGGCTGGATGAAGGCGCCGCATAAATACGCAGCCAAGAAGAGCGTGGCCGATTATTTCCGCACGCATTTCCACGTCACCACGTCCGGCAACTTCCACACGCCGTCGATGGTCAACGTGATGACCGAGTTAGGAGTCGAGCACGTGATGTTCTCGGTCGACTGGCCGTTCGAAGACGTCGGCGAGGGAAGCGAATGGTTCGACAAGGCGGCGATCAGCGAGGCAGACCGCGCGAAGATCGGCCGCGAGAATGCGATCAAGCTGTTCAAGCTGAAATTGAAGTAGGGACTTCTGCGGCTGTCACGTCAGAAGCTTCATCAAGTCGGCCTTCTTCTGCGCGAGTTGATCCATCGTGCATTGCTCTGGCGCCTTGTCCGGGCGCCAGCGCATGAGCCGCGTGCCGTGACGGAAGCGGCCGCCGCTGAAGTGGTCGTAACAAACTTCGACCACCAATTTCGGCTTGAGCGGCTCCCATTCGCCCGAGCGTTTCGTCGACCAGCGGCTCGGCCCACCGGGTTTGTCGCCGGTGAAGCCGGGCAGTGCGATCAGCTTCTCGAGCTTGACGGTGAGGGCTTTCTTCTCGTCGCTCTTCAATGACGAGGTGAAGCCGACATGGTTGAGCAGGCCCTGCTCGTCGTAAAGGCCAAGCAATAGCGAGCCGACCGTTTTCTTTCCTTCGTTGTATCGGAAGCCGCCGACAACGCAGTCGGCCGAGCGGAGATTCTTGATCTTCTGCATGCCGTGCCGGTTGCCCGACTCGTAGGGAAGGTCACGCCGCTTGGCGATGATGCCGTCGAGCGTTGCGCCGACTTGCTTGAGCCATGTCTTGGCGTCGGCAACCTTGGTCGTCGACGGCGAGAGGCGGATGGATTTGCGGCCGCGCAGATATTTTTTCGCGAAGGCTTCGAGCCGCTTGCGGCGCACGCCAAGCGGCTCCTTGGTGAGAAGCTCGCCAGCATCATCGAGCAGCAGATCGAATACGATCAGCAGCGCCGGTGTCTCGGTGGATAGGCGCTTCACCCGGCTTGCCGCGGGATGGATGCGTTGCAGTAGGGCGTCGAACGAGAACGCGCGTCCGTGCGGAACGACGATTTCGCCATCGAGCACCAAGCGCTTGGCCTTCACATCCGCGAGCGCCGCGACGATCTCGGGGAAATAGCGCGTCAGCGACTGCCCCGACTTCGATTGCAACTCGATCTCGCCGCCGTCGCGAAAGACAAGGCAGCGGAAGCCGTCCCATTTGGGCTCGTATTGCCAGTCCTTGCCCTCCGGGATCGTGTCCACGGAGAGAGCTTCCATCGGCGCGAAAGGTTGGCGCAGTGCGAGGGTCATGGCCCATATCAACGCCCGCTGTGGGATTCGGTGCCGCGCTCTTAATCCCTCCCCTGAAAGGGGAGGGTCCGGCGCGAAGCGCCGGGGGTGGGGTTACGTTTCAGCCTATCGCAAGCGCCGCCACCGGCTCGCTCCGCTCGCCACCCTCCCACGCAAGCGGGCGAGGGATAAGAAAGGGCGGCGCGTCTTAATTCCCCCACTCAAACCCCTATATTCCGGCCCATGCGCCGTCACTGGCTACGCCCGCTCTGGACCCTGCTCGCGCTGCTCTTCCTTCTGGAAGCGTGGCTGTGGGATCATCTGCGGCCGCTGGTCGCAGGGATCGTCGATCTCGTCCCCTGGGACCGGCTGAAGCAGCGCCTGGCGCGGACGATCGAGGGCCTGCCGCCCTATGCGGCGCTGGCTGTGTTCATCGTTCCCTTCATCGTGCTGCTGCCGCTGAAGTTCCTCGAGGTCTATTTCCTTGCCAAGCGCAACTGGCTCGGCGCCGGCCTGGTGCTGATCGCCGCCAAGCTGCTCGGTCTCGGCGTCACGGCTTTCGTGTTCGACGCCACGCGCGGCAAGCTCTTACAGATGGCCTGGTTCCGCCGCATGTTTGATTGGTTCATGTGGGCGCGCGAATGGGCGCATGCGCAGACCGAGCCGATCCGCCAGCGCCTGCAGCAATTGGGTTGGCTGCTGCGGCCGCAGCGCGCGGGTAAGTTCTTCCGCCGGCTGATGCGCCTGCGCCGGCGCGCTTATCGGGGCGGGGCGGCGTAGCGCTTCACCTCTCTCCGCAAGCGGGGAGAGGAAAGAACGTGTTAAAACAAATGCACCGCGTGCGGCGCCCACAGGCCGATGGCGCTGAAGACCAGACCGGCAACGCCGAGCAGGCCCGACAGCCATCCCAGCACGGCCATGCCGGTGATCACTTCGGCCGACGCCAGCACGATGCCGATCTGATAGGCCGCCGAGGCGACTTCGTAATGATGGTAGCGCGCCATCGCCAGGTCGCGGTGGTGTTCGGCTTCCTTGGCGCGCTCCATGAGCTGCTTGCGGCCTTCGCCGGTCGACGGCTCGTCATCGTAGCGCGCGGCGTTCTTCTTCCAGGTGTCGATTGTCTTGGTAAGACGATCGCGCATCGCCGGGTCGGCGGCGCGGTCGGCCTCGATCTGCATCTGCTCGATCGCCGTGGTGAGCACCGTGATGCGGATGGTCTTGGCCTGGAAGAAGGCCCAGAGGTCGCTGGACTCGACGTTCTTGGCAATCGCTTCCGTCTGCGAGCTCTTGCCCAGTGTCTCCGAGAGCGAAAGAAAAAGAGCCAGCACCGCGATCAGCAGTGCGATCTTTTTGTTGCCGCCATGCGAGGCATGTTCGGCATGCTCCGCGTGTTCGAGATTCTCGTTTACGCTCATCGCCCCCTCCCCACGCGCATGATCCCGAAAAGTGGATACCGGTTTTCGGAAAAAGATCATGCGCATCTAAAATGCGCCGGGGCACGATGATAGCAAAGCGCGGCCGCGTGCAAGCGTTTTTGCCGACCGGAATCACGAAGATACTATGACGATGTTGTTATGCGCGCGGATGCGCACTCTTATAAACGTCGAGTAATCGCTCGGCGTCGACCGCCGTGTAGATCTGCGTTGTCGAGAGCGAGGCGTGGCCGAGCAATTCCTGGATCGCGCGCAGGTCGCCCCCGCGCGCCAACAGATGCGTGGCGAAGGAGTGACGCAGCGCATGCGGCGTGGCGCTGTCGGGCAGGCCGAGCGCCCCGCGCAGCCGCGCCATCGCCAATTGCACGATGCGGGGTGAGAGCCGCCCGCCTTTCGCGCCGACGAACAAAGCGCCGTCCGGCGGCAACACGTAGGGACAGACCGTAAGGTAGTCGGTGATCAGCTTGGTCACCTGCGCCAGCACCGGGACCATGCGCGTCTTGTTGCCTTTGCCGGTGATGGTAAGCGCATCGGTTGCAGCGGCGACGTCCCTGCGCTTGAGGCTCAGCGCCTCGGAGATGCGCAGGCCCGAACCGTAAAGCAGGGCGAGCACCGCGGCGTCGCGCGCCAGCACCCAAGGCTCGCGCTCTTCGCCGGCGCGCAGGTCGGTGTCGGTCATCTGCCGGGCGGCGGAAACGGCCAGGGGCTTCGGCAGGGTCTTCGGCAGCTTCGGCGTGCGCACGGCGGCGAGCGCGCCGACCTTGCCCTTGCCGTTGCGCTCGAGGAATCGGGCGAAGGAGCGCGTTCCGGCGAGAGCTCGCATCAGCGAGCGGTTACCGGCGCCGCCGTTACGGCGCGCCGCCATGAAGGCGCGGATGTCGGCCGGGGTGAGTTTTGCGAGCTGTTTCAGCGATGGCCGTCCGCCGAGGTGATCGGCCATAAACGCGAGGAATTGCCCGACGTCGCGCTGGTACGCCTCCAGCGTCTTCGGCGACATCCGCTTTTCGGCGCCGAGATAGGAGAGCCAGCGCTTTATTTCGCTGGCGACGTCGGGAGCGATACTTATCTGCAGGTCCATGTTTTCGAGGGTAGGATGCCTTCCTTCACCCTTCCTTAACCGCGCGGAATCGGCCTAGACCAAGCGCATGATCCCGAAAAGTGGAAACCGGTTTTCTGACAAGATCATGCGCAAAAGAAGAAAATCATGACTGTGCGCGTCGTCGATGTTCTGGTGCCGGTCGCGCTGGACCAAGCCTATTCCTACCGCGTTCCCGCGGGCCTCGAGCTCGCGCCCGGCGACGTGGTGACGGTGCCGCTCGGTGCGCGCGACTGTGTCGGTGTCGTCTGGGCCGACAACCCGGCGCCCAATCCGCGCATCCACAACCGCATGAAGGACGTCGACGGCAAGCTCGACGTCGAGCCGCTCAAGACCGAGTTGCGCCAGTTCGTCGACTGGGTCTCGAATTACACGCTGTCCTCGCGCGGCATGGTGCTGCGCATGGCCTTGCGCATGGGCGACATGAGCGCGGGCCGCGAGCGCGTCGGCGTGCGCCTTGCGGGCGCGCAGCCCAAGCGCATGACGGCGGCGCGGTCGCGCGTGATGGCTCTGCTCGCGGACGGTCTCGTGCGCAGCAAAGGCGAGACGGCGGTGGAAGCCGGCGTCAGCGCCGGTGTCGTTGATGGGCTCGTCGACGAAGGCACGCTGGAGACGATCGTGCTGCCGCCGGAGCCGGTGATGCGCGCGCCCGATCCGGACTTCCGCAAGCCCGAGTTCTCGCTGGCGCAGCTTGCCGCCGCCGATGCGCTGCGCACCACGGTCGATCAGGGCGGCTATACGGTGTCGCTGCTCGACGGCGTCACCGGCTCGGGCAAGACGGAGGTTTATTTCGAGGCGGTGGCCGAGAATATCCGCCGCAAGAAGCAGACGCTGATCCTGATGCCGGAGATCGCGCTCACCGCGCAATTCCTCGATCGTTTCGGCAGCCGCTTCGGCGTGCATCCGGCCGAGTGGCATTCGCAGCTCTCGCCGCGCAAGCGCGCGCGCACTTGGGCGGCGGTGGCTGCCAATGAAGTGCCGGTGGTTGTCGGCGCGCGCTCGGCGCTGTTTCTGCCGTATGCCGATCTCGGCTTGATCGTCGTCGATGAGGAGCACGACCCGGCCTACAAGCAGGAAGACGGCGCGCATTATCACGCGCGCGACATGGCGGTGGTGCGCGGCAGCATTGCGAAGATTCCTGTGGTGTTGGCTTCGGCGACACCATCCGTGGAATCGGAAGTCAACGCGCGGCGCGGCCGCTATCGCCAGATCCATCTGCCCGAGCGCTTCGGCGGCGCGCATCTGCCGCAGATCGAAGCCATCGACATGCGCCGCGAAGGGCCGCCGCGCGGGCGCTTCATCTCGCCGCGATTGGCTGAAGCGGTGCAGCACACGCTGGAGCGGCGCGAGCAGGCGCTGCTGTTCTTGAACCGCCGCGGTTTCGCGCCGTTGACCTTGTGCCGTACGTGCGGCTTCCGCCTGCAATGTCCGAATTGCGATGCCTGGCTGGTCGATCATCGCTTCAAGCGGCGGCTGGTGTGCCACCACTGCGGGTTCTCCACGCCGCAGCCCGCGCAATGCCCGAAGTGCCATGCGACCGAAAGCTTCGCGCCGGTCGGGCCTGGCGTCGAGCGGCTGGAGCAGGAGGCGGCCGAACTGTTTCCTGGCGCGCGCATTTTGGTGCTGTCGAGCGATCTGGTGGAATCGATCGAGCGTCTGCGCAGCGAGCTCGATGACGTAGCGCAGGGGCGTTTCGACATCGTCGTCGGCACGCAGCTCGTCGCCAAGGGGCACCATTTCCCCAAGCTCAATCTGGTCGGCATTGTCGATGCCGACCTGGGGCTCGGCAATGGCGATCCGCGCGCGGCCGAACGTACATTCCAGCTTTTGCATCAGGTGACGGGACGCGCCGGACGTGAGGAAGGCCGCGGCATCGGCCTGTTGCAGACGCATCAGCCGGAGCATCCGGTGATGAAGGCGCTCATCCTCGGGGACCGCGAGGCGTTCTATTCGAGCGAGATCGAATTGCGTGAGCGCACGGGCTATCCGCCGTTCGGCCGGCTGGCGAGTCTTGTCATCAGTGCGGGCGAACGGCACGCGGCGGAGAGCTACGGCCGGTCGCTTGTCGGTATCGCGCCGAAGGACGAGCAGGTGCGCGTGCTCGGCCCGGCGGAAGCGCCGGTCGCCGTGGTGCGAGGCCGCCATCGCTTTCGTCTGCTGGTGAAGGCGCCGCGTGCCTACGATTTGTCGGGCTATCTGCGCGACTGGCTCAGCGCCGCGCCGAAGGCGCGCGGCAACGTCCAGCTCGAAGTGGACATCGACCCTATGAGCTTTTTTTAGCGGGGTGGTCGGCCCGCTTCGCGTCGCCGGCGCTGGCGGCGAAGGCGACGACCGGCGGCTTCAGACCGGCTTTGTTCAACATGCGCCGCACGGAGGGGCGCGCCGCGCTGAAATACACGGCAGTGCCCGAGCGTTTGAGCTTGTGCACGAAGCCGACAAGAGAATGCGCCGCGCTGGTATCGATCAATGGCACGTCGCTAAAGTCCAAAATGAAGACTCGCGGCGGCGCGCCGATCCGATCGAGAACCGGCAGCACGCGCGCGGTGGCGCCGAAAAAGAAAGCGCCGTTGATGCGGAACACCACGACGTCGCGATCGGTCGCGGCGTCTGCATCATAATGTTCGCGCGGATCGGCGCTGTCTGCCTTGTCGTCGAGCGACGTGCCGTCGCCATCGACCTCCACGGCCTCCGCCATGCGATGCAGGAACAGCAGGGCGCCCATCACCACGCCGACGGCGATTCCGGTCATGAGATCGACGAAGATCGTAAGCCCGAAGGTCGCGAGCAGCACGGCGGCATCGCCGCGCGAATTGCGCAGCAGCGACCAGAACTCCGCCTTCTCCGCCATATTCCACGACACCATCATGAGGACGGCGGCCAGCGCGGCGAGTGGGATGTATCCGACCAGAGGCGCAGCGACGGCGAGGAAGATGACCAGGTAGACGCAGTGGAAAATGCCGGAGATCGGCCCGCGGGCGCCGGAGCGCACATTGGTCGCAGTGCGGGCGACCGTGCCGGTGACGCAGATGCCGCCGAAGATGACCGCGACGATATTGCCGATGCCTTGCGCTCCGAGTTCGCCATTCGCACGATGGCGGCGGCCGGTCATGCCGTCGGCGACGACCGCCGAGAGGAGAGATTCGATCGCGCCAAGCAAGGCTATGGTGAAGGCCTCGGGGAGAATCGCCTGCAGCTTGGCGAGACTGAATGGCGGCAACGAGGGGGGCGGCAATGAGCGCGGAACCGCGCCGAAGCGCGAGGTCACCGTATCGATATCGAGGTGCAGAACCCCCGAAGCGATTGCCGCCACGGCAATGGCGATGAGGAATGCAGGCCAAGTCGGGCGCAGGCGCCGCACCAGGACGATCACGGTCAAGGAGACGAGGGCTACACCGGCCGTCGGCAGGTGAAGCGTTGGAAGGGCGTGCGTGATCGCGATCAGTCTCGGCACCAGCGCCGACGGCTCGTGCGCGATCGTCAGCCCGAGGAAATCCTTGATCTGGCTGGCGGCAATGATGACGGCGATGCCGGCGGTGAAGCCGACCGTGACTGGGTAGGGGATATATTTGATGTAGCTGCCCGCGCGCAGTAGAGCGACGACAACGAGGATCGCGCCAGCGACCATCGTCGCCAGGGCCAGTCCATCATAGCCGTGGCGCTCGACGATGCTCGCGACGAGCCCGATAAAGGCGCCTGCGGGTCCGCCGATCTGGAAGCGGCTGCCGCCAAACAGCGAAATGATCAAGCCGCCGGCGATTGCCGTGTAGAGGCCTCGCTCCGGTGAAACGCCGGAGGCGATGGCAATGGCCATCGACAAGGGCAGAGCGACGACGGCGACCGTGAGGCCGGCGACGGCATCGGCGCGCAGGTCGCGCCAGCCGTAGCCTTCCCGCAGCACGGTGATGAGTTTAGGCGTGAACAGCTCGACGAAGGTCGGGGCCGCCGGATGAGCCTTGGGATGAGGGTCGAGCATGGCTTGCGATTCGCACGAGGCGGTAAAAGGCCACGCAATAAAATGCGCCCGCCGGATGCAACTCAGGGAAACCCCTGAGGTCCGGCGGGCTGGAAATGAAGGCAGCGAAATTAGGGTTTGCGATCCCGCCGTCATG
>DATARB010000209.1:0-2033 GCA_036264375.1 Pseudolabrys sp.
TAATGCGTACGGCATGTACCTGATCCACTACTTGTTCATCGTCTGGCTGCAATTCGCGATGCTCGCGTTCGCGCTGCCGGCAATCGTCAAGGCCTCGGTCGTGTTCGCCGGCACGCTGATGTTGAGCTGGACGGCGACGGCGGCGTTACGCCGCATCCCGGCCGTGGCGCAGATCATCGGTGAGGCTCGGCGGCCGCCGGCGCCGGCCGTACCCGCCCAGCGGCCGCGCGAGATGCCGTCGCTCTCCGACTGAGCAGGGGAACTCAGCCAGGAACTTTGCTGCAGGGCGTGCCGGTCCCGCTGACGCGATCGAGTTCGGTGCTTCCCCGTCAGGCAAGCTCATCGGCGGTGGCAACCGCACGGATCGTCGCGGTTGTTCCCGGCCTTTGTGTCGAGCGCTGTGGCTCGCCCCTCGAACTCATCGGCCCAGATCCGCAGCTGCTCTCTCGCCGCGTCGGTCCGCGCGCGCAGCATCAATTCGCGCATTCGCCGTGCAAAACGCCGTAGGAACTCTGCTTCCATGGAGTGCCCGACTCCCGACTTGGTCCAGTACATCAAAGGAACTTCGGTGTGCTGGCCCAGGCTCGGCGTGCTAGGGCTGACCAGACCCTAGCGCTTTGTTTTCGTTTTGTGAACCGTCTCCTGCGACGGGCGACCCAATGCCTTGGCAGAAGTCGGATTGGACCTAGGGGCGTCGGCTTGCGTTGCGCCGGCTGCGCCGCCACTCGTACAATGCCGGCGCGCCGCTCCCTTCCACGAGGACTCTCGTAATGCTGTCTCGTCCGAACACCGCCCTGTCGCAGATCCATCTGCAGATCATGTGGTCGCGCCTGATCGCCGTCGTCGAGGAGCAGGCGCAGACACTGGTGCGCACCGCATTCTCGACGCCGGTGCGGGAAGCCGGAGATTTGTCGGCTGGTGTTTTTGACCGTGACGGCAACATGCTGGCGCAAGCCGTCACCGGTACGCCCGGGCACGTCAATTCGATGGCCGCGGCGGTGAAGCATTTCCTCGACGCCTTCCCGCTGGAGACGATGAAGCCCGGTGATCACTACATCACGAACGACCCGTGGCTGACCTGCGGCCATTTGCACGATCTGACCGTCGTCAGCCCGACCTTTCTGCGCGGCGAACCCGTCGGGCTTTTCGCCAGCACGGTTCACGTCGTCGATATCGGCGGTCTCGGTATGGGTCCCGATGGCCGCCAGGTGTTCGAAGAGGGGCTCTCGATCCCACTGATGCCGCTGGCGCGCGAGGGCCGCATGAATGAGGACCTCTTGCGCATCCTGCGCGCCAATGTGCGCGAGCCGCTGCAGGTGGAGGGCGATGTGTACGCGCTCGCCGCCTGCAACGACGAGGGCAGCCGCCGCCTCGTCGAGATGATGGAGGAGTTCGGCATCGGCAATCTCGACCGGCTCGGCGACCACATCATCGAGACCTCGCGCGAAGCGACGCTCGATGCGATCGGGAAACTGAAGCCAGGCAAATACCGGAACAGCGTGAGGATGGACGGCTACGACAGGCCGTTGGTTCTGGCAGGCGAGATGACGATCGCCCCCGAGGGGATTCATGTCGATTACACCGGAACGTCGCCGGCGAGCGCCTTCGGCATCAATGTCGTGATGAATTACACGCTGGCTTACACCGCGTTCGGTGTCAAATGCCTCGTCGCGCCGGAAGTGCCGAACAATGCCGGCTCGCTCGCGCCGATCACCGCCAGCGCGCCCGAAGGCTGCTTGCTCAATGTCAAGCGGCCGCGCGCCGTCGCGGCCCGGCACACGGTCGGCCATATGCTGCCCGATGTCGTGTTCGGTTGCCTTCACCAGGTTATGGAAGGTGGTGTCACGGCGGAGGGAGCCTCGTCCTTGTGGAACCCGCAGATTTATGGCGGCGCCGATGTGCTCGATGAAATAACCGATGGCGAGCACGCGAACGGACATGGCGATGTCGCGCCGTTCAGCACCGTCATCTTCCATTGCGGCGGTACCGGCGCGCGGCCGGGAAAGGACGGGCTCGACGTCACCGCGTTCCCG
>DATARB010000240.1:0-7704 GCA_036264375.1 Pseudolabrys sp.
ATGTAAAGTGGCCGCCACCGAGGACGGGGGCGAGGGCGTTTTTAGCTGGATGTGAGCCGTGGACGATCCGCGGGCGCGCTTTCCCTCTCCCCTTGGGGGGAGAGGGAAAGAGGGCGCGGGGCGGCCGCATTGCATAAAAACGCGGACGTCCCCCTTCCTGGACTTCCCCCACCCCCACCGCTAAATAAGCCTCACGAAAACATCAAGCCGGATGGGGATTTAGCGCCCCCGTGTGGCCAAAGGGGCTCGCGCAGTAGTTCACCATGAGTGGCGTCAACGATATCCGTAAAAGCTTCCTCGATTTCTTTGCCCGCAACGACCACCAGGTCGTGGCGTCCTCGGCGCTGGTGCCGCGCAACGACCCGACGCTGATGTTCACCAATGCCGGCATGGTGCAGTTCAAGAACGTCTTCACCGGCCTGGAAAAGCGCCCCTACAGCCGGGCGGCGAGCTCGCAGAAATGCGTGCGCGCGGGCGGCAAGCACAACGACCTCGACAATGTCGGCTACACCGCGCGCCACCACACCTTCTTCGAGATGCTGGGGAACTTCTCCTTCGGCGACTACTTCAAGGAGCGCGCCATTGCGCTCGCCTGGGAATTGATCACCAAGGAGTTCGCGCTGCCGGTCGATAAGCTCCTGGTCACCGTCTATATCGACGACGATCAGGCCTTCGACCTGTGGAAGAAGATCGCCGGGCTGCCCGACCAGAAGATCCTGCGCATCGCCGGCTCCGACAACTTCTGGCAGATGGGCGACACCGGGCCCTGCGGCCCGTGCTCGGAGATCTTCTACGATCACGGCGCGCACATCCCCGGCGGCCCGCCGGGCTCGGCCGACGCCGACGGCGACCGCTTCATCGAGATCTGGAACCTCGTGTTCATGCAGTACGAGCAGCTTGCACCCGGCAAGCGCATCGACCTGCCGCATCCCTCGATCGACACCGGCATGGGGCTCGAGCGCATCGCCGCGGTGCTGCAGGGCACGCACGACAATTATTCGATCGACCTGTTCGCGACACTCATCCGCGCCATCGCCGACCTGACCGGCGTCGACGCCGAGGGCCCGCAGAAGAATTCGCACCGGGTGATCGCCGATCACCTGCGCGCCTCGTCGTTCCTGATCGCCGACGGCGTGCTGCCGTCGAACGAAGGGCGCGGCTATGTGCTCCGCCGCATCATGCGCCGCGCCATGCGCCACGCCGAATTGCTCGGCGCCAAGGATCCGCTGATGTGGCGGCTGGTGCCCGCGCTCACGCGCGAGATGGGCCAGGCCTATCCCGAACTTCTGCGCGCCGAGCCGCTGATCACCGAGACGCTGAAGCTGGAGGAGACGCGCTTCCGCAACACGCTGGCGCGCGGCCTCGCCATTCTCGACGACAAGAGCCGCGCGTTGAAACAGGGCGACATGTTCGACGGCGAGACCGCCTTCACGCTCTACGACACTTACGGCTTTCCGCTCGACTTGACGCAGGACGCGTTGCGCGCGCGCGGCATCGGCGTCGATGTCACGTCCTTCACCGACGCGATGGAGCGGCAGCGCGAACTGGCGCGCGCCTCGTGGTCGGGCTCGGGCGAGGCCGCGACCGAGGCGGTGTGGTTCGCGCTGCGCGAAAAATTGGGCGCCACCGAATTCCTCGGCTACGAAACCGAGAGCGCCGAGGGCGTTGTCTCGGCATTGGTGCGCGACGGCAAGGAAGTGCCCGAGCTCAAGGCCGGCGAGGGCGGCGTCGTCATCGTCAATCAGACGCCGTTCTACGGCGAATCGGGCGGGCAGGTCGGCGATACCGGCGAGATGCGCCGTGAGGGCGTGCGGCTGACCGTCACCGAGACGCAGAAGAAGGCCGGCGACCTGTTCGCGCACATCGTCACCGTGAACGAAGGCAGCGTGAAGGTCGGCGATCCGCTTTTGCTCGATGTCGATCACGCGCGCCGCACGGCCATCCGCCAGAACCATTCGGCGACGCATCTGCTGCACGAGGCGCTGCGCCTGGTGCTCGGCGATCATGTGGCGCAGAAGGGCTCGCTGGTCGCGCCCGATCGTCTGCGTTTCGACTTCTCGCACCCGAAGCCGATCTCGGCGGAAGAGCTCGCGCGCGTCGAGGACATCGCCAACGACATCGTGTTGCAGAACGCGCCCGTCACCACGCGGTTGATGGGCCAGGACGACGCGATCGCGTCCGGCGCGCGCGCGCTGTTCGGCGAGAAATACGGCGACGAGGTGCGCGTGGTGGCGATGGGCGAGCCCAACGGCAATGCCATGGGCTGGTCGGTCGAACTGTGCGGCGGCACGCATGTGCGGCGCACCGGCGACATCGGTCTGATCTCGGTCGTCGGCGACAGTGGCGTCGCCGCCGGCGTGCGCCGCATCGAGGCGCTCACCGGCAAGGCCGCGCGCAAGGCGGCCAACCATCAGATCCAGGTGCTCAAGCACGCGGCGGCCGAACTGAAGTCGCCGGCCGACGAGATTCCGGCGCGCGTCGTCGCGCTGCTCGACGAGCGCAAGAAGCTCGAGCGCGAGCTCTCCGACGCGCGCAAGAAACTCGCCATGGGCGGCGGCGGCAAGGCCGACGGCGCGGACGATGTGCGCAATGTCGGCGACGTGAAGCTCTTGGCGCGCGCAGTGTCGGGCATCGAGCTGAAGGACCTGCGCAGCCTCGCCGACGAGGGCAAGAAGCAGGTCGGCTCAGGCGTCGTCGCCATCGTCGGCCTGTCGCCGGACGGCAAGGCCGGCGTGGTCGTCGGCGTCACCGACGATCTGACCAAGCGCTTCAATGCCGTCGACCTGGTGCGCAAGGGCGCCGAGGCGCTGGGCGGCAAAGGCGGCGGCGGCCGCCCCGACATGGCGCAGGCCGGCGGTCCGGACGGCGCGAAGGCCGATGCCGCGCTGAAAGCTATCGAAGGCGCGCTGGGAGGCTGAGGTTCTTTTCCGTCATGCCCGGCCTTGTGCCGGGCATTCACGTTCTTGAGCGTTGATGCAGGATAGGCGTGGATGGCCGGGTCAAGCCCGGCCATGACGCCGTTAGTCGCCGATTGCCTCCCGCACAAATCGCACGCGCTCTTCGACACTGACGCGCGGCACGGCGATGAGTTCGTACCCAAGCTCCGCATACACATCGGTCATCGCGCGATAGCTGCGCGCAGCGACGTCGCGCCTTTGCCTGCGCTCGCCGTCTATCGCATGGATCTCCGGCCAAAGCGGGCAGATGAAGACGCGCGGCGAAGTTCCGCAAGGATGTTTGGGGGCGAGGGGAAAGACCGGACGCCGTCGCGCTGGACGCCTCCGCTCGTGTTGCTACGATAGAGCCACGAGTGGGGCCATGGCGCAATTACATTTCACCAGCTGGCTGCGCGAGGTCGTGCCCGACGGTCCGTTACAGGCCGAGGGTGCCACCGTCGGCGCTGCGCTCGGGGCGGTGTTCGCGGAACGTCCGCATGTGCGCTCATACGTGCTCGATGAGCAGGGGCGCTTACGCAAACATGTCTGCATCTTCGCCGACGGCGTGCGGCTGCCGCATGCCGCCGCGCTCAACCAAACAATCGCGCCGCAATCGACGCTCTACGTGATGCAGGCGCTGTCGGGAGGATAATTCATGGATCGCATGCTGGTGGCGACGCGCAAAGGGCTGATCACGCTCGCGCGTAACGGAAGCGGCTGGTCGGTCACGCGCACGGATTTTCCCGGCGTGCCGGTGACGGCGGCGCTCTGCGATGCGCGCGACGGCGCACTTTACGCGGCGCTCAAGCACGGCCATTTCGGCACCAAGCTGCATCGCTCCGATGACGCGGGCAAAAGCTGGAAGGAGATCGCGGCTCCGGCCTTCGCGCCGGATGCGCCGGGCGAGCCGACGCTGTTCCAGGTGTGGACGCTCGAGCCCGGCGGCGCCGATGAGCCGGGACGGCTCTGGGCGGGCGCCATTCCCGCCGGGCTGTTCCGCTCCGACGATCGCGGTGAAAGCTGGCAGCAGGTGCTGCCGCTGTGGGATGTGCCCGAGCGCGCCAAGTGGTTTGGCGGCGGCTATGACGATGCCGGCATCCATTCCATCTCGCCCGATCCGCGCGACTCCACACGGCTCTTCGTCGCCATCTCCTGTGGCGGCGTGTGGGAGAGCCGGGACAGCGGCGCGAGCTGGCGCCTGCAGGGCGACGGGCTCGTCGCCGCCTATATGCCGCCGGAGCAGGCGGGCGCGCGCGAGAGCCAGGATCCGCATCGCGTCGCGCGCTGCGCCGCCGCGCCCGACACGATGTGGATGCAGCACCACAACGGAATTTTCCGCTCGACAGATGCAGGCGTCAGCTGGACGCAGCTCAAACTGCCGGGCGACGACTTCGGCTTCGCCGTCGCGGCCCACCCCAAGGACGCAGGCACGGCTTGGTTTGTGCCGGCGATCAAGGATGAGCTGCGCGTGCCGCGCGCCGGGGCGCTTGCCGTGACGCGCACGCGCGACGGCGGCAAGACGTGGGAGTCGTTCGGCGATGGCCTGCCGCAACGCGATGCTTACGACCTCATCTACCGGCACGGCCTCGATGTCGATGCCGAGGGCAGGCGGCTCGCCATGGGCTCGACCACGGGCAACTTGTGGGCCAGCGACGATGCCGGCGAGGGCTGGCAGCTCATCAACGCCCACCTGCCGCCGATTTATGCGTTGAGGATGTATTGAGCGGCCGCGCCGTTGATCATGCACCCTCTCTGTCCCGTCACCCTGAGGTGGCCGCCGAAGGCGGCCCTCGAAGGGTGAACGGCCACTGAATCGGTGCCCGTCATCCTTCGAGGTTCGGCCTTGGGCCGAGCACCTCAGGATGACGGATTGAGCGATGAGCCTCGCTCAACACTGTTCGCGATAGCCTCGACTGTTTGCGACAGTCTCGGCATTCTGGCATCAGAACTCAGCACCACGACGCCGGGGCGAAACGACCGTGCTGCATGCCGAGAACCTGAAGGGCCTCATCATTTTCCTGGTGGTGGCGGGGATCATCGTGCCCCTGTTCCACCGCGCCAAGATCGGCACCGTGCTCGGCTTTCTGATCGCCGGCGTGGTGCTGGGGCCGCACGGGCTGGGCCGGCTCGCCGCCGAACATCCCTGGATCAGTTACATCACCTTCGACAACCCCGAGCGCGGCGAGCCGTTGGCCGAATTCGGCATCATCATGCTGCTCTTCCTGCTCGGGCTGGAGCTGTCGTTGCAGCGTTTCTGGCAATTGCGCCGTTACGTGCTCGGCGTCGGCCTCGCGCAGGTGATCCTCACCACGCTGGCGATCGGCTTCACCGTGCGCTTCGCCGGCGGCGTGCCGCCATCGGGCCTCGTGCTCGGCCTGTGCCTGGCGATGTCGTCGACCGCGATCGTGATGCAGCTGCTCACCGAGCAACACCGGGTGGCGCATCCGATCGGGCGCGTCGCGCTGTCGGTGCTGCTGTTCCAGGACCTGATGGTGGTGCCGATCCTGTTCATCGTCGGCATGCTCGGCGCCAGCAAGGCCGCGGCCGCGACCAGCATCGCCGACCTGATCGAGCCCTTCGCCGGCGCGCTCGGGGTGGTGATCGTCCTCATGCTGGGCGGCCGTTTTGTACTGCGGCCGTTGCTGCGCTCGGCCGTGCGCACGGGCAGCCGCGATCTGATCATGGCGCTCGCGCTGTTGATCCTGGTGACGGCCTCGGTCGCCACCGGACTTGCCGGGCTGTCGATCGCGCTCGGCGCGTTCCTGGCCGGCCTGGTGCTCAGCGACAGCGAGGCGCGCCATCACATCGAAGTCGATCTCGAGCCGTTCAAAGGCCTGCTGCTTGGGCTTTTCTTTATCACCGTCGGCACGCGTCTCGACATCGTCGCCGTATCCAGCGATGCCGGCTGGGTTTTTCTCGGGGTCGTCGTTCTCATCGCCATCAAGGCGGTCATCTTGTTTGCCGCTGCGCGCGCTTTCGGCGTGCCGCGCGGGGTGGCCGCCGAAGCGGCGCTGCTGCTGGCGCAGGCGGGCGAGTTCGCCTTCGTCGTGCTCGGCGTCGCGCAGCGCAGTGCGTTGCTCACGCCCCGCTTGGTCGGCGGCGCCGTAGCGGTCGCGGGCCTGAGCATGATGGCAACGCCGCTGGCCGGGCTCCTCGGACGCGCGCTCGCCGGGCGGCTCAAGGATGCCGATCACGGTCACCATGCGCCGGGGCCGGAGATGGGCGAGTTCGACGGCCACGTGGTGATCGGCGGCTTCGGCCGAGTCGGCCAGCTGATCGCGCGCGCGCTCGAGGCCGAAAACTTGCCCTATGTCGGGCTCGATGTGGACGGCGACTCGGTCAGCCGCCTTCGCGGCCAGCACAAGTCCGTCTACTTCGGCGATGCGACGCGTCCCGAGTTGTTGGAGAAGGTCGGCGGCAGCCGGGCATGCGCCTTCGTGGTGACCGTCAACAACCGCAAAGCGGCCGAGCGCATGGTGGCGGCGGCGTGCAAGATCAATCCCGATACGCCGGTGTTCGCGCGGGCGATCGATCCGGTGCACGCCGCGCGGCTGGTCAAGCTCGGCGCCGTCAGCGTCATTCCGGAGACGGTGGAAGCGAGCCTGCAACTCGCCGCCCGGCTGCTGGAGGGGCTGGACGTGCCTGAGGAGACGATCTCCCAGCGGCTGGCCGCCATGCGCGTCGCCGAGGCGAAGCAGGCAAGGCAGGGCGTGGAGGATTGATTTTGGTCGCGTTTGCGTGCCCCGCACGCCGCGCGGCATGAGCGCAGCGAAATGACGCACTGCCGATCCGAGGCCTTACCGAATTCAGAAGGTGCGACGATCCCAGCTCAGCAGCGCAACATTGCATATTGCGCCGCGCCCGGGACAGGCTGCTGCTACGAATGCTGCGGCGCGCCGGGATCGGAGATCACGTGCCGCGCGACCAGCCGGTTCCAGATGAAGAGCACCACCACCGCGCCGATCGTCGCGGCGATGAATCCGGCGCCCTGGTTGGGCCCATACCAGCCGACGGTCTGGCCGACGAAAGTCGCCAGGAACGCGCCGACAATCCCAAGCACGACCGTGAGGATGAAGCCCGTCACATTGTTCGGGCCGGGCACCAGCAGACGCGCGATGATGCCGGCGACAAGTCCAACGATGAGTATCCACAGCATGTTTTGCCCCTCGATGTCAGCGTTACGGTACGCGACGGGCGCGGCGAAGGCGGCGCCCGCCGCCGGTTCGACGCGTCAGACCATGCGCGACATTTCCTCTTCCGTCGGCGCGCGGCCGTGCGGTGTCACGCGATCGATCGCGCTTGGCAATTCACTGCTCAGTCTCTGCAACAGCTCGCCCTTCGAGAGGCCCGCTTCCTCCGCCAGCGAGTTGACCGTGTCGTCGCCGAGCGCATGCTGGAGATCGTTGGGGGAGATGTCCTTGTTCTGCCCGGTGCCGACCCAGGATTTCGCGACGTCGCCGTGTCCGGTCTGATCGAACTGCTTGATGAGACTGTCGAGGCCGCCGGACAGGACGGTGCCGGCTGCGCCGCCCGCGAGCAGGCCGCCAAGGCTGCCGAGCCCGCCTTGGAAGAGGTCACCGAGACTGCCGCCGGAGGGCGCTCCGCCTGAGGCGCTTTGCTGCAACGACCCGCCGAGCGCGCTGCGCTGCTGTCCGCCGGGCGCCGCCGGTGCCGCGTTCGGCTGCTGGGCGGTCAACTTGTTATAGGCTTTGTAGGCAAGCAGTCCGAGCAGGGCCATCGTCATCGGCGACATACCGCCGCTGCGGTT
>DATARB010000252.1:0-1677 GCA_036264375.1 Pseudolabrys sp.
GGCGGCGCGATGCGCGCCATTCGGTCCGCGATCGCCAGAAGTCGCCGGAGCGCTTCGGCACGGCCGAGTTCTACGGCTGGTCGGAGGACAAGGCGCGCCAGGCGATGACGCCGGAAGGGATCGGCTTTGCCGCCTGGCTGCGCGCCCGCGGCTTCACCTTCGACGAGCCCGAGCAGCCGGCCGGCTAGTCCGGCTTCGGAACTTGCCCCGCGGCCCGCGGGTTACGCCTACACCCGGCAGGCGCGGACAGCACGGACATGCCAGATACAGTTGTTTCCGCGGAGTCGGGTGTTTCTCCGGAGTCGGGCGCCGATCTGATCCCGCCTGGGGGGATCGAAGCGGAGCCGATCGAAGCGGAGGCGAGCCGGCTCCAGAGGCTCGCCAAGCTGCGCACGATCTTTATCGGCGGCCTCTTTGCTTTGGCGATGCTCGCCGCCTCCTACGCCGCCGCCGAGATCGTTCTGCCGATCCTGCTTGCCTTTGTGCTGAACCTCGTGTTCCGGCCGGTCTTGCGGGTGTTGCTGCGGGCGCGCCTGCCGCAGCCTTTGGCCGCGCTGATCATCGTGTTGTCCCTGGTCGCGCTGTTCGTCGTCGTCGGTGTCCTGTTGTCCGGGCCGGTCAGCAGCTGGATCGGACGGCTTCCCGAGACCTTACCTCGCATCGAACAGCGGATCCGGGTTCTCAGCAGCCCGATCAAATCGCTGCAGGCGGCGTTTGACCGTATCGAAAACATCGCGCCCATTGGGGGAGCGGGTGGACAGCACGCGGTCGCCCAGGGGAGCCCGCTGGCGCCGAAAATCCTGGCGCAAGTGTGGACCGTTGCCGGCGGCGCGTTCACGACCCTGGTTGCGCTGTTCTTTATCCTGGTGTCGGGCGAGACCTTCCTGCGGCGCCTCGTCGAGATCATGCCGCAGTTCAAGACCAAGCGCCAAGTCGTGGATATTTCACAGGAAATCGAGGACGATCTCTCGGTCTATCTCGCGACGATCACGATGATGAACGCCGCCGTCGGGGTCGCGAACGGCGCCGTCGCGTGGCTATGCGGGCTCGGTGATCCGCTGCTGTGGGGCACCATCGCGTTCATGCTCAATTATGTGCCGATTCTCGGGCCGACGATGGGGGTCATCACCTTTTTCGTCGCCGGCCTCGTGATCCTCGACCCCTTATGGATGGCGTTCGTTCCGGCAGGACTTTACATCCTCATTCATGTCGCCGAGGGTGAGACGATCACCCCGATGCTGTTGGCACGCCGGTTTACCGTGAACCCAGTGCTGATCATGGTCGGCGTGTTCTTCTGGTATTGGATGTGGGGTGTCGTCGGGGCGATCCTCGCGACCCCGCTTCTCGCGGTCACCAAGATCATCTGCGACCGCATCGAGCCGCTGAAACCGGTCGGCCACTTTATCGGCCGATAGACCGATCAAGATTATCCGCCAAATGGAAAAGCCGCCCCCGGCTACTGCCAGGGACGGCCTTTCACCGAAAAACCAGCGGCCTTCGCGGCCGCGCCGGTGCCTAGTTAGGCACGGATCTCCGCAGGGATCCTGGTCACGGCAGCGGTAGACCGCGGTTGGTGGTTAGACACAGGATCACCTCCTTTCAGTTGTTGCGCCGAAGGTTCTAATGTACGGGCGGACCCTTTGGGAAACAAGCGCTCTTGCCGGAACCCGGCAGAGG
>DATARB010000269.1:0-5403 GCA_036264375.1 Pseudolabrys sp.
GTCGCAGAGCTTCGGCCTGACGCTGCCGGCGCCCAAGCTCGAGGTGGTACAGGGCTTCAATATCCTGCGCTGGACAGAAGGTGGCTTAAGCCTGCTGGCAGTGAGCGATCTCAATCAAGAGGAGTTGGAAGAGTTCGGCGCGAAGTTCAGGGCGGCCGCGAAACCGGCCAACACATAATGCTGTCATCGCCCGCGAAAGCGGGCGATCCAGTAATCACTGAGCATCGGCGGGTACTGGATGCCCCGCTTTCGCGGGGCATGACAGTCACGTTGTGGGGCACGCCGAACCTCACGACACCTTCTTCATCCGTCCCCAGTCCTTGAGCGCCGACCAGATGCGGCGTTCGAGGCGGAAGCGGTCGATCGGCGCCGACGAATGGATGGCGCGGATGCGGTAAAGGCCGACGCCGGTCCACTGGAAGCCGCACTTCTCCAGCACGCGGCGCGAGGCCGGGTTGGTGACGCGTGCCCCCGCCTGCAGCGCCTCGTGGCCGAGATCGCTGAAGGCGTAGTCGATCACGGCGTGCATGGCCTCGGTGGCGTAGCCTTTGCCCCAATAGGGCGCGCCCAGCCAGTAGCCGAGTTCCGGCGTGCCATCCTGATCCATGAGCCCGCAGGCGCCGATGATCGTGTCATCGCGCAGCGTAATGAGGAACGCCGCTTCGCCGCCGGACTTGTTCGCGCCGGTAATAAAACTCTCGGCATCCGACACTTTGTACGGATGCGGAATGCGCGCGGTGTTCTCGGCAATGCGGCGGTCGTTAGCGAGCGCTGCTACCATTTTAGCGTCCTCGAGGCGCGGCGCGCGCAGAGCAAGCCGCGTGGTCTCAAGGACGGGGATACTCGCTTCTCGGAAGCTCTCGTAGGGTATCTGTTCCAGCAGCGTCATGGCTCGGGCTCCAGGTTGCCGGCACGACCACCGCGCCGGAAATGCGAAGAGGGGGAGCCGGTCACCCGTCTCCCCCTCTCAGAGCCCTTTGGCCCCGCCGGTTCGACTTGATGACCGGCGGACCTCAGATTTTGGTCTACCGTCTATTCGGCCGCTGCTTCCATCGGTACGACGGAAATGTAGGTGCGGCCTTTGGCTTTGGTAGCGAACTGAACCTTCCCGTCGGTAAGCGCGAACAGCGTGTGATCCTTGCCCATGCCGACATTACGGCCGGCATGCCAAGTCGTTCCGCGTTGACGGCAAATGATGTTGCCAGCGAAGGCGATCTCGCCACCCGCTTTCTTCAGGCCAAGCCGCCGGCCTTCGGAGTCGCGGCCGTTACGGGATGATCCGCCTGCTTTTTTGTGAGCCATTGTGGTCTCTCGAATTCGTCCTGAACTGTTTACACCGATTCCGTCGTGGAATCATCTCACTTCTTGTTAGCCCGCCTTACGAGGCCGCCTGTGCCGCCTCGCCTTCGGGGGCCGCCTTCGGCTTCGCCGCGCGCTTCGGGCGCGGCGGCGGGGTCTGCGACGGCTTGGCGCCCTGGGTCAGGATCTCGGTGATGCGGATCACCGAAAACTCGTGGCGATAGCCGCGCTTGCGGCGCGAGTTCTTGCGGCGGCGCTTCTTGAAGGAGATGACCTTGTCGCCGCGATCGTGCTGGAGCACTTCGCCGGCAACGGTTGCACCTTCGACCATCGGCACGCCGATGACCGGGGCATCGCCGCCGACCACCAGAACTTCGCCGAATTCAACAACCTGGCCGGGTTCGGCCGCGACGCGGTCGATCCGGATGACATCTTCCGGGGCGACGCGGTATTGCTTGCCGCCCGTTTTGATGACTGCGAACATCGTTTTTCCTTTGGTGTTCGTTGCCGGCCTCGGACCATTCCGGGCCGGCTTCTTTCAGTCGATTTGCGTGTGTTTTGAAGGGCTTATGCCCGCACAAAAGCACGCGGACCCATCCCGGGTCCGCGCTGCGCCCTTCATATGCGGCGATTGACCCGGTCTGTCAAGAAAACACGGGTTTTGAGTGACCGCGTCTCAGCCCTCGGTCTTGGCGGGAACCGGGGTGGCCGTCGTCCATGCGGCGCTGTCGCTGTCGGACTGCGCCAGGCGATAGCCGACCCCGAGTTCCGTCACCAGAATCTTGGGCGAGTCCGGATGTGGCTCGATCTTTTGCCGCAGCTTGCGCACGAAGATGCGCAGGTAATGCGTGTCCTGGACGTGGATCGAGCCCCAGACCTCTTTCAGGAGATGCTGATGCGTGACGACGTTGCCGGCGTGCTGCGCCAGCACCTGCAAGAGCCGGTACTCTTTCGGGGTCAGCGTCAGCCGCGTGCCGTTGAGCAGGACCGCGCGCGCGGCGAGATCGATGGTGAGCGGGCCGACCTTGACGGTCGGTTCGCCGCTGGCCGCGCGCGACTGGCGCCGCAGCGCCACGCGGACGCGCGCGAGCAGTTCCGCCATGCCGAACGGCTTGACCACATAGTCGTCGGCGCCGAGCTCGAGCAAATGCACCTTCTGCGCTTCGCTGGAGCGCACGGAGAGCACGATGATCGGCACGCTCGACCAGGAGCGGATGCGCTCGACCACTTCGGCGCCGTCCATGTCGGGCAGGCCGAGATCGGCGATGACGATGTCGATCGGCCGCAAGGTGGCCGAGCGAATGGCTTCGGCGCCGGTGCCGGCCTCGTGTACGACGAAGCCATTGAGCTCGAACCCGGTGCGCAGGAAGCGCCGGATTTGGATCTCGTCGTCGACGACGAGCACGATCGGGGCGGGTTCACTCATCTGCGTCGCTTTCCAGTTGCGGGACGGCCGCGTGCGTCACCGGGAGTTCGATAGCCACCGTGGTGCCAAGACCGGCGCCATCGCTGACCGCGCTCATCTTGCCGCCGTTGGCGGCAATGAAGGCATTGGCGATCCAGAGGCCAAGGCCGGAGCCGCTGATCGTCGCGGTGTGGCGTTCGCCGCGCACGAAACGGTCCCACATCTGCGTCTGTTCGGCCGGTGTCAGACCCGCGCCTTCGTCGCTGACGCTGAGAACCATGCGCCCGTCGCGTGCGCGCGCCGCCAAGGTGATCTGCGAGCCGGATTGCGAATATTTCACGGCATTGTCGAAGATCTGCACCAGGGCTTGCTGCACCAGGACGGGATCGACATGGATGACCGGCAGATCGGCCGGCAGGTTGGATGTCACACGCCGGTTGACCAGGCGGGTGCGGCAACGCTCCAGCGCCGAACTGATGATGTCGGCCGGATCGGCCCATTCGAGATGCGGACGGATGCCGTCGCTGCTGATGCGGGTGGCGTCGAGCAGATTCTGAATGTCATTGTTGAGGCGCTCGGCCTCGTCGCGCACGTCGTGCACCAGCGCCTGCAGCTTGGCGTGTCCCTGCAGCGCCGGCGCCGCGCTCAGCACCGTCGCCGCGCCGAGGATCGAGGCGAGCGGCGTGCGCAATTCGTGGCTGACCGAGCCTATGAGTGCTTCACGTAACTGATCGGTCTGCGAGCGCATGCGCGCCTCGCCGATGGCGTGGGCGACGCCGAGGCGCTCGAGCGTGGCGGTGGCGTCCGCCAGCACGGCATCGACGCGGATGCGCAGCTCGTCGAAGCTCTCCTTCGATTCGTGCCCGAGATTGATGGCGATGACGCCGAATTCGCGGTTCTTCTGCGAGACGGCGCGGACGAGCCAGGCGTCGCCGTCGTCGCCGATGGCGATCACGCCACCGGCATTGCTGTCGCCGCGGCCGGTGGCGACCTGGGTCACTTCGGCGAGCACCTGCGCGGGGGCCGACGCGCCGGTGCGGCGTGCCCCCTCGGCGGCCGGCTCGCGCGTTCCGGCGAACAGCACCACCTTGCGTTGCAGCACGGTCGCGAGGTGGTCCTCGATCGCGGCATGGATATCCGAGACGTCGAAAGCCATCGCCAGCCGGCGCGAGAAGGCATAGAGGTCGCGCAGGTCGATCTCACGCTGGCGGGCAGTCTCCAGTTGGCCCTTCAGGCGGGTGGCGAGCTGGCTCACCACGATCGCGACGAAGATGAACAGGATCAGGTTGAGGATCTCGTGCGGATCCGTGATGCGGAAGCTGTAGAGCGGTGGAAAGAAGAAGAAGGCGGAGGCGAGAACCCCGCCGATGGCTGCGATCAGCGCCGTCACGATCCCCCAGCGGGTTGCCGCGATGACGACGGGAATCAAGTAAACCACCGAGCCGTGCCCGAGGCCGGTGGTCGCGACCATCACATAGATGACCACGGTCACGACCCCGAGCAGCAGCAAAGTCGGCAGGATGCCCTGCGCTTCCTTGCGGATCAGGCCGAAATCGAAGGCCGTTTTGAACGTGGGTTGCGTGGCTTCTGGCATTGTTGCGGCGGTTCGAGCCCGGGGCCGATGGGCCTCCCACATAATATGCCCTTCGCCCTTGTCTGTCTCGGCGCCCTTGGTTACATAGCGGCCGTCCAATGAGGGCTTTTTTAGGTCCTTCTGGGACCGCGGAGAGGTGGCTGAGCGGTTGAAAGCACCGCACTCGAAATGCGGCATACTCGCAAGGGTATCGGGGGTTCGAATCCCTCCCTCTCCGCCAGCGCTACGAAACACCCTGTAAGATCAGTAACCTGTTGAATCGACAGGGCCTCGCGCACCGCCGCCGGTACACAAAGCCGGTACACACATGGCCTGCGCCCTCGGCACCCCCAAACGCCGCCCCGAAAGTGGAATCTACTGGTTCCGAAAGCGCGTTCCCGACCGCCTGAAGGCGAAAGTCGGCAAGAGCGAGATCAAGTTCTCGCTGCGCACGCGTGATCCCGATGTCGCGCGCCTCCGGAATCTGGAAGTGATGCTGGAGATCGAACGGGCCTGGGCGGGCTACACCGGCGTCGATCTGGTCACGGGCGCCGCCGCGCATATCCGATGCAAGCCCTCGGGGCCGCCGAGGAGCGAGACCCGCGCAAGCGAGCAAGTGCTGCTCGAAGCAGTCGCCGAAGCAGTCCCAGTAACGCTTCGGGCGAGCTTCGAATCCTACGCACAGGAGGCCGAACTCGCCCCCGCCACCGTCAAACGATGGTCGCCGGTGATTGACCGCTTGGTCGAACATCTGGGGCATGACGACGCGCGCCGCATCGCGAGGACGGACATCGTTGCCTGGAAGGACGCGCTTCTCAAGGAAGGCAAAGCGTCGAGGACCGTGCGCGACGTCTACCTCGCCTCGGTCAGGGCAACCCTCCAGTACGCCGTCGACCAAGGGCATCTGCCTGAAAACCCGGCCGAACGCGTCAAAGTGCGCGTCAAAAAATCACTGCATGAGCGCGAAAAAGGCTTCGATCACGAAGAGGCGCGAACCATCCTTGCCGCAACGCTGAGGGCCGCGTCCGAAAGAACCAGCGTCGAAATGGCGGCCGCACGCCGGTGGGTGCCATGGCTCTGCGCGTACAGTGGCGCGCGAGTAAACGAGATCACTTGTCTTTCGGGT
>DATARB010000294.1:0-45634 GCA_036264375.1 Pseudolabrys sp.
CCATCCTGGACAAGGTTTCGCAGATAGGCCGACCTAACATTCTGCTGTTGGTTTTGCTTTGCCTGAGGGGTTGCCTGGTTCAAGCCCGGCAAAGACAGCGGGGAGGGTGCGGCCGGCGATGGCCCAAAAAACAATTGCACCGACAATGCAGGGACTGCAGTAGATCGTCCAAATTTCTACGTATCTGGCCCAAGCTTGCTCGGTATAAGGAATCTCTGTTCCTGCCAATCTCTCGAGAAGCGATAGAACAATCGGCAGATATGCGATACTGGCGAGGCAACCGCACATCGCATAGTACGCAATGTGGCGGATTTGAAATCTCTTTGCGACGTAATATGTGAGCGCTACTGACGGGAAAGCGAGAAAGACGGCAACATACGCGAACAGACAGGCAATCAACGCGCTCATAATCAGCATCTGCCAGGCTCGCTCGGGCATCGGGACCGAGCTAGCAGCGCCAGTCATCCATCCATGAGCAAGAGCGATGAGGCCATGGGTCGCGGCCGACGCGGTGACCGCCACGAAGTAGCCGACGCCCGCTCTTAAATTGATTTCTTGCAAATCTGCCCCTCACCCGACCCGCCTTCGCTGACGCTTTGGCGGGTCGACCTCTCCCCGCAAGCGGGGAGAGGTGAAGGAAGCGCGCGCGTGGCCAGGCAATCGCCTATTTCTTAAACGCCACGACCTTCTGCTTCTGCTCACCGAGGCCCTGGATGCCGAGGGTGACGACGTCGCCGGGCTGCAAGAACTTCGGCTCCGGCTTCATGCCGAGCGCGACGCCCGGCGGCGTGCCGGTGATGATGATGTCGCCCGGTTCCATGACGAAGAACTGCGAGCAGTACCAGACCAGATGCTCGGCGCCGAAGATCATCGTCTTGGTGTTGCCTGTCTGCCGGCGCTCGCCGTTGACGTCGAGCCACATGTCGAGGCCCTGCGGATCCTTGATTTCGTCCTTGGTGACGAACCAGGGGCCGATCGGGCCGAAAGTCTCGCAGCCTTTGCCCTTGTCCCACTGGCCGCCGGAGCGCTCGATCTGGAAGTTGCGCTCGGAGACGTCGTTGGAAAGGAAGTAGCCGGCGATGGCCGCCTTCGTGTTCTCCTTGGTGAGGTAGCGGGCGCGCTTGCCGATGACGATGCCGAGCTCGACCTCGTAATCGAGCTTGGTCGACTCCTTCGGCGTGACGGTGTCGTCGTTCGGGCCGCAGATGCAGGTGATCGCCTTGTTGAAGATGATCGGCTCCTTCGGGATCGGCATGCCGGCTTCGGCGGCGTGGTCTGAGTAGTTGAGCCCGATGGCGATGAAGTTGCGCACGCTGCCGAGGCAGGGGCCGAGCCGCGGCTTGCCGGCGACCGGCTTCATGCGGTTGAGGTTGAGCTTCTTGATCTTGGCGAGGCCGCCGCCGGCGAGCATATCGCCGTCGATGTCTTTGACGACGCGTGAGAGGTCGCGGATCTTGCCGTCCTCTCCGATGATGCCGGGCTTCTCGCGGCCAGGCGCGCCATAGCGGACGAGCTTCATGTCAAAGTCTCCCTCGAAGCGTTCTTGCTTCAGTGCGGTGAAGGCGCATGATTCTCGCCGCGAACGCCAATCCACCCGGAGGGTTTTGGCTCCGCGGGTCAAAGCATCCTAAAAATCAGGCGCCGGTGAGCGGCAGGTTCGTTGCGATCATGCGACGGCCGCGGGCGGGGAGCAAGGGAGAGCGGTGCAGCCCGTTACGGCACAGGCACCGCGTCGGTCACGGTATTGGACTTCGACTTGGCGCGGATCGACGACTGTCCCTGCACCTCGTTGAGCATGCGCGCGATGGGGAACGTGTACCAGGGCGCGCGCTCGCGGCAGGCCTGGTCGCCGTCGCCGCAGGGGCGGAAACGCTCGGTCGCGAGCGCCGACAGCAGCACCGCGAACAGCGCAAGGACAATGATGAAGGAGCGCCAGTCGCGCATTCCCGGGCTGCTCGTATCCGCTATGGGTGAATGTGGACGGCGCGCCAACGGGGGCGTGCAGATCCGATTCTCCCGGACTCTGTCGCGGATAGGAAGCGGCGAAGCGCACAATTCCCCCGGCGGCGTGTGCGATGGTAAAGGCCGCCTTGCGCGAATGCTCTACAGGCGCTGTTTGCGGCTCTGCAGCAGGAGGTGCGCGGCGCCGTAAACGAGGAAAATGGCAGCGAAGGCGAGCATCCAGATCTGGATGTCGACGCCAAACACGTGCCAATTGCCGAGCATCCAATTCAGTAGCGCGTCCAATTCGCTCTCCGGGCGCATTTCGTCGGCCGTAGTTTAGGCGCGCGCGCGGCGGCGGCTCGTAAAATGGCGATAAAATAGAGGACCGTTTGGGTGTCGGGCGCGCTCATGACCGCGCGTCATGGTTTTGGTTAGCGAAGCTTAGCGCGATACGCACGTCTTTTCGCGGTTGGCTTAACCGGCGGCTGAACAAATGCGGCTAGCCTGCCGAGATACTCAAGTATCGAGATTTGCGCCATGGACGAGCGCCGCAAGGTCCAGCGCCACCGCACACTCAAGGGTGGCTCCATCCGCTTCAACCGCGCCGGCGGAATCGACTGCCGCGTGCGCAATCTCTCGCCAGATGGCGCCTGCCTCGAGGTGACAAGCCAGGCCGGCATTCCAGACGCCTTCGTGCTGGTCATCGCCTACGACCGCCTCGAGCAGCCCTGCCATGTGGTCTGGCGCACGCCGACCCGCCTGGGCGTAGCGTTCCGCGCCTGATGGTTGCAGTGCACACAATTTGGCTGCGCTGCAAAATGCCCGTGGGTGACAGGTGAAGGCTCGGTCCTGAAGGCGCAGGTCGTCCCACAACATCCTGAAATACCGAGCAACTCAACGTTCTTTATGTGGCGCTGCGGCCACAGGTCTGGCAATTCGATGGGAGTCATCCCCAAAACATTCAACTCGCTGCGAAATCGGGCTTGTTGGTCGCTCAACCATAGGTAACCATCTGCCTCAAAGCGCTGAGAAAAGGCGCGGGACATATGGGGGATCCGAATGGTTGACCGGAGGCGGGCTGGCGTGTTGCGCGCGGCGTGTGCGCTCGGCCTGGTAACGATCGCGACAGCACAGCTCACGAGCGGGGCGCAAGCGGGCGGTTTCGCCCTGCGGGAACAGAGCGCCGCCGGACAGGGCGACTCATTTGCAGGCGTCGCCGCCGGTGGCGCGCTGTCGTCGATGTTCTGGAATCCGGCGATCATCACGCAATACAGCGGCAAGGCCTTCGAGACGGACGTGACCGGGATCATTCCGAAGGCGTCGCAGAGCTACACCAGCAGCACCTTGGCGTCATCGCCGCTAGGGCCGGCCGGCTACAATCGCGGTGCCGACAATACCGCCGAATCGGCCATCGTGCCGTCGTCCTATTCGAGCTGGCAGCTCAACGACCGGCTCTGGATCGGCCTTGCCGTCAACTCGCCCTTCGGCCTCAGCGTCTCGTTCCCTCAGGCTTGGGCCGGCGCAGGGTACGGCCAGGGCGCCGACGTGCAGAGCTTTAACTTCTCACCGACGATCGCCTACAAGTTCAGCGACCTCATCAGCGTCGCCGTTGGCGCGCAGGTCCAATACATGAAGGTCAGTTACGACGCTCTGGCCGCGCCGGGGCTCTCGCCGGTCATGGCGAACCTGACCGGCCGCGGCTATGGGTTCGGCTTCACCGCCGGCGTCACCATCACGCCGACGCCGACCACCATCATCGGTGTGGGCTATCGCTCCGCGATCAACCAGGACATCGACGGCACGCTGGCTGCGACGACGCCGGGTTCGACGCCAGGCTCGATCAGCACCACGCTCAACCTGCCGGACATGGTGACGGTCGGCTTGCGCCAGCGCATCGGCGATAGGTTCACGTTGCTCGCCGGGTTCGAATGGACGGATTGGAGCCGGATCGGAACGGCTGTTGTCAGCACGCCAACCGGAACAGCAACATTGTCCGGAAGCCCCGTCACACTCCCGTTCCAATACAGCGACGGTTACTTCTACTCGCTCGGCGGCGAATACATTGTCGATCCTTCGCTGACCCTGCGCGCCGGCGTAGCCTTCGAGACGAGCCCGATCACCGATGACGTGCGCACGCCGCGCCTGCCGGACAACGACCGCATGTGGTACTCGGCAGGCCTGAGCTACAAGCCGCCGCAGTTCCGCGGCGTAACCTTCGATCTCGGTTACTCCTACATCGACGTGAAGGACACGCCGATCAATATCGGCGCGGGCAGCGGCAATCCGTGGACCAATGCTACTGGCACCTATATCGGCTCGGTGGACTCGCACATCCACGTCCTGTCGGTCGGCTTCCGCTATCAGTGGGGTGCGACCCCGCCGCCGGCCGTAAAGCTGGTGACGAAATAGGCGTTCGAGCCGGAAAGCCGCCGCACGTGAGGTGCACGCGCACGATCGGTCGACATCGGGGCCAGCGGTCCGCGGTGATCGGCCGATCGCAATGCTCGAATTTTAGCGAAGTGCTTAACAGCCGCGTGGAGAAGCCCGGGTAAATTACAACCTGTTGGGCACCTGCGCATATCTGCATCTGAAGCATCACGGCTTGCGCGGCGACAGGGCCTCTGCGCGCGGGTCATTGGCGTTGCAATGCGGATATAGAGCACTGAACAATGGCTACCCCCATTCCCGCGGGCCGTTCCCGCATTTATTCGCTCGTCACCAGGCTTGTCGCTACGATTGCCATTGCCGTCCTGATGCGTGTGGCACTCGGCCTGGTCGGCTTTCCCACGAGACCGAGCCCCACCTCGGCGCAACTCCGCGCGATCGATTCGGAAGTGGCGGAGCTGGTCGTGAAGCCGCGCCGCTTCGAGCTGACGTCGGAAAAAGCCATACGCGTTCGCAACGCGATCAAGCAGGGCGACTACGCGACGGCGGGCCGGATCGCCGCGGACGTGTTGGCGAACAGCCATGTGCAGAATTGGCGGTTCTACCCGTTCAGTGATTTCATCGCCGGTATCGTCAACGTGAACGACACCTTGCTCGAGGCGCATTTGAACGCCTGGGTCGCGCAGGACCGGAACGATGCGATCCCGCTCTTGATCCGCGGGCAATATTACTGCGATACGGGCTGGTTCGAGCGCGGCGGAAATTTCATCGGCGAAATCCAGGCCAACCATCTGGCGTCATTCGGCCGGTACATGGCCAAGGCCTACGCCGATGTCGAAGCCGCGCTCAAGTTGGACGATAGCGACCCTTATAGCTTCTATCTCAAGCTCCGCATCGTGCAGGCCGCCGGCACGCACCCGCAGATGAAGAACGTCTTTGATGCGGCGATCGCCAAATTTCCCGGTTATTATCCGCTCTACAATATCATGTTGACGACGCTCGAGCCGAAATGGGGCGGCTCGGTCCCGGCGATGTACGCCTTCGTCGAGCAGCACGCCGGGGATGCGGCCGATTATTCGCCGCTCAAGCTGCTCTACCTGACCTTCTATCGCGATCTCCTGAGCATCGCGTCGGGCGCCTGCTATCCCAATTGGCGCGACCAGGATCGAATGGCGCAGTGTGTCGGCTCCGCCATGCAAAAGATAGCGACGCCGCAACTCGAACATCAGGTCGCCGGCGCGCTGCAACTCTATGACCACACCGACAAGTATCAATTCGGCGTCGCCGTTCAGCCATTGCTACTCGAAATGCTCAAGACAGCCGGCGCGGAGGCCTATTCCGGCGGCATCCTGCAATTGGCGGCGAGCAGCATGCACAGCGATACGCAACTGGTCGAGGAAAAGCCGGGCAATACCAATTACGTGATCGACAACGCCGTCTCGCAATCTTGGTACATGAAGGGGTTCTACGACAACGCGATGCAAAAGGATCGGGAGGCGCTCGCGGCCGTCGAGGCCGCAGAATTCCCGACCGAGGAAGAGAAAGCCCTCGCGCAAGCCGACATCTATCAAAACTTCGCGGGAACCTACAACAAAGGCGGTCAATACACGTCGATGATCGCCTATGAAAAAGCCGCGATCGAGCTCGCCGGCCCGACACAGTACGAATATCTTATCTGCTACGGATTTTATCGGCTCAAGGATTACGACGAAGCCGTGCGGTCATGCTCGAAGACGATCGACCGCGACGCCGGCAATCTGCAAGCGCGTTATTGGCGGGGCGCCGCATATCGGGACTCGGGCCGGACCGATGCGGCTTTGGCCGACTTAACCGCGGTGGCCGATGCCGAAGGAGACCTTCGATCCGGTGCCGCGATCGACCTGTCGATGATTCATTTCAACGCGAAGGACGTACGCGGCGCGTTGGACGTGCTGAACAAGTACACCTATCTCTACGATCCAAACCTGACCAACAAATCCAATGTCGCGGTCGGCTATAATAACCGTTGCTATGCCTACATGCAGTTGGGCGAGTTGAAGAAGGCGCTCGACGATTGCACGGCGTCGCTCAAATACGGCAGCATTCCCGACGCCTTCCGCAAACAGCAGGAGCTATTGCGGCGCGTTGCCGCGCATGAGGTCAGCGGCTGAGTGTCCGCTTTTGCTGGGCACCGCGTAACGCGGTTGGACTAAAACGCGCCGTTGAACGTGCCGCCGTCGATCAACAAATTCTGCCCGGTGATGTAACCGGCGTGCGCGGAGCAAAGAAACGCGCAGGCCGCGCCGAATTCGTCGGGCTGGCCGAAACGCTTGGCCGGAATGGCGGCGGCGCGCTGCGCGGCTGCCTCCTCGACGCTGATGCCTGATTTCTTCGCCACGCCATTGAGCACGCTCGACAGCCGGTCGGTGTCGAAGGCGCCGGGCAGGAGGTGATTGATGGTCACGTTCTTATCGACGACCGTGCGCGCGACGCCGGCAAGGAACGCTGTGAGGCCAGCGCGCGCGCCCGAGGACAGGTCGAGGCCGGCGAGCGGCATCTTCACCGAACCCGAGGTGATGTTGACGATACGTCCGAACCTGCGCTCGCTCATCGGTCCAATCACCTTCTGGATCAGTTCGATGGCGACGATCATGTTGGCGACGACGCCGTCGATCATCTGTTGACGCGTCAAATCGCGGAAGTCGCGCGGCGGCGGCCCGGCATTGTTGTTGACCAGGATGTCGGGCGAGGGGCACGCCGCGAAGAGCGCCGCCTGGCCTTCCGCGGTCGCAACGTCGGCGACAACCGGGATCACCTTGACGCCGGCGACGCTCGCGAGCTCGGCGGCGGTTGCCTCCAATTTCTTGGCATCGCGCCCGTTGATGACCACCTCGCAGCCCGCTTCCGCGAGCGCGCGTGCGCAGGCCTTGCCGAGCCCGCGGCTCGACGCGCAGACAATGGCCTTGCGGCCGGCGATACCGAGATTCATGAGGGCCTCTTACTGTCGAAAAATACCGCGCGAGTGTTGAGGGTGAGGCGAGGGGCGTCAACCCCAACTGCGTCATTCCGGGGCGCGAGCGAAGCTCGCGAGCCCGGAATTCGTAACTACCAACGCTGCGGAGTATGGATTCCGGGCCCGGCCCTTCGGGCCGTCCCGGAATGACGCGGTGAGGGGCATTGCACGGCCGCTCACCCGACGTGCCTTCGCTGGCGCTTCGGCGTGTCGACCTCTCTCCGCATTGCGGGGAGGTAAAGAGGCGCTGCGACTCGTTGTCGCCGAACTGTAGCAATCGATTGGTAACTCGTTTTCGAACACCGCCGCTTCGATTCGCGAGGAAACCATGCAGCAGCGCGATCCCGCCAAAGCCGTGATGGAAAAAGCCTATGCCCGCTGGGCGCCGATCTACGACGCCTTGTGCGGCCCCGTGTTTCTCAATGGCCGCAAGGCGGCCGCCTCCGCGGCGCGCGACGTGGGCGGGCGCATCCTCGAGATCGGCGTCGGCACCGGCCTCTCGTTCGACGATTACGACGCGACCACCGAGATTACCGGCATCGACATGTCGGAGCCGATGATCGCGCGCGCGCGCGAGCGCCTGAACAGCGGCCGCTATCCGTTCGTGAAGGACCTGCAGGTCATGGACGCGCAGGCCATGACCTTCCCGGACGCGACGTTCGACTGCGTGGTCGGACAGTTCGTCATCACGCTCGTCGAGGATCCCGAGCGCGTCCTCTCCGAGTGCGCGCGCGTGGTGCGGCCGGGCGGGCAGATCATTCTCGTCAATCATCTTTATTCCGAGAAGGGGCTCGCCGCCGCGGTCGAGCGCCTGCTGGCGCAGAAGGCCCGCAGACTGGGCCTGCGGCCGGAGTTTCCGTTCCAACGGCTCGCCGCCTGGGCGGAAAACCACGGCGGCGCCGAACTGATCGAGCGGCGCAAGGTGAAGCCGTTCGGTGTGTACACGTTGGTGCGTTTCCGCCGGGCTGAGCGGGCGCAGGCGGCGGCGTGATTGGGGCTTGCATCGCTCGCACCTCAGGATGACGGATCGGTGCCGTCATAAAATTGCAACAGGGGGCTGCTAATGGTTACGGGCATGGATACATCATTGAGGACCGTCGCGCCGTGACGCAGGACGCCACGCGACGGTTTCGCGCGCTTTTCATCTCCGATGTGCACCTCGGAACGCGCGGTTGCCAAGCTGACAAACTCCTCGACTTCCTCCGTGTGCACGATGCCGACATCATCTATCTGGTCGGCGACATCGTCGATGGATGGGCGCTGCGCTCGTCCTGGTACTGGCCGCAAGCGCATAATGACGTGGTGCAGAAGCTCTTGCGCCAGGCGCGCAAGGGCGCGCGGCTCATCTACATTCCCGGCAATCACGACGAATTCCTGCGCAACTATTACGGCACGCACTTCGGCGGCATCGAGGTGGTGGAGAACACCGTCCACGAAGGCGCCGACGGCCGCCGCTATCTGGTCGTGCACGGCGACATCTTCGATCTCGTTGTGACGCAGGCGCGCTGGCTGGCGCTGCTCGGCGACAAGGCTTACGACTTCGCGCTCACTGCCAACCGGTTGTTCAACATTCTTCGCCGCCTGATCGGCGCGCCTTATTGGTCGTTGTCGAAATGGGCCAAGCTGAAGGTGAAGAACGCGGTGAACTATATCGGCGCCTTCGAAAAGGCGCTGGCGACCGAGGCCAAGCATCATCAAGCCGATGGCGTGATCTGCGGTCACATCCACACCGCGGCGATGCACGACGACTTCGGGCTGCGCTACATCAACTGCGGCGATTGGGTGGAGAGTTGCACGGCGGTCGCGGAAAGCCACGACGGGCAGTTCGAGATCATCACCTGGACGCACACCGGTAGCGACATCGAGCCGGTTGAAACGAACGACGAACCCGCCGGCGTGCGGCAGCAGGCGGCGGCGTAAGAGATGTCATGTCAACGGCCTCGCGGCCCGCTCGTCCCCGCGCAAGCGGGGACCCAGGATGACAAATACGCAGTGCATGTGGCCCCTGGATTCCCGCTTGCGCGGGAATGAGCGGAGTGGACGATGAAAATCCTTGTCGCGACGGATGCCTGGCACCCGCAAGTCAACGGGGTGGTGCGCACGCTCGGCCACGTCGCGCGCGAGGCGCGCGGGCTTGGCGCGGAGATCGCGTTTCTTACGCCCGAGGCGTTTTTCACCGTGCCGATGCCGACCTATCCGGAGGTGCGGCTCGCCATTCCGGCGCCGGGCGCGATCGAGAAGCGGCTCGAACGCGAAGCGCCCGACGCCATCCATATCGCGACGGAAGGTCCGCTCGGGCACGCCACGCGTCGCATCTGCATGAAGCGCAGCCATCCGTTCACCACGAGCTTCCACACGCGCTTTCCCGATTATGTGGCCGAGCGGCTGCCGATGCCGCAACGCTGGAGCTGCGATCTGACCTGGGCCTGGCTGCGCCGCTTCCATGCGCCCGGCGCGGCGGTGCTGGCGGCGACGCCGACGCTCGCGGCCGAGCTCGGCGAGCGCGGCTTCCATGACGTGAAGCTGTGGTCGCGCGGTGTCGACGCGAACCTGTTCCAGCCGCGCGAAGGCGCGGTGCTCGATCTGCCGCGGCCGATCTTTCTGACGGTGGGGCGCGTGGCGGTGGAGAAGAATCTCGAAGCCTTCCTTTCGCTCGATCTGCCGGGGACCAAGGTCGTCGTCGGCGACGGCCCGGCGCGTGCGTCTCTGGCCAAGCAATTTCCCGACGCGGTGTTCCTCGGGTCGCGGCAGGGCGAAGCGCTCGCCGAGATCTACGCCGCGGCCGATGTGTTCGTGTTTCCGAGCCGCACCGACACGTTCGGTCTGGTGCTGCTGGAGGCTTTGGCAAGCGGCGTGCCGGTGGCGGCGTTTCCGGCCGCGGCGCCGCGCGATGTGATTGGTAAGGCGCCCGTCGGCGCGCTCGACGAGCATCTCGGCCGCGCCTGTCTTGCCGCGCTGGAATGCTCGCGCGACGCGTGCCGCGCGTTCGCGCTCGGCATGACGTGGGAGCGCAGCGCGAGCATTTTTGTCGAGCATGTGGCGACGGCGGCGCGCGCGTTCCGGCCGAAGGCGGCTGCATAGGCGAGCGGCGAATAACGAGTAGCGAGTAGGGAAGGGCGCGCGCGATCCTTCTCAACTATTCGCTACTCACTATTCGCTATTTGCCCCTTTGCGGGGCCGCACCATCGGCGCTATCCTTGGCGCCATGGGTTCCATCGATACACGAATCCTTCCCACCGCCGCCGATATCGAAGCTGCGGCGAAGCGCCTCTTCGGTGTCGCGGTACGGACGCCGCTGATCAGTGCGCCGGTGCTCGACGAGCGGCTCGGTGCGCGCGTGTTCCTCAAGGCCGAGACGCTGCAACGCACCGGCTCGTTCAAGTTCCGCGGCGCCTACAATCGCATCTCGTCGATCCCGCCCGAAAAGCGCGCCGCCGGCGTGGTGGCCTATTCGAGCGGCAATCACGCGCAGGGCGTGGCCGCCGCCGCGCGCCTGCTCGGCATGCCGGCGACCATTGTGATGCCGAGCGATGCACCGAAGGCGAAGCGCGAACGCACGCTGGCGCTCGGCGCCGAAGTCGTGCCTTACGACCGCAACAGCGAGGACCGCGCCGCCATCGCCGGCAAGATCGTCGACTCGCGCGGGGCGACGCTGGTGCCGCCGTATGACGATCCGCTGATCATCGCCGGCCAGGGCACCATTGGCCGCGAGATCGTCGAGGATCTCGAGCGGCTGAACCTGAAACCGGACATCGTTGTCGTCGGCGCTTCCGGCGGCGGCCTCGCCGCCGGCATATCGCTCGGCGTCAAGGCACGGCTGCCGGATGTGACGTTCTACACCGCTGAGCCAGAGGATTTCGACGATACGCTGCGCTCGTTCCAGAGCGGACACCGCGAGCACAATGCGCGCATGAGTGGCTCGATCTGCGACGCGTTGATGAGCAATACGCCGGGCGAACTGACCTTTCCGATCACGCGTGAGCTGATCGGGCAGGGACTCATCGCCAGCGATGCCGAGGTCGGACGCGCGGTGCGCTATGCCTTCGAGGAGCTCAAGCTTGTGGTCGAGCCCGGCGGCGCGATCGGCCTGGCGGCGCTGCTTGCAGGCAAGCTCGATGTAAAGGGCAAGGTCGTCGTCGCCATCCTGTCGGGCGGCAATGTGGATACCGAGATGTTCGCGAAGCTCGTGAGCGAATAGCGAATAGTAGCCGTCGGCAGCTCTTTCCCTATTCGCTACTCCCTATTCGCCACTCGCTCCTCACGTAAACAGCGCCAGCCGTTCTTCCTCAGTCAATGCCATGATCGGCGCGAGGGCTTCCGCCTTGCGCCGCGCATTCACCGGCGGGCCGGCGGACGAAAAGTCCTCGCCGGCGAAGGGCGACGGTGGCGGAATGGTGCCGGCCTTGTAAACGGTGCCCGAAGGCTTCTCGGCCGGCTCGGCGGCCAGGGCCGCGGCGGCAACGGCTGCGAGTGCGGAGCCGCTTTCGAACCACCCGACTTCGGGAACTGCGGTCGGGCGCGAATCGGCATCGGTTTCATCTGCAGGCGCAGCCTCGGCGGCAACGGTCTCGACAGCCTCTTCGCTCGCGGCAGGTTCGGCGGCGGGCGGCGCTTCAGCGACCGGCGGCGGTGCTGTCTCCTCCTGCCGCGGCGGCGTGACGATGGTCTCGATGCGCTGCTGCACAACGTCGAGGAGCGCGGCGAGCTTGGCCACCTGCATGGAGAGGGCCGCGGTGTCGAGTTCGGCGTGCATCCCGCGGATGGCGTCGAGCAGGGCGCGCAGCTCCTGCCTTTCGTCATCCACAGCCGACGCGGGCTGGCTGCCGACCAGGCCTTCCAGGCGCTGGACGCTGGCGAGCAGCACGGCGGTGTCGGCGCTGCGGCTGCGCCGCGCATGCTCGGCAAGGAAAGCGCGGCCGCGCGCACTCTCAGCGAGTGCGGCGAAGAAGGCCTCGTACTCGGCCTCGCTCGGCGCCTCCGGCTCGGAGGCGAGCGTGAGGGGCTCGTTCGGCATGTGCAATCCCTGATCGCGCAGTTTATCAATCATGCAATGTGATTCGGCCAGCGAGCCCGCGGCGATGTCCTTCGGCTTTTCAGTCCGCCTGGCGGGAATCTATGCCACGGCCTACGCGATGGTCGGTATCCAGTTGCCATTTTTCCCCTTGTGGCTGAGCGCCAAGGGGCTCGAGGCGGGGATGATCGGCCTGGTGCTCGCCGTGCCGCAGGTGGTGCGGGTGCTGGCGATCCCCCTGGCGACGCGGATGGCCGACCGGAGCGGGGCGCTGCGCGAGGCGATCCTCGCCGCCTGCTGGGCGAGCGTCGCGGGCTATCTGCTGGTCGCCTTTTCATCCGGTGCGCCGGCGATCCTGTTGGCGTTTGTGCTGGCCTCGCTCGTCTACACGCCGGCGATGCCGCTCATCGAGACCTATGCCTTGAAAGGATTGGCCGCGCGCGGCCGCGCCTATGGCCCGGTGCGGCTGTGGGGATCCGTGGCGTTCATCGCCGGCACGTTCGTCGCCGGCTTTGCCGCCGACACGATTCCCGCGCGGTATCTGATCTGGCTGATCGTCGCCGGCGCCGCGGTCATGGCGCTGAGCGCGGTGACGCTGGCGCCTGTGGATAGAGCCGCGGCGCCGGCGGCCCAAAAGTTCGCGCCGAAAACATCGCTGCTGCGCGATCGTGCCTTCATCGCGGTGCTGGCGGCGGCCGGCCTGATCCAGGCGAGCCACGCCGTCTATTATGGTTTTTCAGCGCTGGCGTGGCGCGCCGAAGGTTATGATGGAACTGCAATTGCGGCGCTGTGGGCGCTCGGCGTGATCGCCGAGATCGTGCTATTCGCATTGCAGGGACGGTTGCCGTCCTTCGTCACCCCGGCGGTGCTGCTGATGCTGGGCGCCGCGGGTGGCGCCGTGCGCTGGACCGCGATGGCTTTCGATCCGCCGGCGCTGATGCTGCCGTTCCTGCAGCTGCTGCACGCGGCAACGTTCGGCGCCACGCATCTCGGTGCGATGATGTACTTGGCACGGAATGCGCCGGCCGGGCAGGGCGCGACGGCGCAAGGCACCTTTGCCATCGTGTTGGGCCTGGCGATGGCGGCGGCGTCCGGATTGTCCGGCGTGCTGTACGCCGCTTTCGCTGGCCGCAGCTACGCGGCCATGGCCTTAGCGGCGATCGCTGGCGGCGTTTGCGCGCTCGTAGCGCAGCGCTCTGCTCGTGTAGCGGCGGACTGAGCGCTCCTGCTGGCGCTCCGCCGTTGCCGTGCAACTCGGCACGATGCCGGCGAGGTCGCGGCCCTGCAGATAGATCATCTTCCGCGACAGCCCACCATGCTGGTTGATCCAGCGGCGCACAGTCGCCGGATAGACCTTCCACAGCGCCTGCGTGCCCATCGGGCTTGTCACCGGACGGCCATCCGAGTCAGGCATCCAGGCGGCATGGAAGCCGAACCGGGCGTTGCCGGTGGCGCAGATGCGGTCGCGTGGGATGACGCCCAACAGCAGCGTGCAGGCCGAGAGGCAGTTCCCGTCGACGACCACATTTTCGCCGGAGGTCCGCAGCATCGAGAAGGCTTGGAGGTAGTGGCCGATCTGGCCACCCCGGTCTTCGGAAATCCGCATCGTGGCGGATGCTGGGTTCAAACCGGAAGCCAGCAGAGCGGCAACGAGCAGTACGAGGCCCCGAATTTTCATGTCCCCGTCCCCGTTCTGGTGGAGCAGCCACCATTGCGTTCTGTCATGGCAGGTAGTCTATGCCCAACAAGCGGCCTACGGGAAGCATTAGTTAACCAAAAAGATGGGCACAATTCGTGAACAAAGTCAGTGATTTGCAATGGTTGCAGGCAGGCAATTATACCAATGTATAGCGACAATGTGTCATCCGACTAATGCATTCGCGCGGGAATCGTTTCGTCCTCGGACTCGGCGTCCGCCGCGGCGCGGCTGCATTCGTCGGCGAGCCGGGCTAGCCGCTCGGCGACCTCCTCGCTCCAGCTCTGTTCGGCAATCTGCCGGCACAGGCGGGCATGCGCTCGCAATCGCTCTGCGATTCTCGACGAATTTGCCACGGGTTCAGCCACATCGTTCGACGATACGGCTTTGTGGGGGCGATCGACCGGTGATGCATTGATGAGAATCAACCGGACAAGAATACCGACCCGCTTTCAGCCCCACAGCGCCGCGGTCGCCGGTTCGAGCCGGCTGCCGGCGTAGCGCAGACCCTGGGGGCGGTCTTTCGCGAGCAGCAGCGGACCGTCGAGATCGACGAAGCGCGCGCGCTGCGCCAGCAGAATCGCCGGCGCCATCGCGAGCGATGTCGCCACCATGCAGCCGGCCATGATCGTGAGGCCGTGCCGCACGGCATCATCGGCCATTGCGAGCGCCTCGGTGAGCCCGCCGGCCTTGTCGAGCTTGATGTTCACCGCATCGTATTTGCCGCGCAGTGCGGCAAGCGAATCGCGTGCGTGCGCGCTTTCGTCGGCGCAAATCGGAATCGGCCGGGCGATGTTCGCAAGCGCTGCATCGGCGTTTTCCGGCAGCGGCTGTTCGACAAGCACAACGCCGGCGTCGGCGCAGGCGGCGAGGTTTTCGGCGAGATTGCGCTCGGTCCAACCTTCATTGGCATCGACGATGAGTGTCGCCTGTGGAGCGGCCGCACGCACGGCTTTGATGCGCGCCGGATCGCCGTCGCCGCCGAGCTTGATCTTGAGCAGCGGGCGATCGGCGGCTCTCGCGGTGGCCTCGGTCATGGCCTCCGCTGTGCCGAGCGAGATGGTGAAGGCGGTGGTGAGCGTGTGCGGGGCGCCGAGCCCGGCGATCTCATAGACCGGGCGACCGCTTTGCTTGGCTTCAAGGTCCCAAATGGCGCAGTCGAGCGCGTTGCGCGCGGCGCCCGGCGGCATCGCCGATTGCAGGCCGGTACGGGTGAGGCCTGCGGCCAGGGGCGCCCGCATGGCCTCGATCGCCGCCGTCACAGTCTCGACCGTCTCGCCGTAACGGGCATAGGGCACGCATTCGCCGCGGCCGCGTGCCTTGCCGCCGCCCAATTCGGCCACCACCACCACAGCCTCGGTCTTGGCGCCGCGGCTGATGGTGAAGGAGCCCGCGATCGGCCAGCGCTCGACGGCGATGTTGAGGGTCAAAGACACGGCAAAAAGCCTCGCGGGTCGTGTAACTGGACGACTTAAAAGCAGAAGACGTCATTCGAGGACAGAAGATTTGGGGATATCCATCGCCGGCAGCTTGAGGGGGAAGCCTCGACAGGGTCGTGTGCCTGGGTCAAGGATGGCGGCCAATTGCGAAGGCAGCCCCCGCTGGGGGCGTAGGATGCCGAAAGTCGCCCAGATTCGCATGGGGTATCGGGTCGGAGCGGCAGAGTGAGCGTCGATACACTCATCGAAAACAAGACCCTGCTCGACAGCAGGACCGACGGCGACCAGCTCACGCTGGCCGGCAGCGGCGCGTGGACGGCGCAGAACGCACGGCGGCTGGAGGATCTGATCGACCGCGCGACCCGCCGTTCGGACAAGGTCAAACGTGTCGCCATCGATATGGGCAAGGTCGAGCGGCTGGACACCTTCGGCGCCTGGCTTCTGGAACGGCTGGTGCGCGGCTTCTCCACGCGCGGCCTGGACACGCAGGTCATCGGCCTCAACGACACCTACCGCAAGCTTGTCGACGAGGTGCACGGCGTCAAGCTCGAGGAGCTGAACAAGCGCAAGCCCAACCAGATCCTGTATGCGTTGGGCTCGATCGGGATGAGCATCGCCGGGGTCGGGGCCACTTTGGCTTCGATCGTCAACATGTTGGGCGCGCTCACGGTGGCGCTCTTGCGCATCGTCGTGAATCCGCGCCGCCTGCGTCTCACAGCGCTCGTGCACCAACTCGACAACGTGGCCTGGCGCGGCGTGCCGATCGTCCTGCTGATCACCTTCCTGGTCGGCTGCATCATCGCGCAGCAGGGCATCTTCCATTTCCGCAGGTTCGGCGCCGATATCTACGTCGTCGACATGATCGGCATTCTGACCTTGCGCGAACTCGGCGTGCTGATCGTCTGCATCATGGTGGCGGGCCGCTCGGGCAGCGCCTATACCGCCGAGCTCGGCTCGATGAAGATGCGCGAGGAGATCGACGCGTTGCGCACCATGGGCTTCGATCCGATCGAGGTGCTGGTGCTGCCGCGCGTCATCGCGCTCATCATCGGCGTGCCGATACTCACCTTTCTCGGCTCGATGGCGGCGCTCTACGGCGGCGGCTTGGTGGCGTGGCTCTATGGCGGCATCGATCCGGACATCTTTCTCTCGCGGCTGAAGGAAGCGATTTCGCTCGAGACTTTCGAGGTGGGCATGATAAAGGCGCCGTTCATGGCGCTGGTGATCGGCGTGGTCGCCTGCGTCGAAGGCCTGGCGGTGAAAGGGTCGTCCGAATCGCTTGGATTGCAGACGACGGCGTCGGTGGTGGAATCGATCTTCCTGGTCATCGTGCTCGACGGCTTCTTCGCCATCTTCTTCGCATCGATCGGAATGTAGGCGATGGCGGGCGCCAACGGAAAACAGGAAAACATCATCGAAGTGCGCGACGTGATCGTCGGCTTCGATTCGCGGCTCGTGCTCAATCACGTCAATCTCGACGTCTATCGCGGCGAGATCTTAGGGTTTGTCGGCGGCTCGGGCGCCGGCAAATCAGTGCTGATGCGCACCATCATCGGCCTGCTGCCGAAGCGCGGCGGCACCATCAAGGTGCTCGGCATCGATATGGACGCGGCGAACGATGCCGCCCGGCAATCGGTCGAGCGGCGCTGGGGCGTACTGTTCCAACAGGGCGCGCTGTTTTCCTCGCTCACCGTGCGCGAAAACCTGCAATTTCCCGTGCGCGAATATCTCAAGCTGTCGCAGAAGCTGCTCGACGAGTTGGCGGTGGCGAAACTGGAAATGGTCGGTCTCGACGGCAGCGCCATGGACAAATATCCGTCGGAATTGTCCGGTGGTATGACCAAGCGCGTGGCGCTGGCGCGGGCACTGGCGCTGGATCCCGACATCGTCTTCCTCGACGAGCCGACCTCGGGCCTCGATCCGATCGGCGCCGGCGATTTCGACGAGCTGATCGCGACGTTGCAGCGCACTTTGGGCCTTACCGTTTTCATGGTAACCCACGATCTCGACAGCCTGCACACGGTGTGCGACCGAATCGCGGTGCTCGCCGATGGCAAGGTGATCGCGGCCGGCACCATGGAGACCATGTTGGCCTCGACCCATCCGTGGCTGCGCGAATATTTCCACGGCAAACGGTCGCGGGCAGGGTACGTCGAGAAGGCGGCGGCGTCGCCAGCGGCGCCAACAAGCTGAGCGGGAAAAGAGCCGATGGAAACCAGAGCGAACTATGTGGTGATCGGGCTGTTCACGCTCGCGGTCGTCGTCGGCGCGTTCGGCTTCATCTTCTGGTTCCAGAACCTCGGCGGCAACGGCGAGCGCGCCTACTATCGCGTGCTGTTTGCCGGCTCGGTGTCTGGTCTGCGCACCGGCGGCACGGTGCTGTTCAACGGCATCCGCGTCGGCGAGGTGACGGGCCTCGCGCTCGATTCGCAGAAGCCTGACCAGGTGGTCGCCACGATCGCGGTCGACAAGTCGGTGGCGATCCGCCCCGACACCCAGATCGCCATGGAATTCCAGGGGCTGACCGGCATCGCATCCTTGTCGCTGAAGGGCGGCAACCCTAACTCCCCGGCACTCGTTGGCGCGAAGGATAATCCGCCGACCCTGGTGGCGCCCCCGAGCGCGACCGCCGATGTCACCAGCGCCGCCCGCGACGTGCTGGCCAAGCTCAACGACTTCATCACGCAGAACCAGGCGACGTTCAAATCGGCGATGGACAACATCAACAAGTTCACTGCGACGCTGGCGAACAACTCCGAGCACATCGATTCGACGCTCGCCAGCATCGACAAGTTCGCCGGCTCGCTGTCGCGCAACTCGGACAAGATCGACCAGATCACCAGCGGCTTGCAGAATTTGACCGGCGGCGCCGACGGCAAAGGCGGCCAGATCAACGAGGCGGCGCGTTCGATCAAGACGCTCGCCGACCATCTCGACCAGCGCACGGCGGAGATCAGCACCAGCGTCACCCGGCTGACCACGGCCGGCACACGCCAGCTCGATACGCTCTCCGGCAATGCGCAGCGGACGCTCGATACCATCAACCGGGCGGTGGAGAACCTCGACCGCAATCCAAGCCGCCTGATCTGGGGCGGCAGCGGTTCCAACCTGCCGGACTACAACGGCAAGCGTTGAGGCGGCGGTTCGCGGTACGGGCGTGGGGAGACGGGAAGCGGCATAGACTTGTCGTCCCGGTGCCAAACCTGATGCACATCGGCAACGCAGAACTGGTTCCATCGCGGTTCCCCCAATAATTCGAACGAAACTCCCCAGGAATCGGGATATGGGCGGGTTGCTTGAGCGTTAAGCAGGCCTAGATTGTTCCATTGGGGCTGTCGGTCGTTTTGCCGGTCGTGAGGAAGGGGCTTTTGCGCGTGCGGTTTTTGCGGCGTCGTTCCCGAGCGAGGTTGTCCCTCGTGGCAGCCGTGCTGGCGGTATCGCTTGCTGGCTGCGCCAGCATGGGCCTCGGGCAAGGGTCTGCGACCGCCTATGACCTTACCGCGGCCAGGGAGTTCCCGCATCGCACCGCCCGGCCGCACGGCCAACTCGTGGTCGTCGAGCCGACGATGCTGGCGCCGCTCGACGGCGAACGCATTCTGGTGCGGCCGGCACCGGGCCAAGCCGCGCAACTGACCGATGCGCAGTGGGAAGACCGCCTGCCGCGGCTGATCCAGGCGCGGTTGGTGGAATCCTTCGAAAACGCCAATCGCCTGCGCGCCGTAGGCAAGCCTTCTGACAAAATCGCCGGCGATTTCGTGCTGCTGACCGATGTGCGAGCCTTCGAGATTTCCGCCGCCGACGGCACCGCCGTGGTGGAGATCGCCGCCAAGATCGTGCGCGAGGGCTCCGGCCGCATCGTCGCGGCACGCGTCATCCGCGCGACGGTGCCGGCGCAGGCGATGCAAGGGCCGGGGGCCGTGGCCTCGATCAACGCGGCCTTCGTGCAGGCGGCGACGCAGATCGTGCTGTGGGCCGCGCCGCTGGTGTAGCGAGAATTTTCGGTCGACGACGATCAACGAGTGCTTGTCATGCCCGGCCTTGTGCCGGGCATCTCGCTGAGGAGGGCACAGTGCGTCCCCAAGCGAGATGGCCGGGACGAGCCCGGCCATGACAGATGAGAGTCAACGCTGCGAAAGACCCCCTCCCTGACCCTCCCCATCGCAAGTCGGGCTTGCCGACTTGCGCACGATAATTCGCAACCCGGGCAAGCCCGGGCTGCGGTGGGGGAGGGAACGCAAGCTCAATCGAACCGGCCCGCCGCGTGCGCCAGCATGGTGTAGACCTTGCCGGTTTCCGAGGTGAGATAGGTGCGGGCGACCACCTGGCCGCGGTCGTCGCGCGCGACTTCGTCGAGCAGCCGCTCGAACTCGCCGATATAGCGGTCCACCGTCTGCTTGAACTCGCGGTCGCCGCGATACTTCTTGCGGATCTCGTCGAAGGCCTGCTGGCCCTGGAGCGTATAGAGCCGGCGAGTGAACACGTTGCGCTCGCCGCGCTTGTAGCGATCCCACAGGTCGGCGGCGGCGTCGTGGTCGATCATGCGCGCGATGTCGACCGACAGCGAGTCGAGCGACTCGATGCTGTGGCGCGGCGGCCGGTCTTCGCTGCCGCGCGCCGGCGCTTCACGCAGCGTTTCACGCGGGTAGTCGTTCGGCGCGCCGTCTTCCTCGCGCGAGGCGCGGCTGAGCAGGTCGGTGAGCCAGCCGCGGCCGGGCGGGGTCGGCGGCACAGCCTGCGTGAGTGACGGCGTCTCCAGACGGCGCGGCGCCGGGGCGAAGTGGCTCGGCTCGGTGCGCTCGTTGCGTTCGGGGCGCGGCGCCGGACGCGGCGGCTCCACCTTGCGGACGGGGGCCTCGGCGCGCGGGGCAGGGGGCGGCGTCTCGGGACGGCCGCCGACGACGCTGGGCGGGGTCTCCTCGCGCGCGCGGCGCGCCACCGGTTCGACCGCGTCGAGATTGCGGCCGTGCCGGGCGACGATGCGGTTGAGCTCGGCCAGCGCCTCGATCTGGTCGACGATGACGCGGCGCATCTGCGCGGCGCTTTCCGCGGTCTCCTGCGGCAGCTCGAAGACGCCGCGGCGCAGCTCGGCGCGGGTCTCCTCCAGCTCGCGCTGCATCTCGCTCGCCATCTGCTTCATCTCGCGCACCGTCTGCGCGAAACGCTCGTTGGCGTCGCGGAACAGCGAGTCGGTGTCGCCCGACGTCTGCTCGTAGATGTCGCGCATCGCCGTGGTGACGCGGCGGCGCTCGCCCTCGGCATGCTCACGCACGCGATCGTATTGCTCGCTGATCGCGCGCGCGCTCTCGGTGCCGGTCTGCGCCACGACCCGGGTGATGTCCTCGGCCCGCTCGCGTACGTTCTCGTATTGCTCGGCGATGACGCGGGCGCCTTCGGCGCTCGCCTGCGACACCACGCGGGTGATGTCCTCGGCGCGCGCGCGCACGCGGTCATAGTGCTCGGTGATGACACGGGCGCCATCGGCGCTGCTCTCCGAGACGATGCGGGCGATTTCCTCGGCCTGCTGGCGCGCGAGCTCGACCTGGTCGCCGACGGCGCGGGCGCCTTCGGTGGTCGAATCCGACACGATGCGGGCGACGTCGCGCGCGCGGGAGGAGGCGGCTTCCAGCGTCTCGTCGAGCAGTCCGGAGAAGCGGGTGAGGCGCTTCTCGAGATCCTCGGTGCGGACGTCGAGGTTGGAGACCAGCGAGTCGAGCTGCACGCGGCGCTCGCTGACACTGCTCTCCGTGCGCTGGTTGCTGCGCTCGATCAGGTCGGCCGCCTTGGCCAGTTCCTGGCCATGCGCCTCGAACTGATGCGCGATCTGGCCGAGATCGTCGAGCACCTGGCCGGTGACGTTGCGGAAGTTGCCGATGTTGGCTTCCACGCGGTTGGCGGCGTCACCGGTCGAGGCGTTGACCTCGCCCATGGCGGCGACGAATTCCGATACGCGCAGCATCAGCGTGTTTTCCAGCGTGCTCATATTGGCGTGCGAGCCGGAGAGCACTTCCTGCAGCATGATGTTGGCTTCGCGCAGCCGCTCGAAGAGGGCCGTGGTGTCGGAGCGCAGCATGTTGTGCGTCTCCAGCATCTCGGTGACGGTGGAGGTCGCGGTGTCCTTCGACACGGCGATCGCCTTCTGCGCGACGTCGCGCAGGTCGCCCAGCGTGCGGCTGACGGTGGTGGCGGCGTTCTCGCCCGCCGAGCTGATCTGGCGCGAGATCTCCGCCGAGTTCTCGATCATCGAGCGGGTGAAGGCGAAGCCCTTCTCCTCGATCGAGGACATGGCCTGATCGGTGGCCTGCGCGATCTCGGCGGCGAATTGCTGACCCTTGTCGCCGATCGCCGCAAGCACGCTGCCGCTGCGGTCGGAGAGAATGTGTTCCAGCTCCTGCGTGCGCGCGCTGACGGCCTTGGTGATCTCATCAGCCTTGCCGGTGAAGCTGTGCGCGACCTCGTCGCTGACGTTGCGCAGCGTGCGCTCAGCCTCGCTTGCGCTGTTGCGGATGCTGTCGCTTGTGGAAACGGCAAGCGTTCCCAGCGAGCGTTCGGCCTCGCTTGCGCTGTTGCGAATGGCATCGCTTGTCGAAACGGCAAGGGAGCCCAGCGAGCGCTCGGCTTCGCTGGCGCTGTTGCGGATGCTGTCGCTTGTGGAAACGGCAAGCGTGCCCAGCGAACGCTCGGCCTCGCTGGCGCTGATGCGGATGGCGTCGCTCGCCGAGACGGCGAGGGTGCCGAGCGAGCGCTCGGCTTCCGAAGAGTTGACCTTGATGGTGTGGCTCAACTGCTCCATGCGCACCAGCATGGCGTCGGCGGCGGCCCGCGTGCGGTTCTCGATCTCGCCGGTGACGGTCTCAGCGCGGCCGATCAAGAGCTCTTCGAAGCGGCTGATGCGGGTATCGAGCGTATCGGCGACCTGGGCGGCGCGGTCGCCCAGCGTGCGGTCGATCACGTCGGCCTTGGCGGCGATGGTGTTCGCGACCTCGGTAGCGCGCGCATCGATAGCGCCGCCGATCTCGCCCACGCGGCGGTCGAGTGCGCTGACGACGTCCTTGCCGCCTTCGCTGAGCGCCTTGGCGATGTCGGCCGTGCGGGCGCCGAGTAGTTCCTCGAACTGGGCGAGGCGCTGCTCGATGGCGCCGGCGATTTCGCCGGTGCGGCCGCTGACACGGTCGTCGAACGTGTCGAGATAGGAGCGCATCGCCTCGGAGACGTCCTGGGTGCGGTGACCCAGCCGTTCCACCAGCTCGCCGCCATAGGTCTTCACGGTGTGGTCGAACTCGGCGATGTGGCGGGTGATGAGGTTGCCGAGCGTTGAGGCGTCGCGCGCGACCTTTTCCGAGAGCTCGGTGCCGCCATGGTTGAACATCTCCTCGAAGGCCTGCAGCCGCGCCGCCAGCATCTCCTTCACCGCGTCGCCGCGGCTGTTGATGGTGGCAACCAGCGCCTCGGCGCTGTCGTGGAACGTATCGGCCACGGTGTTGCTGCGGCCGATAATGTCATCGGCGACGCGCGTGCCGGTCTGCTCGATCTTGTTGACGACATCGCTGCCGCGCAGGGTGAGGTTCTGCACGAGCGCGTCGCCGGTCGTGTGAATCGAGGTGTTCACCTCCGCACCGCGGGTGGTGATCATCTCGGTGATGCGGGCGGTGGTGTCGTTGAGCGTGGTGGTGAAGGTCTGCGACCGGGTCGCCATCTGCTCGACGGTGGTGTTGGTGCGCTGCTGGAAGTTGTGCGCAACCTCGTCGAGCCGCGTGGTCATCGTATGCTGGAGCTTGGCGGCGAGCTGGGCGAATTCGTCGTGGACGGTCTCGGTCTTGAACTTGAGGCTGTCGGTGATGCGCTCGCTGGCCGAAGAGATCGCGCTGGTGGCGCGATCGCTGGTGGTCTCCAGGCGGTCGAGCAGGGTCGAGCCGCGCTCGCTCAGCGTATCGATCATGGAATCGCCGGCATGGCCGAGCGCCAGCGTGATGTGCTCGCCCTTTTCGGTGAGCGTGCGGGTGACGCGCTGCGCGACTTCGCTCACTTTGTCGGAGACGAGATCGCCGACCGAGGTGATGTCGTGCGAAAGGTCGAGATGGACGCTGGAGATGGCGTTGCGCACCTGCTCGGCCTGGTTCACCAGCATCTCGCGCTGGTTGGACAATTCGCTGAGCAGATCGCGGATGCGCACTTCGTTGTCGTTATAGGCGCGCTCGAGCGCCGAGACTTCGTTGTGCACCAGCGCTTCCAATTCGGCGGCGCGGGCCAGCGCCCGCTCGACGCCGTCGCCCATGGCGGCGACTTCGCGGCGGATGGCCTGGCCGACGCTGACGACGGAGTCGCGGGCGGCGATTTCCGGCTGCGCCAGGCGCATGGCGACGTCGGTGAGCGACTCGGCGACGATGCGCATGTCGCGCGCGCGGTTGATCATGTGCGCGAGCGCATAGAAGAAGAGAACGGGCACGGCGATGGCGGTGACAAGCCCGACCATGGCGGCGATGCCGACGCGCGGGGTGCCGAACAGGCTCTGCAGATCCTCGCGGAACAGGTAGGCGGTGGCGAGGCCGCCGGCGACCCAGGCGCACGTCGCTACGGTCGCGAGCACGAAGGGTGTGCGGTTCGGCCGGCGGTGCAGTGATTGCAGGATCTGGCCGATATTGGCGCGATCGTCGTTGGCGGGACGGCGCGGGGCGGCGTCATCGGCCCAGGCGGCCGGCGCGGGTTCCGAATGGAACAGGTCCGGGGTCACCGGTGGAGCGGACAAGCTATTGTCGCGCTCGTCTGGCGGCGCCAGCGGCGCGAGAGGAGGTTCCACCGGGCGGATGCTCAGCGCCTCTTCAATAGCGTTGAGCGCCTCTTCCGTCGGATCTTTTGATTTTTGCGGGATATTCGCCATTTTCGGTCGTCGCCTCGTCGTTACGCCGGACACACTTGCCGAGAGCCCGGACCGTCACAAAAAGCGGGCCCTAACGACGTGCATGCGCCTCCCAGCAGGCCGCTCATGCCGCACGATCAAGCCCCAACTCGCCGCCACGGTTAACTCTATCGTGTTGAGTGTGCGAAAGAAACCACGGTGGTAAGAGTTCTTTAATCATCGTTAACTTGTCGCTAACCATGATTTGCCACGGGTTCCAGCGCTCCTGAACCCGGGCCGGACAATGATGCCTGCCGAAATGAGGCCGTGATGCGGCCACCAAGCCGCCATCACCTTCAACTCACTGCCAAATTGTCCTGGCGGTTACGCCGCCGTTAATCCAGTGGCGCGACACTTACGGAACACCAATGCGGCGGGAGGGTGCGATGGCGCGGCAGGCCATGGAGAGTCCGGGCGAGGGGGGGCCAACCCCCGAAGCGGCTGACGGAACGATAGACCGCGCGCATCTCGCGCGCATGACCTTCGGCGACCAAGGCCTTCAGCGCGAACTCCTTGAACTTTTCGACCGCCAGGCCGCCATCCTGATCGCGCGGATGCGGGAGGCCGACGCCGCAAGCGCCGGTGCATTAGCGCACACATTAAAGGGCTCGGCGCTGGGGATCGGGGCGGGCGGCGTGGTGCGCGCGGCGGAGGCGGTCGAGCGCGTTATGATGCCGGGCGAGCGGGCGGCGGCTCTCGACGATCTCGCCCGGGCCGTGTCCGCCGCGCAACGGACAATCGCTGAAATGCTGCGGCCTTGAGCATGGCGTTTTCCGCGGCAGCAAGGGATGGCGCAACGGATCGAATGACTATATAGGAACCTCGCTCGCGCCAATCCCGGCGCGGGATTTCCCCGTAATTGCCGCCCTATGCCGAAGATCACCTATATCGATTCTAGCGGAAACGAACGTGCCGTCGAAGCCGAACTCGGCTCGACCGTGATGGAGACCGCTATCCGTAACAACATTCCCGGCATCGAGGCCGAATGCGGCGGCGCCTGCGCCTGCGCGACCTGCCATGTCTATGTGGACGAGGCCTGGCGCGAGACGACCGGCGGGCCGTCGCCGATGGAAGAGGACATGCTCGATTTCGGCTACGACGTGCGCGAGAACTCGCGGCTGTCGTGCCAGATCAAGGTGACGGACGCGCTCGACGGGCTGGTGGTGCGTACGCCGGACAAGCAGGCGTAAGGCTTTTCGCTTCGAGTTAGTACCGTCATCCTGAGGTGCGAGCCAACCGATCTCGGGTTTTACCCGAGATCGGCATCCTTCGAGGACCGCGCTTCGCGCAGGCACCTCAGGATGACGGGTTGGGGTGGGTGATGGCTTTAACGTCGATCAAAACCACATGCTGCATCGCCGGCGGCGGGCCGGCCGGCATGATGCTCGGCTTTCTGCTGGCGCGCGCCGGCGTCGCGGTGACGGTGCTGGAGAAGCACGCCGATTTCCTGCGCGACTTCCGCGGCGACACCATCCATCCCTCGACGCTCGAGCTTATGTACGAGCTCGGGCTGCTCGACGACTTCCTCAAGCTGCCGCATTCGCGCGTCGAGCGCCTGAGCGGGCAGGTGGGCGACACCACCATCATGCTCGCCGACTTCTCGCACCTGCCGACGCGCTGCAAGTACGTCGCGCTGATGCCGCAATGGGACTTCCTCGACTTCATGGCCGATCACGGCAAGCGCTATCCGTCCTTCGACTTGCGCATGCGCGCGGAGGCGACCGACCTGATCGAGGAGGGCGGCCGCATCGCCGGCGTGCGCGCGAAGACGCCCGAAGGCGAACTTGAGATCCGCGCCGATCTCACTGTCGCTTGCGACGGCCGCCGTTCGACGCTGCGCGAGCGCGCCGGATTCAAGGTCGAGAACCTCGGCGCGCCGATGGACATCCTTTGGTTCCGCATGTCGCGGCGCGAAGGCGACACGGCGGAGACCTTCGGCCACATGGAAGCGGGCATGATGATGGTCATGCTCAACCGCGGCGACTATTGGCAATGCGCTTACGTGATCCCCAAAGGCGGCATCGACCGCGTGAAGGCGAAAGGCCTGGAAGCGTTTCGCGAGAGCGTCGCCTTCATGTCGCCGTTCCTGCGCGACCGGCTCGGCGAAATCAAAAGCTTCGACGACGTGAAGCTGTTGACGGTGGCGGTGGACCGCCTGCCGCGCTGGCATAAACCCGGGCTGCTGTGCATCGGCGACGCGGCGCATGCGATGTCGCCGATCGGCGGCGTCGGCGTCAATCTGGCGATCCAGGATGCGGTCGCCGCGGCGAATATTCTCGCGGTGCCGTTGAAAGAAGGCCGCGTGACCGAGGCGCTGCTCGACGCCGTGCAGCGCCGCCGCACCCTGCCGATGCGCGTGATCCAGTGGCTGCAGATTCAGATTCAGAACAATGTTCTGCGCGCTGTGCTCGGCACCAGCGAGCGGCCGAAGGCGCCTTTCGCCGTGAAGTTCTTCAACTGGTTTCCGGTGCTGCGCCGCATTCCGGCGCGGATCGTCGGATTGGGCGTGCGCCCGGAGCATGTGCGCACTTCTTCTTTACCTCCCCCTGAAAGGGGGAGGTCGCCCGCCAACGCGTAGCGAATCGCGGGCGGGTGGGGGTCATTTATCGATCGCCGTAAAGCAGACCCCCTCCCTGACCCTCCCCCTTTCGGGGGAGGGGACACAAAGCGCTCAGGTCACACCCCGCGATACTTCCACTGACTCAAGTGGGCGATGGTTTCCTCCGGCAAAGGCCGCGGCCGGCGGCTCGTCATGTCGAGCATCGCCAAGGTGGCGCGGCCTGCCGCAACGCATGCTTCGTCGCGGAAGATCGCCTGCGCGACCGTAAACGAGCTGCGGCCGACTTCGGCCAGCGCGGTGCCGACCACGACCTGGCCCGGCCAGTGCAACTCGCGCAGGAAGTCGATCTCCTGGCGGACCAGGACAAACGTGGCGTTGGCGACCCCGATGCCGAGATCTGGATTGCGGAACATGGCGACGCGGCCCGACTCGAAATAAGTCGAGAACACCGCGTTGTTGACGTGGCCCTGCGGATCGAGGTCCCCGAACCGGACGACGTCCGTCACCCGGTGCGGATAATCGGCGAGTTGAGGCGCCGGCTTGCGGGGCCGCGCGGTCGGCTGCGTCATGAGTTACGGCTTCATCCCGGCCGGAGCGACCTGCGACGAGGTCAGGCCCATCTCGTCGAGCGAGCGGCGGACGAGGCCAGATGCTTTCGCGTCTTCGATGAAGTCGCTGACATAGGCACGCGCCGCCGGCTTGCCCTTCGGTACGCAGACGGCGGTCGAGGAATTCAAGAACGCGTCGTCGAGGATGCGCGAGCCGGGAATTTTCCCGACCAGTCCCGACAGTGACTCGCGCGACAGTGCGATGGCCTGGATATGGCCGTCGAGCATGGCGGCGACGGCGAGATCGACCTTGGCGAACTCGATGTGCGTGGCGTTCGGTGTCGCCTTCATGGCGGCGCGGAAGGTCGCGGTGTTGGCGACACCGCCGATGCCGACGCTCTTTGCGTTCGCGTCGTTGACCGATTGCATGGCCGAGGCGGGCGCGACCAGGAACGTGCTTTGCAACAGGTGATAGGCGTTGCCGAAGTCGACGAACTTCTTGCGCTCCTCGTCGACGGGCAGGAACGCTACGTCCCATTTGTTGTCCGCGGCGGAATTCTGAATCTCGCCCGAAGCCTGGTGCGGTACCAATTGCGCTGGCACGCCGAGCGCCTTCGCCAGCGCCTGGCCGAGATTCACCGCGACGCCGCGGAACGTGTCCCCGTCCTTGATGGCGAACTGCGCGGAGGGCGACGGCGACACCGCGATGGCAATGCGAAGCGTTCCGGTGGGGACAAGTTGTTGCAGCACGGCAGCATCGGCCATCGGCGAGGACTCCTTGGAAACAGCATGGCGGCAGGACCGCCCCCGGCGCTTCGATAGCATGGCGCCGCGCCGGATTCACAGGGGGTCAGGACAGAGCCGGCTCCACGTTGGGGATGGCGCGCGGCTGCGGCTGGCGGCGGCGATCGACGGCGTAGGCGAGGGCCAGCGCCATGGCAAAGCCCGCGATCCAGACCATGCGTGCGCCGTAGCGGTCGTGCGGGTCGGACAGGGCGCCGCACACGAAAGCATTGGCCAGCAGCGCCAGCATGCAGACCGCCGCCAGTTCGCCGAGTTCGGCGGCGACGACGCCGCGCCAGGCAAGCAGGACGAGCACCGGCAACAGCCCCATGCAGAAGAGCGCCAGCGGATAGTGAACGTCGTTGATGGCCTTGAAGGAGATCTCGTTCTTCTGCTGGCGCGCGGCGTGCATGGCCGGCGCGAGCTGCGGCGTGAAGCGCTCGATGATGCCGTAGGTGTGCATGACCCAGGCGAGCACACCTTCGCCGGTGTGCACGTCGATGAGTTGCCGCCCGGTGGCGATCAGCGCTGTCTCGAATTGCAGGCGGGGGTATTCGATGAGCGCACGCGTCGCGATCGTCTGCATCTCGTCGCCGAGGCCGTCGAAGCGGCCGAGTTGATCGAACAGCGGGCTGCCCCAGAACCACTTGTCGGCGTCGCGCGGCAGCTGATCCTTGTAAGCGCACAGCGTGAGGTGCGGATTGGGGCAGTGCTCGTCGAGATATTTGTCGACGATGCCGTCCTGCAGCATGCGGCCGAACGACAGCGCGAAACCGCCCGGCGTCCAGGCGAGGCGTTTTGCCACCGCGTAGTCGGCGGAGAACACCATCAGCGCGCCGAGCGCCAGCGCGAACATGCCGTCGCCGAGACGGCGCGCCGGAATGCGGTCGCGGCGGATCAGCCACACCACCATGGCGGCGGCTTGCAACGCCATCAGCACGGCCAGTGTCGCGCTATGCGTGGCGGCGGCGAGCGCGACCAGCACGATCAGGCCGATGCGTTCCCAGTGCGAGAGCACCTCGGCGCGCATCAGCAGCAGATAGAGGGCCATCACGCCGAGGCCGCAGAAGATGTCGGTGAGCAGGATGGCGGTAAGCCAGGGCAACGTGGTGCCGATTGAGAGGGCGGCGATGATGCCCATCAGCAGCATCGGCCTTCTGCCGAGCCCGTGCGCGCGCAGCATCAGCGCGATGACCCACACCGTGAGTCCCGATTGCAACAGCAGCACCGGCCAGAATGAGAAGGGAACGCCCGCGGTGAGGATCAGCCCGTAGACCACGGCGCGGCTTGTCACCAGCGTGCCTTCGTACCAGCGCGCGAGATAGCCGCCGGTGTCCCATTGGAGAAGCGGGAAGCCGTTCCAGATCGCCGGCGCCATCAGCAGCGCGAGCGAAACGATGACGGCCAGCGCCCATAGGGCGCGGTCGTTAGAACGCATACGGTGAATCCCCCCAGGCAGCGTCGTTTTTCATTATCTTTGTTGCAGTGACTGTATCCGGCTTGACGGCGTTGAGGCTAGGGGTGAAATCGGGGGTACCCCCGCTGTGAGGCGAAAGAATGTTCGTCACCTTTTTCCAGGAGCTCAAAGCCGCCGGCGTGCCGGTGACGCTGCGCGAATACCTGACGCTGATGGAGGCGATGGAAGCCGATCTCGCGTCGCGGCGGGTGGAGGATTTCTATTATCTCTCGCGGGCGGCGCTGGTGAAGGACGAACGCAATCTCGACAAATTCGATCGCGTGTTCGGCCATGTGTTCAAGGGCCTCGAAGTGGTCGGCGATGGGATCGAGGCGGACATTCCGGCCGAGTGGCTGAAGAAGCTCGCCGAGAAATATCTCACCGAAGACGAGAAGAGGCAGATCGAGGCGATGGGCGGCCTCGACAAATTGCTCGAGACTTTGCGCCAGCGTCTCGCAGAGCAGAAAGGCCGTCATCAGGGCGGCAACAAGTGGATCGGCACGGCTGGCACCTCTCCCTATGGCGCTTATGGCTACAACCCGGAAGGCGTGCGCATCGGCCAGGATGAGAATCGCAATTTCCGCGCCGTGAAAGTCTGGGACAAGCGCGAATTCAAGGACCTCGACGACGAGGTCGAGCTCGGCACGCGCAACATCAAGGTGGCGCTGCGGCGCCTGCGCAAGTTCGCGCGCACCGGCGCGCCCGACGAGCTCGATCTCGACGGCACCATCAGAGGCACCGCGCACAAGGGCTATCTCGACATCCAGATGCGGCCCGAGCGGCACAACGCGGTGAAGGTCCTCCTGTTCTTCGACATCGGCGGCTCGATGGACTGGCACATCAAGGCGACCGAGGAACTGTTTTCGGCGGCGCGCACCGAGTTCAAGCACATGGAGCATTTCTACTTCCACAATTGCCTCTACGAGAATGTGTGGAAGGAGAACCGCCGCAGATTCCAGGTGACAACGCCGACCTGGGACGTGCTGCATACCTATCCGCACGACTACAAGGTCGTGTTCGTCGGCGATGCCTCGATGTCGCCTTATGAGATCACCGCGCCGGGCGGCTCAGTCGAGCACTTCAACGACGAGCCGGGCGCACAGTGGCTCGAGCGCGTGACGCGCACCTACCCGGCGGCGGTGTGGCTCAATCCGGTGCCGGAGAAGGAGTGGGGCTACACGCACTCGATCACGATGGTGCAGCAGCTCATGGGCGGACGTATGTATCCGCTGACGCTCGACGGCCTCGACCGCGCGATGCGGGAATTGGTGCGGTGATGGCCAGCAAATTGCGCCGCGCCTCAGCCTCGATCCGTCACCCTGAGGTGGCCGCGCTTAGCGCGGCCCTCGAAGGGCGACGGCCCCTGAGTCGCCGCGGCTACTCAACAGAAGCAGTGGCCGTCCCTCCTTCGAGGCTCGCGTGCTGCGCACGCTCGCGCCGCAGGATGACGGGGAAAGCCAGAGAGCGCTTTGGTTTAAACTGATGAGGATCACTGAGCAGATTGTTCGCTCAGCGCGCTGGAGCACAGCCGGCGCATCGGTGACGCGCCGGCCGTTTTCTTCGTCGCGCTGATCAGCAGCCCGATGCGCCGACGCCACCGCCTGCGCCCGGCACCGCCGTGCGGTCGTTGGCTACGCCCGGCGACATCGTGCCGGTCGCGCCACTCGTGCCGGCGGTCGACGAGCCGCAGGGTAAGCCGTTCGCTCCGGTGCGGCCGGTGGTCGTGCCGTTGTTCAGGCCGCTCCCCGTCGTACCGGGCATCGTCGAGGTTCCAGGAGTCGTCGTGCCCGGCGTTGCTGTCGGACTTGTGCCCATGGTTCCACCCGTGCCGCCGCTCATGCCGCCGCTCGTGCCCGCGCCGCCGGCGCCGCCACCAGCGCCGCCGCCGGCCTGAGCGAAAGCCGCTCCGCTGCTCGCGGCGAGCATCACCGCGGTGAAGATAGCGAGTGTCTGTCGTGTCCGTTGCATGGCATCGAACTCCTTGCGTTGCGCCCCTCGTAACGCGCCAACGTGGGGAACGGCGCGAAGTTGCGTGTCACGTTCGTTAAAAAACGCGGCTCCCGCGTTTCGCGCATGGCGCGGTCCCGATCACAACGCGCGTATGCGTCCTTGCATCGAATCAAAAAGAGGGACGGCTCACGCGTCGCGCGGAACCCATTCGCCATCGGCTTTCTGATATCCGCGCTTCACAGCGGCCCAGGCAATCATGTGAGCACGCCGTTCGCGATCCATCTCGCCGGCGTGAGCCGCGTAGGCGTGATTGAACGTCTCGCGATACACGTTCTGCGCATGCTCGGGCAGATGCGTTCGCACGGACGGCGGCAGATCATTGTTCTCACGGTACGGCATCGGAAAAACCAAGTGGCCCCGCCGGAATGCCGGTGGGAACATAGTGCGGGGTGAGCGATACAGTCTCTGCGCTCAATCAAACGAGTGGTGGAATAGTTCCGGCCCTGAAGCCTGATACCAGTTGGAGAGCGTTAGAAATGACAATGCCGGGTCGAGTACCCGGCATTGTTTGGAATGAATCAAAACAAGTTCAGGCGGCGTTGGCCGGCCTTAAAGGAGCGGGCTCTTCGGCGGCATCTCGGCCGTGCTGCAAGGCCATCAGCTCACGCATCAGCCGCGCGAAATCCTTGCGTCCGCTTTCCAGCGCGCCTTCGGCCACGGCGCGCTCGACCTTCTCACGACGCAGCGCGGCGGTGAGCTCCTCGATCGCCTGCTCGGCGGCTTGCGTTTCGCTGGTCAGCAGCGCTTCGAGCGAAGCGATGCGCTCGTCGCGCGCGGCGACCGTCTCTTCGGCCTGACCGAGCGCGGCTTCCTTGGACGCAAAGGCGCGGGTGAGGGCTGCTCCGCGTTCCATCAACGTTGCCCGCGCCTGTTCCACGTCGCGGAACTGCGCGTCGCGTTGCGCGCGCTCGGCTTCAACATCGGCGAGACGCGCCTGCAAGATGTCGCGTTCGCGCGCGAGGTCGGTGTTGCGCCGCTCGTGTTCGCGGATGTCCTCGGCCCGCGTCATCAATTGCTCGCGCGCCTCGGCCAGGAGCTTTTCAGTCGCCGCGGCGCGCGCCTGCAACGTCTCGAAGCGCATGCGTTGCGTCGCGATCTCGTGCGCATGGCGTTCATTGGCCTCGTCGAGCGCGTTGGTCAGCCGCCCGCGCTCGCTGTTGAGCTCATTGCAATTGACTTCCGCGTGACGCAGGCGGGCATGCGCCGTGGTCATGCTCGCCTCGGCTTCGACCAGCTTGCGCCCCAGCCGTGCGGCTTCCGCGCTCGCCTTTTCGAAGGCGGCCTGCTGCACCTGCTTCTCGTCTTCCGCCATGATCAGCCGTTGCCGCGTACTGTTGAAGTCGCCCTCCAGCGCGATCAGGCGCTTCTCGATCGCGCTCTGGCGCTCGGCCAAGCGGCGGTTTTCCTCGCGCAGCATCTTGCTCTCGCCGGTCTCCTGCGCGAGACGGCTTTCGAATTCGGCGATCTGCACGCGCCGTGCGGCGGCGTCGATGGCGACCTCGGCCTTGCTGGATTCCGCGGTGCGCAGCGCGGCCTCGGTCGCGGCAAGCGACTGGCGCAGCGCCTGGCATTCCTTCTCCGCGGCGGCAGCGCGCTTTTCCAGTTCGCCGGTTTCATTGCGCAGCTTGCCGTAAGCGGTGCGGGTATTGTTGAGGATGCTCTGCAGGCTGATCCTCTCGGACTTTTCCGCTTCGAAGGCGCGTAGCGCTTTGCTCACCGGATCGACAAGCTTGCCGACCGAGGCCTTGATGCCGTCGAGTTCGCCGATCTTGGCGTGGGCGTCGAGCAACAGGTTGCGCAACTGCTCGTTCTCGCCGCCCACCCGGGCGCCGAGTGCGGTGAACAGGTCTTCGTCGAGTTCCAGCGGATTATCGGTGGTATCGGGGGAGGGTGTGGCGGAACTTGCGGCTGTCTGATCGTAAAGAGCGCCCTTGCGGGCGAAAAACCCCCCAAATTTGCTCATCGCTGTGACCCCCGTGTGGCCGATCCGCCCGGCCAAGCGACGCAGAATCACGCTCGTCTTCTTTCCTAACAGAATCTGAACTTTTGGTGGTAAATGACTTGCTAACGGCGCTTACTTGCGTCGAAAGCGCGTGTTGGCTTAGTTTGTCGCCGTCCGGGAAACGGGGCTCATTTGGTTCCCTCGGGGCAGCGGCAGCGCTCCATCCGGTCTGTGAATAACTTTCTGCTCGATCGACTGCGGCTCGACAGGATTTCGCAAGCGGCCCACAAATCAGCCTTGAGTCGAGGCAATTCCCACGGGGGAGACCAGGAATGACCGGGAAGTTAGTAACGTTCGCCGCTGCATTGGCGGCCATTGCGTTTGTTGCCCAGGGTGCGCAGGCCCAGGAGCGCCATCATCTCGACCCGCGCATCAAGGCAGTCGAGGTGGGGGTTGGCGCAGCGTCGACCGCGGCCTTCTTCGCGATGAACAACTGGAACTGGAAGTGGGACAGCGGCCGCTCGGGCGTCACCGCGCTCGGCGCGTGGGGCCTCACGACGATGGGCTGCGCGGCCTTGTCGCCGATCGTGGCGACCGCGGTGATCCAGCGTCCGCTCACGTATCGTGAGGCGCATATCATGATCGCCGACTGCCTGATCCCGATCGTCGGCGGCTGGCTGGTCAACGAGGCGTATAACCAGCACATCCTCTGGGCGCCCGACGAGCCGCAGGCGCAGGCGTCGGCGCAAGAGCCGGTAGCGCAAGAACCGGTCGTCAAGCACCGGAAGAAGCGCCACGCGAAGATGTAAGGCGGGGGCGTCGCTTTTATTTGGTTTCAATCGCCGGTGCCGGTGAGAAATCGGCGCTGGCGATTTTGTTTCCGCTGTCATTCCGGATCGCGCTTCGCGCGTCCGGAATGACCGAAAACCTTACGCCCGCTTCCCCACGAACAGCCCCTCGCACAGGCGGAAGGTCAATTCGCTCGCCGTGCCGTTGGGCTCCAGCGTCGCCTTCACCTCCGGCGTCACCTGCGCGAGCATGGCGCGCAAGAGCGCCTGCATCGTCGCATCGTGGCGGCCGGCCCAACTCGCAAACTCCATCGTCTTGTAGATCTGCTCTTCGTGGCCGACGGCGAGGCAGGCCTGCGCGAGCGCGTCGCGCCATTCCTGCATCGTCCAGGCGCGCAGATGGCTCGGATCGCGGAAGCGCTCGAAGGCATTGACGTAATCGCCGACGCTGCCGGCAGGGACGACATTGTCCACAAGCGCGAACAGCCCCGAGGGCTTGAGCACGCGGTGAACTTCGCGCAGAAAATCCGGAATCGAGTCGAAGTGATGCGGCGCGATGCGGCAGGTGACGAGATCGAAGGTCGCGTCCTCGAACGGCAGCGCCTCGGCTTTGGCGTAGGCGGTGCGCACGTTGGCGAGCCCGCGCTTGGCGGCTTCCGCCTTCACCATGTCGAGCATTTCCTGGGTGATGTCGGTCGCCCAGACGCGCGCGACATGCGGTGCGAAGGTGTAGGTGACATGGCCGCCGCCGGTGGCGATGTCGAGCACACGCCAATCTTTCTGCGGCGAGGTGAGGGCGACCAGGCGCTCCAGGCTCTGACCTTTCGCGTGCGGCTTGGAGGTGAGATAGGTGGCGGCGGTCTTGCCGAACTGTTCTTGGACAAGCGTCTTGGTCATGGCGGTTTCCTGGCGGTTTCCTGTCCCTTTAGAAGAAAAGGACTATAGCGCAGGCGCAACAAAAAGCCCTGCACCGAAAGATGCAGGGCTGTGTTGCTGCGATGAGGCCGCCATGGGCCGTCAAGGCACGTGCACGATCATGCCGGTAAAGACATAGGCTTGGAGCATCACCAGGATGCCGACGAGGCAGGCGAGCGTAATCGAATGCAGGAACACGAAACGCAGGATGGTGCCTTCGTGGCCGAACCAGTTCGTCGCGGTGGAGGCGACGACGATCGATTGCGCGTCGATCATCTTGCCCATGACGCCGCCCGATGAATTCGCCGCGGCCATGAGGATCGGCGGCAGGCCCAATTGCTCGGATGTGATCTTCTGCAAGTTGCCGAACAGGATGTTCGACGAGGTGTCGGAGCCGGTCAACGCAACGCCGAGCCATCCGAGCAGCGTGCCGAAGAAGGGATAGAGTACGCCGGTGCCGGCAAAGGCGAGGCCGAGCGTGGCATCGATGCCCGAGAGGCGCGTGAGCGTGCCGATGGCCAGCATCGCCGAGATGGTGATCAGCGAATAGGCGCAGATCCTGATGGTCTTGCCGTATTCGGTGACGAGCCGCACCGGCGAGAAGCCCATCAGGACGCCGGAGATGATCGCCGCGATCAGCATGCCCGAGCCGGTATAGGAGAGCCAGGTGAAGGAGAACACCGCGCTTTCCTTGACCGGCGTCGAGACGACCGGCGCGACCTTGTTGATCATGTTGTGCAGTCCGGGCACCGGGTAATTCCAGGTGGCGTAGGCGTTGAGCATCGCCTTGACCGCGTTCGTGCCCCACAGCAGCAGGATGACGCAGACCACGATCCACGGCAGCAGCGCCAGCCACACCTGCGCGGTGCTTGGCTTTTTCAACGGCTTCGGCGGCGCCGCGTTGGCGGCCGAATCGTCGCGGCTGCGCAACGCAGGCGACAGCCACAATTCTTTCGGCGCCCATATTTTCAGGAATCCGATGAGGCAGGCCATCGAGATCAGCGAGGCGCCGATATCGACGATCCAGGGATTGATGAAGTTGGAGATGAGGAATTGCGGGATGGCGAAGGAGACGCCGGTAACGAGGATCGCCGGCCACACGTCCTTCATGCCCTTCCACCCGGCGAAGGCCCAGACCACCCAGAACGGCACGATCAGCGAGAAGAACGGTAGCTGACGGCCGACCATCGCGCCGAGCAGGAACGGATCGAGGCCGGTGACGCTGGCGAGACCTGCGATCGGCGTGCCGAGCGCGCCGTAGGCGACTGGCGCGGTGTTGGCGATCAGCGAAAGGCCGGAGGCGGCAAGCGGCGAGAAGCCCAGGCCGATGAGGATGGCGCCGGTGACCGCGACCGGCGTTCCGAAGCCGGACGCGCCTTCGAAGAAGGCGCCGAAGGAGAATGCGATCAAGAGAAGCTGCAAGCGGCGATCGCGGGTGACGCCGCCGATCGTGTTCTGCAATGTCTCGAACGCACCTTTCTGCACCGTGAGCCGGTAAAGGAAGATGACGTTGAGCACGATCCAGCCGATCGGAAAGAAGCCGGTCACCACGCCGAGCAGGGTGGCGCGCAGCGACATGTCGGCCGGCATCGTGAACCATTTGATCGCCACGAAGTTGGCGACGATCAGCGCAATCACAGCGGCGATGTGCGCCTTCACTTTGTTGGACGCGATCAGGATCAGCAGCGTGACCACCGGCAGGGCGGCGGCCAGCGTCGACAGCACTGCGTTGTTGAACGGATTATAGACTTGGTTCCACATCGCTTCCCCCCAATCATCCGCTTGGCTCGCGGACTTTTCCCGGTACGGACGATGAGCGGCTTGGGCCGCGACCGAAGTCAAAAATTACAGAACTTGATTTTGTATAGTGCCCGCGCCGCATGACGGCGTGGCATGATACTTTAGTCGCGCTTTGTTGTGGAGGGGCTCGGAGGCCTATTTGCCGTCGCCGTTGCCGCCGCTCAGGTCGTCGTAGCCGTGGCGGTTGCTATAGAAAACCAGCGCCATGAGGCCGCCGCCGACCAAGAGCGAGAACAACACGCCGCCGGCGATGGCGAACCAGCCGTAGAGCGGAATGGGATCGCCGCCGAGATGCACCCACGCGGTACCGGCGAACCAAAACGAGGCGACCAGCAGCGCGAACAGCGGCACCATGATGTAGAGGCTGCGCATGACGTGAATATAGGCGCCGGCGTCCCGTCTGCCATCGCGAATGCGTCCGGCATCCGCAAAAAAACGCCCGGCCTTTTAGGCCGGGCGCGAGATTGGTACAGCAAGGCTGACGTTTTTATCGGCTCTTCTATCCGCTCTTTTATCGGTTCATTCCGCCTGTCGCTCCGGTGCCACTGGTGCCCGCGCCGGTCGTCGCACCGGCGCCCGGCTGGTAGTAGGCGAACTGCGGCGCGCTCTTGAGCTGGTCCTTCGTGTAACTCACGGTGATCTTGTTGATCGTGCTTGAACTCGGCGAGCGTGTCACATTGAGCGCATTGAACGGTACGGCGACATCCTTCTGGGCGACCCCGAGGAATCCGCCTACGCCGATCACGACGGCCTTGATCGTGCCGTCGCTGCCGATGATCACGTCGTTGATCTCGCCGATCGAACTGTTGTCGGGACCATAGACGCTGGTGCCGATGAGCTTCGTGCCGCGCCACTGCGTCGGGTCCTGGTTCTGCATGAAGCCGGGGTTTTGTGAGCTGCTCTGTTGCGCGGAACTCTGCCCCGCTGTTACGGGACTGGGCGATTGCTGCTGCGCGAATGCGGGAACCGCGAGCACCGTTGCGAGTGCGGTGGCGGTAATCGTTTGTTTGAACATGAAGCCTCCGTCATATTGTGGGGAAAATGCGGCCGGGCGCTCAACGCGAAAACATGCGCCGCTCAAAACAAAACGCGGGGCAGGGGCCCCGCGTTCCGAAAATGGATGAATGTTTATGTGCGGCTGCGTGCCGCGCGGCGAATGCGCGTTACGCCTTTGCGCTCGCCTCGACGTCCGTGATGGACTCAGATTCGTCACCGACGGCCTTGCTCTTGAGCGCGCCTTCGTCGTTGGCCGGCTCGGCCGGCGCGATTGTTTCCTCGATCGCCACGCCACGCCGCAGCGCGGAACGCAACGTCGCGACCTCGCTCTGCAGACGCGAATTGTCCTTGCGCGCGGCTTCCAGTGCGCCTTCGACGACGGCGCGCTCCATGCGCTCGCGCTGCAATGCCGAGCCAAGATCGTCAACGCGCTTCTCGATATTGGTGCGGCTCACTTGGATGTCGGCTTCGAGATGTCCGTTGCGCTCGGTCAAGGCGGCGATCTTCTCTTCGGCGCGGGCAAGTGCCGTCTCGCGCGTCTTCAGCGTCTTGGTCATGGCGTTGCTGCGCTCGGTTAGCGCAGTGCGTGTCGTCTCGAGATCGCGGACCTGGCGGTCGCGCGCCTCATGCGAGGCCTCGATCTGCGCCAGCCGCTTCTCGGCGTTGTTGCGGGCGATGGTGGCCTCGACCGACTTGCGGTCGAAGGCGCGCACTTCTTCGGTGCGGGCGATGAGGTTCTGCCGTGTCTCCGCGAGCAGGCGCTCGGCGGTGGCCGCGCGCGATTGCAGCGCGTCGAGCCGCATGGTGAGCGTGTTGCGCTCCGACTGATGCTGCTCCTTCGCTTCGTCGAGCGCTGCGGAGAGACGGCCGCGCTCGGAATAGGCTTCGGCGAAGCTCGCTTCGACCTTGCCGAGCTGGGCGCGGGTCGCGGTCAAAGTGTTTTCGCTCTCGGTGAGGCGGCGGCTCAAGCGCGCGACTTCGTTGAGGCCTTGATCCACCGCGAGCTGAAGCGAGCGTTTCTCGTCCTCGATCAGCGCGAGTTTCTCGCGCACGGCGGCAAGCTCGCCTTCGAGTTCGACGACGCGCTTCTCGGACGCATCGATCTGATCCTGCAGGCCGCGCCGTCCGTCGGCGAGCGTGCGGCGTTGCGCGGTCTCCTGCGCGAGCTGCCGCTCGAGCTCGGCGATCTGGGCCTGGCGGGCGTGAATCTCGTCGGTGAGCTCGAGGCGGACGCTTTCCAGGCCGCGGTTGGATTCGCGCGCGAGCTCGAGATCGTCGCGCAGCTTCTCGTTCTCGCCTTCGAGCGCGGTGGCCTTGCGCTCCATCTGATAGAACTGACCGCGCAGCGTTTCGTAAGCGGCGCGCGCTTCGTCGAGGCGGCCGGTGAGGTTGACGGTCTGAGACTTCTCCTGCTCGAGCGCGCGCAGCGTCGAGTTGAACGGCTGCACCAGTTTGTCGAAAGCCTGCTTGAGCTCGTCGAGTTCGCCGATCTTGCGGCCGGTGTCGCTCAGGAGATTGCGCAGGGCTTCGTTTTCTTCGCCCATGCGCGAGCCGATGTCGGAGTAGCTCTCGACAGAAATGGGGGCGCCGCCGTTGCCGTTACCGCTGGTGACGCCGAGCGGGCCGAATTTGTCGCCCAGGACCTCGCCTTTGCGGCCGAACAGATCCGACAACTTTGCCATGACAAGGCTCCTCAACCCTTACGCCAACGCGAAAATGCCACACCCTCGCACCGTTAAGATATTATATACGTTTGACGAATGGAACAGTTGCCGTGCCGCGCGCCGCTTTTGATTCGCTCTGAGCGGCATCATGGTTAACGCCCGCAATTGTGCTCAAATGCGCGCCAATCCCGTTCATGTCAGGCCGATGTCACGCCGATGCCGATGCAAATGACGACAGTGGAACCCGAGATCGCGGGCGAGGGCGCTGCGTATACCTATCGGCCATCCGTCATGGGCGCCGGCTGGACATTCAAGCTGAGCGGCGAAGGAATCGTCTGGACCGCTGGGGCCCGCAAAGGCCTTGTACCGTTCGATAAGGTCCGGCGCCTGCGCATGTCCTACGTGCCGATCAGCATGCAGTCGCACCGCTTCGTCACCGAGCTATGGTCGGCGGACGGCACCAAGCTGCGCATCGTCTCGACCTCGTGGAGGAGCATGGCCGAACAGGTGCGCCAGGACGCGCCCTATGCGGCCTTCGTCGCAGAACTGCACCGGCGCATCGCGGAGAGCGGCGTGCCCGTCCGTTGCGAGCAGGGCCGTGCGGTGTGGCTCTATTGGCCCGGCGTCGCGGTCTTCGCCGGCGTGGCGCTGGGGCTTGCCGTGCTGATCGTACGCGCCCTGCAGGCCGACGCGTTGGCCGGAGCGCTCTTTGTCGCCGCTTTCCTCGCCCTGTTCCTCTGGCAGGCCGGAAACTTCTTCCGCCGCAACCGGCCTGGCCTCTATCGCGCCGACGCCCCGCCGCGCGCGTTGATGCCGAAGGCGTGACCGCCGCTCGCCGAACGAGGGGCAGCGTTGTTCGGCCCGCATGTCCGCGCGGGCGCGTCGATAAAACGCCCGCCGGCCGTAGTTCTCCGCAAGCGCGATTCATCCAGTAATTGACGGCACTTACGCGCGCACGCGCGTTTATTCCCGGCGCGTTGCTGCAGTGCAATCGCAAGTCCGTGAACGAAACCGCAAATACTGTGACTTCAACGTGGGTTGAGCGTGATTGTGCACCGCGCCAATTTTCCCGTCAGCAAGAGATGATCTTGCGGACACACTCGGACACATGGAGTTTCATCATGAACACAATGAGCAAGCTCGCCGTTGGCGCCTTCCTCGCTTTGTCGATTGCCGCGCCAGCCTTCGCCGCCGATCCGGAGGCGCAGACGCTCCAGGAGCGCAACACGTACCTGTATACGCAGGACGCGCGCCCGATCGCGCAACATGGGCAGACGTTCGGTAACCACCGCGGTGTCGATGCGTTTGCCGCCGAGCACTACGGCTTCAGCGCTCCCGCCGCCGGCCCGAGCCGTGATCTCGGCATCGGCAGCCAGAGCTAACCGCAAGCACTTGAGCTGATGACAAAGAGGCCGCCGGTTGGCGGCCTCTTTTCATTTTAGACATAGCGGTCACGCCGTGCGCGCGTCGCGCACGACCAGCACGGAGCAGGGCGCGTAGCGCACCACGTGCCCGGCATTGGAGCCGAGGAAATAGGTGCGCATCGCCGGCCGGTGCGAACTCATCACGATAAGATCGGCCTCGATGTCTTTCGCTTCTTCCAGCACCTCGTGATAGATGCCGCCCTGGCGCACGGTGTACGACACACGCGACGGCGGCAGCGCGCAGCCCTGCGCGAGCGCCTCGAGCATCTGTTCGGCCGATTTGCTCTGTTGCTCTTCGAAATTCGGCGGCACGTATTCGGCCAGCATCACCGGCGTCGTCGCCAAAACGTGCACCAGCCGCACCGCGCCGCCCGAGATGCGCGCCTGTGCACAGGCGGCATCGATCGCGGGCTTGGCCAGCGCGATATCGGAGACATCGACAGGAACCAAAATCTGCATGTACATGACAGCGCCCCTCGCTTTCACGTCATGCGCATCATGACATGGTTTGGCGGCAGCGTGGCAATCGCAGCGATGGCTTTCGCCACGGCAATTCGAGTCACGGTCTTCGCGATTGCCGGTACGCCAGCCAGCCGGTGGCGATCGCCGCCGCGACCAGGATGACCGCGGCGGCATAGGCCACATATCCGGTCCAGGCCCCGGAATTGCTGTTGCCGAGGCTGACCGCGAACGGCACCGGAAACAGGAAGAACACCATCCGGCCGAGGATATGCGCGGCGTCTCTCATGCGCGTGGGCCCTGGTTAACACGTTGCACAAGGTTGGCTTCTGCGGCGAACGCGACAGGCGTCAAGACGTCAACTGACAACAACTGACAACAACCCAGAGGCTGCGGAATTTGTCGCCCGGATGAGCGAAGCGGCATCCGGGACAAGCAAAAAGCCCGGGTAAAGCACAGCCTATTCCGGAGGCGGCTTATCGATCGTCCCCGGGTTACGCTTCGCTCCACCCGGGCTACGAAGGCGACGCCTCACCTCGCCGCAGCCTCCAGCGACTTCGGGCTCACGAAACGGTCGAGCCGCCCCGAGCGCGGGTGCAGCTTGCCCCAGTCGTCGAAGGCGAAGTCGATGATGACGAGGCCGGAGGTCGGAAACTTCTCGCGCAAGGCTTCGCGCGCGTCGATGTCGCCGGAGGCGATCAGCATCAGCGCGAGTTCGTGCAGGCCCGGATTGTGGGCGACGACGAGCAGCGAATGCGCCTTCGCCGGCGCATCCTTGATGGCGGCGAGGATGGTGTGCGGCGTCGCGTCGTAGAGCTTCTCCACCATCGCCGCGCCGGGCGCGGGGCGGAAGGCTGCGGCTGCGTGTTTCCAGGTTTCCTGCGTGCGCTTGGCGGGGGAGACCAGCACCCGGTCGGGCACCAGCGCGTGCCCCGCCATATAGGCGCCGATGCGCTCGGCGTCCCGCCGCCCGCGGTCGACCAGCGCGCGGGCACGGTCTTCCATGCCCGGCTCGGCGCGCTCGGCCTTGGCGTGACGAAACAAGAGCAGGCGGCGCATGGGCTCCATAGAAAAGTCCGGAGGAAGAGGTTGCGCGACGGGCGGCGATTCGACAACGTGCTGTCGAATCCACGGGAACTTAGCATTGCCTCATGACGCGGGCATGCGCCGGGGTGACGCTGACGATAGGCGATTGGGCGATCAGGCGATACAGGCGATGAGCGACGGCGATACGATGGCGGCCGGGTGGTACGAGGCGACGCGGGTCCCGCACCCCGAGCGCCCGCCGCTCAACGTCGAGCTTGACGTCGATGTCTGCGTGATCGGGGCGGGGCTTGCGGGCCTCACCGCCGCGCGCGAGATCGCGCGGCGCGGCTGGTCGGTGGCGGTGCTGGAAGCGGGCAGCGTCGGCTGGGCGGCCTCGGGGCGCAACACCGGTTTCGTGCTGCCGGGCTTCGGCGCCGACATCGGGGATATTGTCGAGCGCCTCGGCCTCGATCATGCCAAGCAGCTCTGGGCCTTGTCGGAAGAGGGGCGCGATTACGTCCGCCGCACCATCGACGAGACGGCCATGCCGGGCGTCGATTTAACGCCGGGCTGGTTGCACATCTCCAAGACCGACAACGACAATGCGATACGCGCCGATGTCGAGCGCCTGCGCTGGATCGGCGCCGACGTCGAATATTGGACGCCGGCGCGCGTGCGCGAGCAACTGGTGAACCCGCGTTATTTCAGCGCGGCCTATTACCGCAACGCCTTCCACATCCATCCGCTCAATTACGCGCTGGGCCTCGCGGCCGCGGCGGAGACGGAGGGCGTGCGCATCTTCGAGCATACGCCGGCGGTGGCGATCGATCCGGCCGGCGTGCGCAAGCGCATCGCCACGCCGAATGCGCGCGTGCGCGCGCCGCATGTCGTGCTCGCCGGCAATGTCAGCTTAGGGGCGCTGATGCCGCGCCTCGCGGCGACGTTGCTGCCGGTCTCGACCTTCGTGATGGTGACCGAGCCGATCGGGCCGCATTTGCACGACATCATCCGTTATCGCGGCGCCGTGAGCGACACCAACCGCGCCGACAATCATTGGCGCATCGTCGGCGGGGACCGGCTGCAATGGTCGGGCCGCATGCGCGCCTGGGAGGCCGATCCGCGCGGCATGCGGGGCTCCCTCATCGCCGACATCCGCCGCAATTTCCCCGCTCTCGGCAAGGTCGAGGCCGCGCATATTTGGCGCGGCACCCTCGGGCGCACGGTGCATCGCATGCCGCAGATCGGCGAGATCGAGCGCGGCGTCTGGGTGGCGAGCGGCTTCGGCGGGCATGGCCTCAACACCACGGCGATGGGCGGCGAACTGGTCGCGCGCGGCATCGTCGAGCAAGACCAGACCTGGCGGCTGTTCGCGCCCTACGAACTGGTCTGGGCCGGCGGGCGGCTCGGCCGGGCAGTGGCGCAGGGCATCTATTGGGGCAGTCAGCCCGCCGACCGTCTCGCCCAGGTCATGTCGCGCCAGCGCGAGCGGGGGCGCGCGCGCAAGGAGGCGCGGCTCGCGGCCCGCAAGCCCGCCGCCGCCGCCGAGTAAGCCTTTGGTCGCGTAGCAAAAATGTCCCAGCGCGCGGCAACCGTCGGAGCGGGCCTGAACTTTGCATTGTCGTCGACGTTAGAAGGCTTAATTTCGGTCAGTGAGTGTGGAAGAGGAATTTTGATGCGACGCATTACGGCCACCGTGGCCGCTTTTTTTTCAGTGATTGCCACCCTGGTCACTGCAGCCACCGCCGCCGATCTCCAAAGCCCCGAGCCCTCCGCGCCGCCCGCGGCGTCGCCTCTTTTTCCACCGCTTCTCGGGCTTGGTCCGGAGTGGACGCTGACCGTCGGCGCCGAAGGCCGCGCCTTGCCGGAATTCGAGGGCGGCTCGCGTTACTCAGGCATTGCGATTCCGCGCTTCGAAATCCGTCAGGCCGGCACGCCCGAGCGCTTCTACAGTCCGCGCCAGGGCTTAGGTCTGGGCATCATCGATACCGGAAATTTCCGCTTCGGCCCGGTCTTCAAACTTCGCCTGCCTCGCTACGAAGGCGACGACTACGCCCTGCATGGTCTCGGCAATGTGGACTGGACGCTGGAAGCCGGCCTGTTCGGCGAATATTGGCCGACGCATTGGCTGCGGACGCGGGCCGAGGTGCGCCAGGGCATCGGCGGACATCATGGCATCGTCTCCGATCTGATGGCGGACGTCATCGCGCCAGTCTCTCCGCGGCTGACGCTGTCGGGCGGTCCACGTCTTTCGCTGGCGACGGCCGAGGCCGAGCAGCCTTACTTCGGCATCACGCCGGAGCAGTCGATCAATTCGGGGCTGCCGGTCTACAACGCGCGCGGCGGCATCCATTCGTGGGGCGCCGGCGCGCAGGCGCACTATCAACTGACCCCGCAGTGGGCGACCTACACGTTCGTCGAATATCAGCGGCTCGAAGACGGCGCCGCCGATTCCCCGCTGGTCATCCAGCGCGGCACGCCGAACCAGATTCAGGTGGGGACGGGCGTCACTTACTCGTTCGATACGAAGTCTTTGTGGTAGCGCAACTGCTTGTTGTCGTCCCGGGCGAGCGAGACTAGGGACCCATATTCCGCAGTCTATCGATAGGACCCAGCGTATGGGTCCCCGCCTGCGCGGGGACGACAGTATCGTGTGCTACCGCGCACCACACTCCGCTCATTCCCGCGTACGCGGGAATCCAGCGTTTCACGAACGAGCGGCAAAGTCTGGATGCCCGCGTCCGCGGGCATGAGCGGGCGTGGTGAAACGGACAAGTCCGGCAAACTCCAAATCGCTACCGCCCCTCGCGCCGCGCCATGAAGGCCAGCCGCTCGAACAGGTGCACGTCCTGCTCGTTCTTGATCAGCGCGCCGTGCAGCGGCGGAATGAGCTTCTTCGGATCGCG
>DATARB010000350.1:0-5339 GCA_036264375.1 Pseudolabrys sp.
CGGGATGACCCCACCTGCCGGACCGAGGGCCACACCTGACCTTTCTGCGCGCGAGGCGAGCCGCAGCGGCGAAGTATCGCCCGAAGCACCAACGGGAACACTCGCCGCGCGGATCGTCACCGCGCCGCATATGATCGATGCCCCGGCGGCGCGGACCTGCGTCGCCGCGTGGCTCGCGGGCTTGGATGCCGCCGAGGCTTCGCCGCTGGAAGCGTTGATCGCCGCGCATCCCGTCGTCCGCACCTTGCTTGAAAGCATCTCGGAAAGCTCACCCTTCCTGTGGGACCTTGCGAGCCGGGAGCCGGCGCGGCTTCTACGCCTGTTGAATGCCGATCCGGACGAGCATCTGGCTGCGCTTCTCTCCGAGCATGGCCACGCGGCCGCCAATACTGACGATGACGCGGAGGCGATGCGCCTGCTGCGCCGGATGAAGGCGGAAGCGGCGCTGCTGATCGCGCTCGCCGATATCGGCGGCGCATGGCCCGTGATGCGGGCCACCCGGGCGCTCACCGATCTCGCCGACACCGCCGTTGACGCCGCCGTCCGCTTCGCGCTGCGTGAAGCGGCGCGCGCCGGGCGCATCGTGCTCAACGATACGCGCGAGCCGCAACAGGGCAGCGGCTACATCGTGCTCGCCATGGGCAAGATGGGCGCCTTCGAGCTCAACTACTCGAGCGACATCGATCTCGTCGTCTTCTACGATCCGGCGTCGCCGCTCGTGCCGGCGGGCGGCACGGCCGGCGCGATCTTCGTGCGCATCACGCAACGCGTGGTGAAACTGCTGCAAGAGCGCACCGGCGACGGCTATGTGTTCCGCACCGATCTGCGCCTGCGCCCCGATCCGGCTTCGACCGGCATCGCGATCTCGACCGCCGCCGCGATCTCGTATTACGAGAGCGTGGGGCAGAACTGGGAGCGCGCCATGATGATCAAGGCGCGCGCCTGCGCCGGCGATATCGCGGCCGGCGACAAGGTGCTCGACGATCTCATCCCCTTTGTCTGGCGCAAATATCTCGACTTCGCGGCGGTCGCCGACATCCGGGCGATGAAACGGCAGATCAACGCCTATCGCGGCCACGGCGAGATCGCGGTCGAGGGTCACAACATCAAGCTCGGCCGTGGCGGCATCCGCGAAGTCGAGTTCTTCGCCCAGACGCAGCAATTGATCGCCGGCGGACGCAATCCCGCCTTGCGCGACCGCGACACCCTCACCACGCTCGACAAGCTCGCCGAGGATCGCTGGATCGACGCGCAGGCGCGCGACGAGATGACGGCGGCGTACCTCTTCCTGCGCACCCTCGAACACCGTCTGCAAATGGTGAATGACGAGCAGACGCAGACGCTGCCGGCCGAGCGCGAAGGGCTGGAGCGCTTCGCGCGCTTTCTCGGCTACCCTGACCGCGACACCTTTGCCGCGGTGCTGCTCGGCCATCTCGACAAAGTTCAGCGCAACTACGGCCGCCTGTTCGAGAAGGCGGCCGAGCCGGACGAGCCGGCGCTGCTGTTTCCCCCCGAGGCCGACGACCGCAAAACGCTCGACCGCCTCGGCGCGCTCGGCTTTACGTCGCCGCTCGAGGCGTCGCACATCGTGCGCCATTGGCTCGCGGGCGGGCATCGCTCGCTCAAGGGCGAAATCGCGCGCAGCCATCTCGAAGCGCTGCTGCCGTTGCTGATCGACCATCTCGCGCGCACGGACAATCCCAACGCGGCGCTGGTGCTGTTCGATCATTTCCTTGCCAATCTGCACGGACCGGCACGTCTTTTGTCGCTGCTGCAGCAAAATCCCGAGCTGATCACACTGATCACGCTGGTGCTCGGCATCGCCCCGCGCCTCGCCGACACGCTGGCGCGGCATCCGGAGGTGATGGACGCGCTGGTCGATCCGAGCTTCTTCGGCGCTCTGCCCGACGAGGCCGAGCTTGGACGGCGGCTGACCGCGGCGCTGGCGCAATCGCGCTACGCCGAAGACCTGCTCGAACGCATCCGCAGGTTCGGGCTGGAATACATGTTCCTCATCGGCGTGCGCATCCTGACCGGGACCGTCACCGCGCGGCAGGCGGGCGAGGCCTTCGCGCGGCTCGCCGACGCGGTGATCCGCGCCGTCACCAGCGCGGTGCAGGACAACTTCACCGCGGCCTATGGCCGTCTGCGCGCGCAGGAGACCGCGGTGCTCGCCATGGGCAAGCTCGGCGGCAACGAGATGACCGCGACGTCCGATCTCGACCTGATCCTGGTCTATGATTTCGACGAGACGCAGCCGGATTCCGACGGCGACCGCTCGCTCTACGGCGCGCAATATTTCGCGCGGCTGACACAGCGGCTGATCAACGCGCTGACGGCGCGCACCAATTACGGCGCGCTCTACCAGGTGGACATGCGGCTGCGCCCGTCGGGGCGGGCAGGGCCCTTAGCGACGCTGCTTGCCGGCTTCGCCAGCTATCAGGAGACCGAGGCCTGGACCTGGGAGCACATGGCGCTCACGCGCGCGCGCGTCGTATCGGCGTCACCCGCGTTCAAGGAGCGCGTCGAAAGCGTCATCCGCGAGGTGCTGCGGCGGCCGCGCGATGCGGCGCAGATCGCCGGTGACGTGGTCGAGATGCGCGCGGCGATCGCCACGGAAAAAGGCGACAGCCAACGCTGGGACCTCAAATACGTCGCCGGGGGCCTCGTCGATATCGAGTTCATTGCCCAGTATCTGCAACTCGTGCACGCCCACCGTCTGCCCGGCATCCTCGATACATCGACGGCGCGCGTGCTCGACAAGGCCTGGGCCTTGCGCGTGCTGCCGGTGGAGGATGCGGAAGTCTTAAGGCCGGCCGTGCAGCTTTATCAGGACCTCACGCAGATCCTGCGCCTGTGCCTGCCCGGACCGTTCGATCCGAAGGCGGCTGGGCCGGGACTGCTGCGCCTTTTGGCGCGCGCCGGCGGCCTGCCCAACTTTACCATGCTCGAGGCGACCTTGGCGGAGACGCAGGCGAAGGTGCGCGAGAGCTTCGTGCGGATATTGGGACGGGCGCCTTAGCCCACCGATTTACGAGCCTCCCGGCCTGCTGGCAGAATGGCCGCATAAGCTGGGGAGGAAACAATGAAAAATTATCGGCTATGGCCGCGTCCGGTGGCGCTGGCCGCCGTTGCGGTCGCGCTTATCTGCGGCATTGCGCCGGTGCACGCGCAGGACAAGCTCAAGCTCGCCATCGGGCAGATCGATGCCTGGGCCAACCAGGTGCCGACGCTCGGTATGCGCGCCGGCATATTCCAGAAACATAACTTGGTGCTGGAGAATTTCGGCACGCAGGGCGCCGGTGAAACGCTCCAGGCAGTGATCTCCGGCAGCGCCGATATCGGCATCGGTGTCGGCACGCCGGGCGCCATGCGCGCTTACGCCAAGGGCGCGCCCGTGCGCGTGCTCGCCGCCGGTTATACCGGCGTCGCCGACATCTACTGGTTCGTGCCGACGAACTCGCCGATCCAGAACGTGAAAGACATCACCGATAAGCATACGATCGCGTATTCGACCAACGGCTCGACGTCCGACAGCGTGCTTCGCGCGCTGATCGCGCATTACGGCATCAAGGCGAAGCCGACCGCGACCGGCGGGCCGCCGCCGACGCTGACGCTCGCGATGTCGGGGCAGATCGATGTCGGCTGGTCGGTGGCGCCGTTCGGCCTCAAGGAATTGAAGGCGAAGACGATCCGTGTGCTGATGCGCGGCAGCGACCTGCCGTCGATGCGCAATCAGACGGTGCGGGTCGAGGTCGTCAACGCCAATGTGCTGAAGGAGCGCCACGACGTGATAGTGCGTTTCATGCAGGCCTATCGCGAGACGCTCGACTGGATGTATTCCAATCCGCAGGCGGTGAAGGACTACGCCGAGGCGATGCACATGGACGAGAGCCTCGTCGAGCTGCAGCGCACGGAGTTCAACCCGAAGGAAGCGCTCAATCCGGATCAGCTGTCGGATGTCGACCTGGTGATGGAGGACGCCATCGCCGGCAAGTTCCTGGATAAACCGTTGAGCAAGGAACAGCTCGCGGAATTTGTCCAGATTCCGCCAAGGTAGCTTACGCCGCCTCTTCCTTCGGCAGCGGGCATTGGGGATCGAGCGGCAGGTTGACGACCACCATCGTGCCCTTGCCGAGCGTCGAGCGGATGCTCATGCGCCCGCCGTGCAACTCGACGAGGGACTTGGCGATGGCGAGGCCGAGCCCCGAGCCCTGGTGGCTCTTGGTGAGCTGGCTCTCGACCTGCTCGAAGGGCCGGCCGAGCTTGGCCAGCGCATCCTTGGCGATGCCGATGCCGGTGTCGGCGATGCCGAGCACGATGCAATGGTCGGTGGTGCGGCCGCGCACGGTGACGCGCCCACCGCCCGGCGTGAACTTGACGGCATTGGAGAGCAGGTTGAGCACGATCTGCTTGAGCGCGCGGCGGTCGGCGCGCAGCGTGAGGCCGGGCGCGATTTTAGCGGTGAGCGCGAGCTGCTTCTCCTGCGCCTTCGACGAGACGACGCGCATGGATTCGTTCAGCAGCGTGTCGAGGTCGAGATCCTCGAAGTCGAGGCGGATGCGGCCGGCTTCGATCTTCGACATGTCGAGGATGTCGTTGATGACGTCGAGCAGGTACTGCCCGCTGTCGCGGATGTCGCTGCAATATTCCTGATACTTCTCGGCGCCGAGCGGGCCGAACATGCCCGATTCCATGATCTCCGAGAAGCCGATGATGGCGTTGAGCGGCGTGCGCAGTTCATGGCTCATATTGGCGAGGAACTTCGACTTGGCCTGGTTGGCCTCCTCGGCGCGGGTCTTCTCAGCGGCGTATTGCTCGGCCAGTTCGCCCAGGCGCTGCTGCGAGGCGCGCAGGTCCGAGACGGTCGCCATCAGGCGCTTTTCGCTGTCGACCAGCTTCTCTTCGTGGGTCTTGAGCGCGGTGATGTCGGTGCCGACCGAGACGTAGCCGCCGTCCTTGGTGCGCCGCTCGCTGATGTGCAGCCAGCGGCCGTCTTCGAGCTGCGCCTCGAAGGTGCGTGCGCCGGGAAGCGTCGGGCCGGCGCTGGCGACCTTGTTGCGCACCACAGGCTGGCTGCCGGCGGCCACGACGGCTTCATAGGAGGCGCCGACCGTGATCGCCTCGTCGGGCAGGTGGTGCAGCTCCTGGAAGTTGGAGTTGCACAGCACCAGCCGGTTGTCGGCATCCCACAGCACGAAAGCTTCCGGGATGGTCTCGATGGCGTCGCGCAGGCGCATGTCGGCGGCGACCGTGCGCTCGACCAGATGCTTCTGCTCGGTGATATCGACGGCGATGCCGATCAGATGCAGGCCCGGATCGTTCGGCTGGCGCACCAG
>DATARB010000353.1:0-6666 GCA_036264375.1 Pseudolabrys sp.
CCAATTTCAGGCGCCGGGCACGATCTCCTCGCGCAGCTATTTGTTTCTCGTGTTGTCGGGGCTTGGCACGGGCGCGTCGTGGCTCTGCTATTTCCGCGCGCTCAAGCTCGGCGATGCGGCCAAGGTCGCGCCGATCGACAAGCTGTCGGTGGTGCTGGTCGCCGTGTTCGGCGTGATGTTTCTCGGCGAGCGCCTGAGCATGCCGAATTGGCTCGGTGTCGCGCTGATCGCCGTGGGCGCCATTCTGGTGGCGTATCGCTGATACCCGATCTGCGCCAAATCCTCCGCCGTCATGCTCGCGCTTGTCGCGGGCATCCACGTTCTTCAAAGTTACAACAAGCAAGGCGTGGATGGCCGGGACAAGCCCGGCCATGACGAAGAAACTAACCCGCCAGTGCCTTCTTGATGGCGAGGAAATCGCGCCAGGCGAAACGCTTCTGCAATGGGCTGCGCAATAGAAATGCCGGATGGAAGGTCGGCATGGCGCGGATCTCGCGCGTGCCGGTGTTGAACGAGAACCAGCGCCCGCGCGCTTTGCTGATCGGCTCGGTAATTTCCAGCAACGTCTGCATCGACGGCTTGCCGAGGCAGACGAGAATGTCAGGGTCGGCAAGCTCGATCTGCCGGCGGATGAACGGCAGACAAATCGCCGTCTCGTGCGGGCTCGGATCTCGGTTGCCGGGCGGCCGCCAGGGCACGACATTGGCGATGTAGACGTGGGTGCGGTCCAGCCCGATCGCCGCCAGCATGCGGTCGAGAAGCTTGCCCGAGCGGCCGACGAAGGGCAGGCCCTCGATGTCCTCGTCGCGGCCGGGCGCTTCGCCGACCAGCATCACGCGCGACTGTGGATTGCCGTCGGCGAACACCAACTGCGTCGCTGTCGCTTTCAAGGCGCAGCCGCCGAAGGTCTCGAGGATGGCACGCAACTCCTCGAGCGAACCGGCGCTCTTCGCCGCCTGCCGCGCTTCCATAGCGGCGGCGTCCGGCGGCGGCGGGGCGGCAACATGCGCTGGGCTCTCGCCCTTGCGGGGGAGGGTCGGGGAGGCGGGTGCGGCAGCGGATGGGCTGGGCGCGCGCGCGGCGGGCGCTTCTTCCACCGCGAAACGATCCACAGGCTCTTCGCCCAACAGCGCATCGACGCCCGCTTCCAGGTAGAAGTCGAGCAAATCGTGAACCGCTTTTTCGCCGGCAGAGATCATCACCGCACTTTAGCATGATGTTGCCGCCGCGGTGCAAAAGTGGACAATGGCGGCAAGGGAGAAACGCATGACCGATCTACCAGCCCGTGAGGCGATGGAATTCGACGTGGTGATCGTCGGGGCGGGGCCCGCCGGGCTCGCAGCTGCCATCCGTCTCAAGCAGATCAGCCCCGACATTTCCGTTGTCGTGGTGGAGAAGGGCTCGGAGGTCGGCGCCCACATCCTCTCCGGCGCGGTGATCGATCCCGCCGGGCTCGACCGCCTGCTCCCCGAGTGGCGTGCCGATGACTCGCCGATCAAGACCCCGGTCACTGACGACCGCTTCTATTGGATGACCGAGACCGGCGCGTTGCGGCTGCCGACAATGATGATGCCGCCGCTGATGAACAACCACGGCAATTACATCGTCTCGCTCGGCAGCGTCTGCCGCTGGCTGGCGACGAAGGCCGAAGCGCTCGGCGTCGAGATCTACCCGGGCTTCGCCGCCGCCGAGGTGCTCTACGACGACAACGGCGCCGTGATCGGCGTCGCCACCGGCGACATGGGCATCGGCAAATCGGGCGAGGCCAAAGACAGCTTCACCCGCGGCATGGAGCTCAAGGCCAAGTACACGCTGTTCGCGGAAGGCGCGCGCGGCAATCTCGGCAAAGAGCTCATTGCCAAATTCGGCCTCGGCGAGGGACGCGAGCCGCAGAAATTCGGCCTCGGCCTGAAGGAGCTGTGGCAGGTCGCGCCCGACAAACACCGCAAGGGGCTGGTGCAGCACTCGTTCGGCTGGCCACTCGACGGCTCGACCGGCGGCGGCTCGTTCCTCTACCACTTCGACGACAACCTGGTGTCGATCGGCTTCGTGGTCCACCTCAACTACAGCAATCCCTATCTTTCGCCGTTCGAGGAATTCCAGCGCTTCAAGACGCATCCGCTGGTGCGCGAGACTTTCGTCGGGGGTAAGCGGCTCGCTTACGGCGCCCGCGCGCTCACCGAAGGCGGCTTTCAGTCGGTGCCGAAGCTGACCTTCGCCGGCGGCGCCTTGATCGGCTGCGACGCCGGCTTCATGAACGTGCCGCGCATCAAGGGCAGCCACAATGCCATGCTGTCCGGCATCATGGCCGCGGAAGCCGCTGCTGCCGCGCTCGCCGGCGGCCGTGCCCAGGACGAGCTTTCCGATTATGACAATGCGTGGCGCGCGTCGCCCATCGGGAAAGACCTGTGGAGGGTGCGCAACGCCAAGCCGCTATGGTCGAAGTTCGGCACGTTCGTCGGCATCGCCCTCGGCGGCCTCGACATGTGGACCAATACGCTCGGCTTCTCGCTGTTCGGCACCCAGAAGCACGGCAAGCCGGATTATGCGTCACTGAAGCCCGCATCCGAATGCAAGCCGATCGCCTATCCGAAACCGGACGGCAAGATCACCTTCGACCGGCTCTCATCGGTATTCCTCTCCAACACGAATCACGAGGAAGACCAGCCGCCGCACCTGAAGGTCAAAGACATGGATCTCCAGAAGCGCTCCGAACACGACGCCTTCGCCGGACCCTCGGCACGCTATTGCCCGGCCGGGGTCTACGAGTGGGTAGAAGAGGGCGGGGCGCCGAAATTCGTCATCAACGCCCAGAATTGCGTCCACTGCAAAACCTGCGACATCAAGGATCCGAATCAGAACATCACCTGGGTTCCTCCTGAGGGCGGCGGCGGACCGAACTATCCCAATATGTGATATGCCAACCGCAGCGGCGGCCACGATGCTGCCACATCGAAGTTTTCAAGGTGTGGCTTCGAACATCGCTGCGGCTGTTCTTGCGGGGGCGGCGCAAAAAGGCCATTCTCGGCTTAACCTGTGCGGTGTGCGCGCCTTTTCGCAGCCACCCGCCCCATTGGAGCGTCGCCTGTGACCTCTTCGAGCTTTGCCCGGTGCGTGACCGGCACCGCGCTTGCAGCCGTGATGATCGTAACCGCGCCGATGGCGTTGGCCGCCGCGCAGGCGCCCAATCCACAGGACCTTGTCGGCCTCACCGCCTCGGGCAGCTATCTCGCTGCCCGCCATGCCGGTCAGCAGCGCGACGCTGCCGCCGCCGCCGCCTATTACCGTGCGGCGCTCCGGCGCGACCCAAAAAATGGCGAATTGCTCGACCGCGCCTTCCTCTCGCTTCTGGTCGACGGCAACATCGATGAGGCTGTGAAGTTCGCCGATCGCGTGGCGCAGGCCGACAAGAGCGACCGCGTCTCCCGGTTGGTCATCGGCGTGAGCGAACTCAAGCGCAAACAATATCCCGCCGCGCGCAAGGACCTGACGCAGTCGGTGCGCGGGCCGATCACCGATCTCACCGCGACGCTGCTCGCCGCCTGGAGCCAGTTCGGCGCCGGCGACCCGAAGGGCGCCGTGGCGAGCATCGACCACCTCGCCGGTCCCGACTGGTATGGGATTTTCAAGGATCTGCATGCCGGCATGATCTATGACCTTGCCGGCAACGAGAAAGAGGCCGGCAAGCGCTTCGAGAACGCCTACAAGCTCGACCCCTCGGCGCTTCGCGTGGTCGAAGCCTATGGAAGCTGGGTCTCGCGCAACCGCTCGCCGCAGGAAGCGCTGACGATCTTCCAGACCTTCGATAAGACGCTGCCGAACCACCCTCTGGTGGTGGACGAGATGAAAAGGCTCAAGGCGGGCGAGAAGCTGCCGCTTTTGGTGTCTTCGGCTCAGGCTGGCGCCGGCGAAGCGCTCTACGGCCTCGGTGCCTCGCTCGGCCGCCGCGGCGGCGAGGATCTCGGCCTCGTCTATCTCCAGCTCGGACTGTATCTCGCGCCCAACCATCCGCTGGCGCTCTTGTCGCTCGCCGATCTCTATGAGTCGCTGAAGAAGCCCGACCTGGCGATCGATGTCTACCAGCGCGTGCCGGCCAGCTCGCCATTGCATCGCAACGCCGCCATCCAGATGGCGTCGGATCTCGATTCGCTCGATCGTTCCGACGAAGCCGAGAAGCAGCTCGATGCGCTGATCAAGCAGCATCCGGACGACCTCGAGGCGATTACGGCGCTCGGCAATGTGCAGCGCGGGCACAAGAAGTTCGCCGAATGCGCCGACACATATACCAAGGGCGTATCGACCGTCGCCAATCCGGAAAAAGGCAACTGGATCCTCTTCTATTTCCGCGGCATCTGCTACGAGCGCTCGAAGCAGTGGCCGAAGGCGGAAGCCGATCTCAAGAAGGCGCTCCAGCTCTTCCCTGACCAGCCGCACGTGCTCAATTACCTGGGCTATTCCTGGGTCGACCAGGGCGTGAACATGGACCAGGGCATGGACATGATCAAAAAGGCCGTGCAGCAGCGGCCGGACGACGGCTACATCGTCGATTCGCTCGGCTGGGCTTACTTCCGCGTCGGCAATTACGAGGAAGCGGTAAAGCAGCTCGAGCGCGCCATCGAGCTCAAGCCGGAAGATCCCACAATCAACGATCACCTCGGCGATGCCTATTGGCGCGTCGGGCGCGTGCTCGAGGCCAAGTTCCAATGGGCGCATGCGCGCGACCTCAAGCCCGACCCGGACGATCTGCCGAAGATCGAAGAGAAGTTGAAGAACGGCCTGCCCGACGAGACTTCGTCGCAGGCCAAGGCTGCCAAAAAGGGCGGCGACGGCGGCTGAACACCAAAGTCTGGCTCGGCCTCCCATCTGCGTCATGCCCGGCCAACCGGGTCCGGCCTTCGGCCGGCCCGGGTGCAGGCTTGTGCCGGGCATCCACGTCTTCAAGGCCTAATCGCTAAGGAAGACGTGGATGGCCGGGACAAGCCCGGCCACGACGGCGGTATCGCAAGCGCCTGATTGCGCTGACGTCCTTTCCGGCCAGACTCTTAGGTATTTCTGCCTTGTCATGCTTGGCACGCAGGTCCGCTTGCCGGGCCGCGTGCTTGTGCCGGGCGCCCACGTCTTCTATCGATTCGGGAGTGAAGACGCGGACGCCGGGGCCAGCCCGGCTATGACGATCTGGTGAGATCGTCGTGCTGATAGTGAGGCAGGCATTAGCGTGACCGCCGCCCTCGTCGAGAAGGCTCCCGCCAAGATCAATCTCTCCTTGCGGATCGTCGGCCGCCGCGCCGACGGCTATCACGAGCTGGAAAGCCTCGTGGCGTTTGCCGATAAAAGCGACGCGCTCACGCTGACGCCCTGCCCGGCGCCGGCGCTCGAGGTGAGCGGCCGTTACGCCGCCGCCTCCGGGCCGCTCGAAGACAATCTCGTGCTGAAAGCGGTCCGCGTGCTGGGCGAGCAGGTCCCCGGCCTGAAAGCCGGGCACTTCCATCTCGACAAGAATCTGCCGCCCGGCGGCGGCATCGGCGGCGGTTCGTCCGACGCGGCTGCGGCGTTGCGCCTGCTCGCGCGCTTGAACGGTATCGCGATTGACGATCCGCGGCTCGCGTCTGCTGCGCGTGCTGTCGGCGCCGACGTGCCGGTCTGCCTCGACCCGCGCCCGCGCATCATGCGCGGCGTTGGAGAATTGCTGTCAGCGCCCATCGATCTTCCGGCAATGCCCGCGGTGCTGGTGAACCCCGGCGTACCGGTGGCGACGCGCGAGGTCTTTTCCAAGCTCGCGCCGCAAAATGGCAAAACCAGCCTCGGCGATGTGCCGAAAGGTTATGATGCGGTGATCGCCTACCTCGACAAGCAGGGCAACGACCTCACATTGCCCGCGATCGCGTGTGCGCCAATCATCGAGGATGTGTTAACCGCGCTGCGTGCCTGGCCCGGCGTACGTCTCGCACGCATGTCCGGATCCGGCTCAACCTGCTTTGCGCTGTTTAGGGACGCGGATGAAGCCGCCACGGCGGCGCGCTGTCTGCAGGCCGAGCGCGCTGACTGGTGGGTGCAGGCCACGACCATCGGTAAGGCAGCTTCAGCTTAGGTGGCTTGCAATTGAGGTCGTCCGGGGGAACTGTTGCCAGGGTGGCGATTTGCCGATAGGCAACGGAGGCCGCGATGGAGAGAACCATGAAGATCGGCTGGCTTGTCATTGCACTTGCGGGGCTCGGTTTGATCGCCGCCGATCCCGCGCTGGCGCGCGCCAAGAAGAAGGTGCATGTGGCGCCGCAGTGCGTCGATCGGCCTGAGCAGTTTTCGCTCGGAGGTCTGTTCTTCAATCCGAAGCCGCAGCCGAACGGTTGCGCGCCACCGGTCTATCAATACGGCCAATATATTGGTCAGGACCCGGACGCGAACATCCGCGCCTACATGAAGAAAGATGTTTGGACGGGCTACGCACCGCCGTGATCGCGCGGCGGCCCTGACGAGAAGAGAAACGACGCCAGAGACGAAAATGCCCGCAACCGCGGGCATTTTTTGCTTTGTGCGCCCAGCATGGGCGCACTCTTGTGGGTGAAAGTCCCATCGTGAGTTGATCACAGCGAGCGAAGCGAAGCGCAACTGCATGAGGGCGACCGAATGTGGGGAGGAAGCGTGGAGCGAAGCTGCGGGCCGATGAAC
>DATARB010000390.1:0-26240 GCA_036264375.1 Pseudolabrys sp.
AAGATGGAAGTGGTTAAGACGATCAAGGTCGGCCAGCGCCCGCGCGGCATCGAACTGACCAAGGATGACAAATACTGCCTCGTGGCGGTCGGCGACGACGACACCATTCAGATGATCGACACCAAGACCGGCGAAGTGACCACCAATCTGCCCTCCGGCCCCGATCCCGAGCTGTTCACGCTCGATCCGACCGGCAAGACGCTCTTTGTCGCCAATGAAAACGACAACACCGTCACCATCATCGACATGGATAAGCGAGTACCGCTCGGCGAGGTGCAGGTTGGCGTCGAGCCGGAGGGGATGGGCATCAGCCCCGACGGCAAAATCATCGTCAACACCTCCGAAACGACCAACATGGCGCATTTCATCGACACCGCGACGCGGCAGATCGTCGCCAATGTGCTGGTCGACTCGCGCCCGCGCTTCGCCGCCTTCAAGAGCGACGGCTCGGAGCTGTGGGTCTCGGCCGAGGTCGGCGGCACGCTCAGCATCATCGATCCGGTCAAGCACGAGGTGAGCAAGAAGGTCACCTTTTCCATTCCCGGGCTGCGCAGCGAAGCGATCCAGCCAGTCGGCATCAGTCTCACCAAAGACGGCAAGACCGGATTCGTCGCGCTCGGGCCCGCCAACCGCGTCGCTGTGATCGACGGCAAGACGCATGAGGTCACGAAATATCTGCTCGTCGGCCAGCGCGTCTGGCACATGGCCTTCACGCCGGACGAAAAGTACCTGCTCACCACTAACGGCATTTCCAATGACGTATCGGTGATCGACGTCGCCAGCCTCAAAGTGATCAAATCGATCCAGGTCGGCGAACTACCATGGGGCGTGACCATCACGCAGCACTGAACCGAAGGAGCGGCGCGGCACGGCATGATGCACGGCACGACCAAAGGTTCGCAGGCGCTCGCGATCGAGAACGTGAGCCATTCCTACGGTGCGCGGCAGGCGCTCGATGACGTCACCTTCACAGTGCTGCCCGCGACCTTCGCCGTGCTGCTGGGCCTTAACGGCGCCGGCAAAAGCACGTTGTTCGCGTTGATCACGCGGCTCTACGGCACCCAGCGCGGCCACGTCCGCATCTTCGATCATGACGTCGCACGCGAGCCGGGTGAGGCGCTTCGCACTCTCGGCGTGGTGTTCCAGTCACGCACGCTCGACCTCGATCTCTCGGTGACGCAGAACCTGATGTATCACGCGGCGCTGCACGGCATCGACAAACGCACGGCGCGCACGCGCGCCGAAGAGGTGCTCACACGCATCGCGCTGTTGGACCGCGCCCGCGACAAGGTCCGCCATCTGTCCGGTGGACAAATGCGACGTGTCGAGATCGCCCGCGCGCTGCTCCATCGGCCGCGGCTTCTGGTGCTCGACGAGCCGACCGTCGGCCTCGACATCACATCGCGCGCCGACCTGCTCGGCCATGTGCGCCAGCTGATCGCCGAGGAAGGCGTCGGCGTGCTGTGGGCGACGCACCTGATCGACGAGGTCGCCGACGACGATCAGGTGGTCGTGCTGCATCAAGGCCGCGTGCTGGCCGATGGACCGGCGGCGAAGATTGTCGCCGATTGTGCCGCTCCGGATATCCGCGGCGCGTTCACCAACCTCACAGGCGCCACGCGAACGACAGGCGAGGCTGCATGAGCGCCGCCAGCGCCGACCATCTCGCCCATGCCGCGCCGGTGGAAGCCGAGCGCCGCGGCTTCACGCTGCGACAATATGCGATCTGCCTGAAAGGGATCGTGTGGCGCGAGAGCCTGCGCTTCCTGCACCAGCGCGAACGCTTCGTCTCTGCGCTGGTGCGGCCATTGGTCTGGCTGTTCATCTTCGCCGCCGGCTTCCGCCAGGTGCTCGGCGTCTCGATCATCCCGCCCTACGAGACCTATATTCTCTACAGCGTCTACATCACGCCGGGCCTGATGGCGATGATCCAACTGTTCAATGGTATGCAGTCGTCGCTCTCGATGGTCTACGACCGCGAGATGGGCAACATGCGAACCCTGCTGGTAAGCCCGCTGCCGCGCTGGTTCCTGCTCTGCTCGAAACTCATCGCCGGCACCGCCGTCTCGCTGTTGCAGGTCTATGCTTTTTTGGCCATCGCCTGGTTCTGGGAGATCGAGGCACCGCCGTTGGGCTATCTCACCGTGCTACCGGCATTGATCCTGTCCGGCCTGATGCTGGGCGCGCTCGGCATGTTGATCTCATCCGTCATCAAGCAACTCGAGAACTTCGCCGGGGTGATGAATTTCGTCATCTTCCCGATGTTCTTCGCCTCCTCGGCGCTCTATCCGCTCTGGCGCGTGCAGGAAGGGAGCCCCCTGCTCTATTACGTGTGCCAGTTCAATCCCTTCACGCATGCGGTCGAGCTCATCCGCTTCGCCCTCTATATGCAGATCAATTGGATATCGCTCGCGGTCGTCGCGGGATGCACGGTCGTGTTCACGGTCGCAGCCATCATCGCCTACGATCCGTCGCGGGGCTTTCTGGCGCGGCGCGGCGAACCGGGAGGTGGAGCATGAGGCGTCTTGTCATTGCAGGCGTTGCCGCCTGCCTCACAACAACCGCCGCGCACGCCATCGATCCGCGCCATCCGGATTGGCCGTGCGCGCAGATCATGGTGCCGAGCCTGTCGGTCGCCGCCTTCTGGACTGGCGCGCCCATCGACGACGCCGGTGACGCCTGGCAGAAGGACGAAGTGGTGCAGGATTTGGTCCAGCGTTTAGCGGCGCGGCGCACGCCGATCGAGGAAGCGGAAAAGGCGGCAGCCGATTTTGTTGTGGGCGCTCCGGCCGAGAAGCAGAAGAAGGCGGCACTCCTGTTCGCCGGGCTGTTTGCCACGCTCAACGGCGAGCGCACCCAGGTCATGGACGGCATTGAGCGCTTCGCCAAGCGGCAGCAGGAACTGCGCGCCAAGATCCAAGCGGAGCTTACACAGATGCGGCAAGGGCAGGATGCCAATCAGACGAACGCGACGAATCCCGATGATGCCGCTGCGACCAAGCTCGGCGAGCAGATCGCCTGGGACACGCGCGTGTATGACGAGCGGCGGCACACCATCGGCTATGTCTGCGAGGTGCCCGCGAACATCGAACGCCGGCTGGGCTCGCTGGCGCGCGCCATCCAGCAAGCGCTGGAGTGAACGCGTCGTTATTGCGACACGGCGTTGGTCACGATCCGCGCGCCGAACATCACACGCTCGGCGATGCGCTTGATGTCGTCCGGATCGAGTGCCTTGCTCTGCAAGGTGACGCTCAGACTCCCGAGGACATTGTGCTGCGCATCGAACAGCGGCGCGGCGATGCCGCTCAAACCGGACGTGACCTGCTCCGTCGTGACGTCGTAGCCGTCGGTGCGGATGCGCTTGAGCGTCGCGCGCACCTCGTCGAGCGTATCGCCGAGGCCGGCCGCCGCGAACGCTTCGGGTTGCGGAGCATACAAGCGCGCCAGCTTCGGCGCCGGCAGGTTTGCGAGAATGATGCGCGACGCCGCGCCGCGCAGGAGGGGCAGCGCCAGCCCGCGTTCATAAGTCGAGCGGAAGCCGACGTTGGCCTGCTCCTGGTGCACGCAGAGCACCTTGTCGCGATAGCGCCGGCACAGCAGCGTGATGCCGGGGAAATCCGCCGCCAGTTCGATCATCACCGGGCGGCTGGCGACGATCAGCGGATCGCGCGCGCGCATGCAGTAGTCGAGTTCGGCGATGCGCGGACCGAGCGTGAAGCCGACCCCGGGAAGCGATGTGAGGATTTCGGCGTCGGTGAGAACCTTGAGGTAGCGGTACAACGTCGAGCGCGTGTAGCCGAGCCGCGCGTGGATCTCGTCGAAGGTCCAACGCTGGCCGGCCTCGTCGAACAGGTCGAGCAGCCCGATCATCCGTTCCAGGCTGCTGGCCTCGCCGCCCGCTGCTTCTGCTCGGTCCACGACCCGATCGTTCATCGTCGCCTCGCCAGGACCCTTGGCCGGAAATCAGTTTGACTGATCATAAATCCTACAATATAGGATTTCAAAGACTTTAAACGGGCAACGGGTGCGTATCTGCAGACGGGCCCAACCCCTCTGCGCCTAGATAATAATCCTGAATAACGGGATTTTTGTAGCGCTTAAGGTGAGGCAGCAATGGACACCCAAGTCATCGTCGTCGGCGCCGGCCCTGTCGGCCTGACCCTGGCCATCGACCTCGGCCGCCGCGGCATCCGCTGCACGCTGATCGAGCGCAAGGATGCGCCGGAGTTCCTGCCCAAGATGGAACGCTGCAACGCGCGCACGATGGAGATGTATCGGCGTCTCGGCCTCGCCGACAAGATCCGCGCGGCGGGCCTGCGCGGCGACGTCCCGATGGACGTCTACGTCGTGCTGTCGATGACCGAGAAGCCGCTATTGCATCTCGAGTATCCGTCGGTCGACGCCGCGCGGAAGGAGATCGCTGCGTGTAATGACGGCACGACCGCACTCGAGCCCTATCAGCTCATTTCCCAGTACACGCTTGAGCCCTTGCTCAAGTCGATCGCCGAAAGCCTGCCGGGCGTGACGGTGCGTTACGGCTGCGAATTCGTTTCGCTGGAGCAGGACGCGCAAGGCGTCACCGTGACGGCGCGCACCAGCGCCGGCGCCACCGAGACCATGCGCGCCGCTTATGCCGTCGGCTGCGACGGCGGCGCCAGCCCGGTGCGCAAACAGCTCGGCATCTCCCTGCGCGGAGAGGGCAACCTGATGGAGCTGCGTCAGGCGCTCTATTATTGCGAGGACTTGTTCGACCGCATTCCGATCGGCAACGGTCCGGGCAAAGGCCGCCACTACCACGTTGCCGACGATCGCGCCTCGTTCCTGATCATGCAGGACTCGACCAAGCATTTCACGCTGCATGCGCGGGTCGGCAGCGACGAAGAGATGAAGAGCCAGTTCGAGAAGGTGGTCGGCGTTCCCGTCAAATACGAGATGCTGTCGTGCAATCCATGGCGGCAGAACCTGCTGCTCGCGGATCGCTATCGCGACAGACGCGTCTTCCTCGCCGGCGACTCGGTGCATCTGGTGATCCCGACCGGCGGACTCGGCATGAACACCGGCGTCGGCGATGCGCTCGATCTCTCCTGGAAGCTCGCGGCAACGCTGAAGGGTTGGGGCGGCGAGAATCTCCTCAATTCCTACGAGATCGAGCGGCGGCAGGTCGGCGAGCGCAATGTCGGCGCCTCGCGCTACGCGTCGACCGGCCGCCGCAAGTGGCGTTCGCAGTTCAAGCCGAACATCCGCGACAATACCCCGGAAGGCCAGGCGACGCGCGACAACCTCGCCCGCATCGCCGATATCGAACAGCGCAAAACCAACGAGATGATCGGCTCCGAGCTCGGCTACCGTTATGTCGACTCGCCCATCATCGACAACATTCCGGGCGGACCCGAACTCCTGTTCCGCGAATATCATCCGACCACGTGGCCTGGCGCGCGGCTCCCGCACGTCTGGCTCGCCGACGGCACGCCGATGCAGGACCGCATCCCCGACGATGGTTTCACGCTGCTGCGGCTCGGGCGCACGCAGGCCGACACCGCCGGCATCGAAGGCGCGCTGAAAAGCCATGGTGCGCCGCTCACCGTGCTCGACGTGGCCGACGACGTGGCGCGCGACATTTACGGCTACGACCTCGTTTTGCTGCGGCCCGATATGCACGTCGTGTGGCGCGGCAATGCCGGGCCGGCCGACGCTGCGACGCTGGCGGCGACCGCAACCGGGCATTGACCGTCCGCGTCCCGGGCTATTCCCGGATACCCGCGCTTGATCTAAGGTTGAGGCCCCACCTCGGCGCCCGTTGGCGCGCGCGACCAAAGGCCTATGTCGAACATCAATCCGAACGCTTTCACGACCCGCCCCGAGATTGACGGAACCTTCGGCGTCGTCACATCGACCCATTGGATCGCCACGGCGGTCGGCATGGGCATCCTGGAAAAAGGCGGCAACGCCTTCGACGCGGCGGTCGCGACCGCGTTCACGTTGCAGGTGGTCGAGCCGCATCTCAATGGCCCGGGCGGCGATGTTCCGATCATCGTGCATGACGTCAAGAAAGGCCGCACCGAGGTCATTTGCGGCCAGGGACCGGCGCCCGCGGGCGCGACGATCACCCATTTTCGCAAGCTTGGCCTCGACCTGATCCCCGGCACCGGGCTGCTCGCGACCTGCATCCCCGGCATGTTCGACGCCTGGATGATGGTGCTGCGCGACTACGGCACCATGTCGCTGGCCGAGGTGCTCACGCCCGCCATCGGCTACGCGCAGAACGGCCATCCCCTGGTCGAGCGCGCGAACGCGACCATCGCGATCGTGGCCTCGTTGTTCCGCGACCATTGGCCGACATCCGCCGCGGTCTACCTGCCGAACGGCGACGTGCCGCCGACCGGCTCGTTGTTCACCAACAAGACGCTGGCGGCGACCTATACCCGCGTCCTGAAGGAAGCCGAGAGCACCGGCGGCGGCCGCGAAGCGCAGATCGAGCGCGCGCGCAAAGTCTGGTCGCAGGGCTTTGTCGCCGAGGCGATCGACCGCTTCTGCCGCACGCAATGCCTGATGGATGTCAGCGGCACGCCGCACTCCGGCGTGTTGACCGGCGAGGACATGGCGACTTGGCAGGCCACCCTCGGCGAGCCGTTGCGCTACGACTACGGTCCCTACACCGTCTGCAAGGCGCCCTGGAGCCAGGGGCCGGTGATGCTCCAGCAACTTGCATTGCTGAAGGGCTTCGGTCTCGACGGTCTCGACATGACCGGGCCCGATTTCATCCACTTGCAGGTCGAATGCGCGAAGCTCGCCTTCGCCGACCGCGAGAAGTTCTACGGCGACCCCGATGTCGTCGACGTGCCGATGACGACGCTGCTGTCGGATACCTACAACGACGAGCGGCGCCGGCTGGTGACGGACAAAGCTTCGCTCGAGTTGCGTCCGGGCTCGGTGGCGGATTTCGGTGCGGTGGTGAAGTTGCGGCGCGAAGAGGGACAGCGCGAGTCGGTCGGCGCGCTCGGCGCCGGCGAGCCGACCGTCGGCCGCCTCGGTGAGGTCAACGGCGATACGGTGCACTTCGACATTATCGATCAGGCCGGCAACATGATCTCGGCGACGCCATCGGGCGGCTGGCTGCAATCGTCACCGGTGATCCCCGAGATCGGTTTTTGCCTCGGCACGCGCGCGCAGCAGTTCTGGCTCGAAGAGAACCACCCCGCGTCTCTCGCACCCGGCAAGCGCCCGCGCACGACGCTGTCGCCGACCTTGGCATTGCGCGAGGGCGAGCCTTATCTCGCCTGGGGTTCGCCGGGCGGCGATCAGCAGGACCAGTGGACGGCGCAGTTTTTCCTGCGCCACGTGCACGGCGGGATGAACCTGCAGGAAGCGATCGACGCCCCGGCATGGCATTCGGAGCATTTCCCGATCTCGTTCTGGCCGCGCACCGCGCGTCCCGGCGTACTGGTGCTGGAAAGCCGCGTGCCGAAGGCAACCGTCGACGAACTGAAGAAGCGCGGCCACATCGTCGAGATCGGACCCGCCTGGTCGGAGGGGCGGCTCACCGCGGCCTCACGGGCGGGGCGCCGGCGCAGAGCCGCCGCCAATCCGCGCGGTATGCAGGGTTACGCAGCGGGGAGATAGGCCCATCGATAGGCGCGCATAGTGGCCCGCCAGTTCAACGAACCGGCGTCGCCTCAGCTGCGATGCTTATTCTTCTTCGGCTTCTTGCCGAATGCGGGCTTTGCAAATGGCGCGGCGTCCTCACGCCGCGGCTGGCCGCCGTGAGCAGGCTTGTGTTCGTCCCGCTGCTTTTTGCCAAATCCCGGCTTCTTCCCGAATTTGCGTGGGCCTCCGCGGGAGGGCTCTCCCTGATGCTTGCGCGCCTTGTCGTAACGGGGCTTGTCGTAGCGCGGCTTATCGGTCGGACGCGCTCCGCCGTCATGTGCGTTGCCGGGGCTCACAGTCGTGTCGGCCCCCTTTTCGGCTGGCGCTTCGCCGCGCGGGCCTTCCGGCAGCGCCTCGATGCCGATGTTCTCCTCCTTGTCGGGACGCTTTATCTGGATCGCGAATTGCTCCGCCGCCTGCGCTGAAATCTCGAACTCGGTCATGGATTCGTAGATTCGGATCGCACCGATGTCATGCTTGTCGATGCCGCCGCGACGGCAGATCATGGGCAGCAGCCAGCGGGCCTCGGCATTCTTCCGCCGGCCAACGCCCGCCCGAAACCATACGCTGCCCTCCGCCATGCTGTGGCGAAACCCGGGCTTTTTCTTCCGCGACTCCGATCCGGGGCTACTGTCGTCGGCGCGCGCATTGCGGCCCTCGCGTTTTCCACCGCGATCGTCCCGCGACCGGGCGCCGCCATGGTCGCGACCTTGGCCGGGATCGAGGATATCTTCGGGCGACGGGAGCCGCGCGCGATAAATCCGGGCCAGCGCCGCGGCGATATCCTCGGGCGACCGCTCGGCGAGCAAGGCACGCGCCAGCGTCAGATCGTCCTCGGTCGGCTCCTCGGTGAAGACGACGTCCTGCAGCATGCGCTGCTGATCGAGTTTGCGAATTTCTTCGGCTTGCGGCGCCGTGCCCCATATGGCGTCGATGCCTGCCTGGCCGAGCATCAGTTCGACGCGCCGGCGGCGCGCGGGAGGCACCAGCAATACGCTCACGCCCTTTCGGCCCGCACGGCCGGTACGGCCGGAACGATGCTGCATCACTTCCGCATCGTTCGGCAGATCCGCATGAATGACGAGCCCGAGGTTCGGCAGGTCGATGCCGCGTGCCGCCACGTCGGTGGCCACACAGACGCGCGCACGCCCCTCCCGCAAGGCCTGCAGCGCGTGGGTTCGCTCGCCCTGCGTCAACTCTCCCGATAGAGCGACCACGGAGAACCCACGCTCCAGAAGCGCCGCTTGTAAATGCCGGACGGCATTTCTCGTGCTGCAAAAGACGATCGCGCTGGGCGATTCGAAATACCGCAATACGTTGACGACCGCGTGCTCGACATCCTGCGCGGCGACCCTGATGACGCGGTACTCGATGTCGGCGTGGCCCCCTTCGTCGCTCACGACTGCGATACGAAATGCGTCTTTCTGGTATTGCTTTGCCAAGGCGACGATGCCGCGCGGCAGCGTCGCCGAAAACAGCAGCGTGCGGCGCGCGTCCGGTGTGGTCTTGAGGATGAATTCCAGGTCCTCGCGAAAGCCCAAATCGAGCATTTCGTCGGCCTCGTCGAGCACGACGGCTTTCAACTCCGAGACGTCGAGACGGCCGCGCCGCAAGTGGTCGCATAGACGCCCCGGCGTTCCGACCACGATGTGCGCGCCCTCGGCAAGCTCGCTTTGTTCGCGCCGGGGGTCCATACCACCGACGCAGGATACAACGCGCGCGCCCGCATATTGATAAAGCCAGGTGAGTTCGCGTTGCACCTGCATGGCGAGTTCTCGCGTCGGCGCGACGATCAATGCGAGAGGCTTGGCGCTTCTTTCGAAGCGATCCGCATCGCCCAGAAGATTCTTCGCAACCGCCAGTCCATACGCGACGGTTTTTCCCGATCCGGTTTGCGCCGAAACGAGAAGATCGCGGTCGACGGCTGCATCGGCGAGCACCGCCGTCTGCACGGGCGTCAGCTCGGTGTAGCTGCGCTCGGCCAAGGCTCGGTCGAGCTGCGGATTTGTAGGCAAGAATGTCACGAGATGTCAGACCTTGGCTGGTTGCCGTATTAAATAGAGTGTCGAACCGAATGGATCGCGGTGCGCCTCCGGATATGGCGCGGCCGCAAAGGCCCACGGATTGAGTGATGCGGCAATGCTTTAGACCATGGCGACCGAAAGCGCCAATCGTCGCCGGCGATTCGGTCCAGGCCGCTGTTTCCCGCCGAATCCGGCCTCCCATCCTTGGCGCTTGGCAGGATCACTAAATGGTGAGAAACATCCGGGAGCTGAATCCACGCGCCGTCCACCGGTCATTGCCCGTCGTGCTTGAACGACCCTGCCCGAAGGTCCACCTAAACCGCGATCACACAACGCATGAATTCGGATACATCAATGACGGACGACCTCAAGGCTTCGACAGGGTGGTTTGATGTCCAGGCGATCGCCAAGACACTGCCCGAGACCGCCACAACACTGCTGGCCGACACTTACCTGACCGATCGAGACGCTGCGAGCGCACGCATATTCCGTGTCTACCGCCCGACGCCGGCGCATTATCACGCGAGCTGCGACGAGTATCTCTACGTTCTGTCGGGACGCGGAACCTTCTGGATGAAGGACCCCTCGACGAAAGCCGAGTTCGCGCCGGGGCAACTGCTGTTCTTCGAGCGCGGAACGGTGCACGCGATGCCGGAGATCTTCGAAGAGCCGCTGGTGTTCTTGTCGATCGATACGCCGCGCCGCCAGCCGACGGACATCATCTTTGTCGATCCGCAGGACGGCTCGCCCGAAACGTTCATGGCGCGCAACGCGAGCGGCCGCTAAGGGTCGAGGTTCGTGGCGTGGGGCAGTGGAATGCGGCCGCTGCGCTGAAAACGGTCGAAAGACACTGAGCCGACCGCCCGAACCGTCACCCCCCTCTCACTCGTGCGGCGGCGCCTTCGGTGATTGACTGAGGGCCGCGGCCGCGGTCTTCGCGATCTCGGTATCGCTTTCCTTACTCAAGCCCGCGATCCCAACGGCGCCCACGACTTGACCATTCACGTTGACCGGCATGCCGCCGCGCAACGCCATAATGTTGGCGGTGACGAATGCGGTTCGCCCGTGGTCGATGTTGTCCTCGATTTCCGCCGTCGGCCGTTGCAGCCGCGCCGCGGTTCGTGCCTTCTCAATTGCGAGGTCGGCACTGGCGGGGCGGACACCATCCATGCGCTGGAAAGCGAGCAGATCGCCGGCCGGATCAACCACTGCGATTGCTGAGGGCGCTTTCCGCTGTTGCGCGCTTTCCTTCGCCGCCTGCAGCACGGTCTGCGCGCCGGCCTGGTCCAGTGTCAGCACGCTTATGGTTTGTGCCCTTACCGAGAGACAGCAGACCGTCGCCAATATCCCGACGGCGATTTCAAGTTTCTTCATCGCTGGCTTTGCGTTTGGATTCAAAATGAGTGCTTGGGTTTGCGAGGTTGGTATCGTCCAGAGTGCGGATAGTGCACGCTTTTGGGGGAAATTGTTTACGCGAGATTGCGGCGGTTATATTCGCCTTGCGCCGGCGTGAGGATGGGGCCGCAGCGCGCTACGATCTCGGATATTTCGATCTGGAGCGGAAGCCCCTGCAACCCCTCGACAACCCGTTCGGCCCGAGGTTGTCACCCACGTCTTAGGTACGTTCTGTTACCTATGTGTCCGGGCTGGACAAAATACGATGCTGGCGCGCCGGAAGGGATTCGAACCCCTGACCCCCAGATTCGAAGTCTGGTGCTCTATCCAGCTGAGCTACCGGCGCCAAGTTCCGCGAGGACCGGCACTCTAAGGCCGTGGGCCAATTTTTCCAGCGATATTTGTGCGCGTGGGAGGCGTGGCCGCGCCCCTCCGGGATCAGCTGAGCGCGCGCCGCACGATGTTTGGCGCGAGATTGGCGCGCACGCCGAAGCCGATCTTCGGCCGGCACCTTCGATCGGGATCTGTGCGGACACACAAGGCGCCCACTGCCTGCCCACTCCGCGTGGGCAAATTGTTTTAGGGAGCGGGATGATCGAGTGACCGCAACGCTTGTTCAATGTGTTGACGGCGCCTGTTGCACTCATCATAGAGTTTCGCCGCAGTGACGGGGGGCCGTCGCGTCAGAACGGGGAATTCATGCGGGCATTCGTATCGCTTCCGGTCGGTTCATGCGTTGCATCGCGCGACGCCACCGCCACCGCCACCGCGTAAATTATCGGAGCGGCGGATGACACGCATATTCATCAAGAATGCCATTCTCCTCACCATGGACGCGCGGCTCGGGGACATCCCCAACGGTGACGTGCTGATCGAGGACGATTGCATCGCGGCGGTCGGACCGCACCTGCCGGCGCCGAAGGACGCCGAGGTCATCGATGCGCGCGGCATGATCGTCATACCCGGCCTGGTGAACGCGCATCAGCACACGTGGCAGACGGGCATCCGCGGCATCGCCGGCAACTGGTCGCTCACCGATTACGGGCGCCACATGCACGCGGGCCTCGCGACGCGCTTCACGCCCGACGACCTTTATCTCGCCAACCTGCTCGGCGCGCTTAACCAGCTCAACAGCGGCACGACGACGCTGTTCGACTGGTGTCACAACAATCCGACCCCGGATCACTCCGATCGCGCCATCGACGGCCTGCTCGAGTCCGGCATCCGCGCTATCTTCGGTCACGGCACGCCGAAGCCGAAGCTCGACAAGCACGGCGTGCCGCCGAACGAATACCTGCATCCGGAAGACGAAGTGCTGCGGCTGCGCCGTGACCGGCTCGGCAGCGACGACGCGCTGGTCACCATGGCGCTGTGCATCCGCGGCCCCGATCTCGCGTCGTATGAATCGACCGTCTGCGATATCAAGCTCGCCAACAAATACGGGCTGATCGCGAGCTGCCATATCGGATCGCGCCTGCCATTCGCCCGCAAGACACCGGACGCCCTCCTGCGTCTGCACGACGACGGCCTGCTCGGGCCGCACGTGAACCTCGTTCACGCCAACAAGCTGAGCGATGACGAGATGCGCGTGTCGATCGGCGCCGGCGCCTCGATCACCATGGCGCCGGAGGTCGAGATGCAGATGGGCCACGGACTTCCTGCCACCGGCCGGGTGCGAGCCTTCGGCGGACGCCCGAGCATCGGCATCGATGTCGAATCCACCATCAGCGGCGAAATGATCTGGGCGGCGCGCTACGCGCTCCAAGTGCAGCGCGGGCTGGACCACGATGCCGAGCACAAGAAGGGCGTGGAGACCGACGGCGTCTCGATCCCTGCCCGGGAGGCGCTGGAATGGGTGACGATCGACGGCGCCCGCGCGCTGAACATGGAGCACAAAATAGGCTCCCTCACCCCCGGCAAGCAGGCCGACATCATCTTCATCCGGACCGGCGACCTTAGCCTTTTCCCTTGTCACGATCCGGTGGAGACCGTGCTGTTTCACTCCAGCAGCGCCAATGTCGACACCGTCCTGGTCGCCGGCAAGGCGGTAAAGCGCGGCGGGACATTGCTCTACCCCGGTCTGGCGCGCAAAAAGACAGCCCTGCTCGAGTCCGGCCGTCGCCTCTTGGATGAGCGGGTGAGGCTCAGCGCCTAAATCGAGGGCACTGGCTTCAGCCGCCATCCCGGCCGATTTTTCCGGCGGTGCCGCGCGTCCCCGCCCGGCGCCGACTGAACTTTGCTCCCAGTGCCGCGTTGTCGGCGGAACCCGATCCTAGCCCTCCCGGCGGACATCACGCGCCATTGCCAATACGCCCGCCACCCTCGCCATCAACAGGCCTGCTGGACTTGTGTCCGGGATACCTTGCCGCGCGCGTAAAGTATTGCCACCTTCTCTGCCTGGATCGCCCGCCGTCACCCATCCTTGAGTGGTAATCGTGTCAGGCAAGATAATTCCGCAGCCCGGCGACGCCGAACATCTGCCGGTGACGGCGCCGCGCAATCTCGCGCTCGGTATCGAGCGCATCGGGCTCCTGCCGCTCGCCTACCCGCTGATCTCGGTGATCGTCTTCGCGATCTTGATTGCCGGCGCGGCGGTCGGCTTCGAGCGGCTCAAGGTCGACGATTCGCTCAGCCAGCTTTTCCGGTCCAATACGCCGGAATACAAAACCTACGAGGAGGTCACGCAGCGCTTCCCCGCGAGCGAGTACGATGTGCTGGTCGTGATCGAGGGCAACGAGCTCCTGGAGCGGCCCTCGCTGCAAAAGCTACGTGACCTCGCTGTCGACCTGCAGCTGGTGGACGGCACGCGCGGCCTGATCTCGATCTTTTCGGCGCGCGAACCAGCGGCGAGCGGTGGACTGCCTGCGCCCCTCTTCCCGGAGCCGCTGCCGACCGGCGAGCAATATCAAGACCTGCTCAAGCGCGTGATGGCGAACGAGATCATCCGCGGCAAGCTCCTGTCGGATGACGGCAAACTGACGCTGATGGTGCTGGCGCTCGATCCGGCGCAAGTGAATGGCGGTAAGCTTGCCTCCATCATCGGCGCGGTCCGCTCCACCGTGGCCCAGGATCTGGAAGGCGCCGGACTGCATACGGAGTTATCGGGCGTGCCGGTGATGCAGCTCGAAATCCGCAACGCCATCGAGCGCGACCGGCTCGTCTACAACACGCTCGGCTTCGTGCTGGGCTGCGTCATCGCGGTGCTGTTCTTCCGTCGCATCTCCTTCATGATCATCGCCGCGGCGCCGCCGCTCGCGGCGATCCTGCTCGCCCTGGGCGCGCTCGGCTGGCTCGATTTCCGGCTCAACATGTTCCTGAACGTGATGACGCCGCTGATCATGGTCATCAGCTTTTCCGACAGCATGCAGCTCACCTTCGCCGCGCGCGACCGGCTGCTCGCCGGCGACGATAAATTCCAGGCGTTCCGCAATGCCATCATCATCGTCGGGCCGGCCTGTGTGCTCACGCATGCGACCGCCGGTATCTCATTCATCGCGCTACAGTTTTCCTCATCCGACCTGATCCGTGCCTTCGGCGAGGCCGGGCTCATCTCCGTCGCCGTGGCCATGGTGGCGGTGCTCACGCTGGTCCCGCTGCTGGGCGTGCTGTTGGTGCGCAACGAGCAGAAATTCGTGGCCAACGTCAAAGGCGTCGACACTGCGCTGGACGTGCTGCGCCGGGTCTGCCGCTGGATCGCGGTGCGCATGGTCAGCCGTCCCGGCCTCTACACGTTGATCAGCCTTCTGCTCGTTGTGGGCTTGTCCGTTGCCTATACTCAGCTCCAGCCACGCTATCGCCTCGCCGACCAGGTCCCCGACCGCGAGCAAGCGGTCCAGGCGAGCCACCGGCTCGACGCCAAGCTCACGGGCGCCAACCCAATCGACGTGCTGATCGAATTCCCGCAGGGGCAGTCGCTCTATTCGCCGGAGACGCTGGGCATCATCGCTGCGGTGCATACGCTACTCGAGCAGCAGGCGGGCGTCGGCAACGTCTGGTCGCTGGAGACGCTGCGGCAATGGCTGGTAGAGAAACTGCATAAGCCCGACGTCGCCACGCTCAAGCAATACGTCGACATGCTGCCGAGGTACCTGACGCAGCGCTTCATCGACGCCAAGCAGGACGCGGTCATCGTCAGCGGCCGCGTGCCCGACGTCGACGCAAGCCAGCTGCTGCCGATCATCAAGAGGCTCGACGAGCAGCTCAACGCCGTGCGCGCGAAATATCCGGGCTACACCATCGCCGTCACGGGCCTGTCCGCCATTGCGGCGCGCAACAGCGCCAATATGATCGACAAGCTGAGCCAAGGCCTGACCATCGAGATCGTTTTCGTCGCCGCCTTCATCGGCATCGCCTTCCGCTCGCCCATCGTGATGCTGGTGAGTATCCTGCCCGGCATCTTCCCCATCGTGCTCGCCGGCAGCCTGCTCTTGGTGCTCGGCATAGGGCTTCAATTCGCCAGCGTCATCGCGCTTACGGTGTCGTTCGGTCTGGGCTTGAGCGCCACCATCCACTTCCTCAACCGCCTGCAGATCGAGGACAGCATCGCGCAAGACCCCAGCGTCGGCGTCGAGCGCGCGACCGTCCTGGTCGGACCGCCTTTGATCCTGACCTCGGCGGTGCTGGCCTGCGGGCTGGCGATGACGGTGTTCTCCAGCCTGCCGTCGCTGCGGTTGTTCGGCTGGCTGAGCGCCTTCGCCATGATCGCGGCGCTGTTCGCCGACCTCTTCATCCTGCGGCCGACGGCGATGTTCTTGAGCAAGATCGCGCGCCGCTACGTCCACCGGACGCTGGCCGGGCGGCGCGCGGAACGATGATCAGGCGCATGTTGCGCTGACCCGGAATAGCCCGCCCGTCCCCGCGGACGCGGGGACCCAGCTCTCAAAGCCCGGTTTTCCTGCACTTTCCGGATTCCCGCTTGCGCGGGAATGAGCGGAGAAAGGTCCGACGCAAACGCAGATCGCTCTCGGCGGAGAACTTAGCCGCGCCGCAACGTCATCGACGCGCCGACGACCTGCGACTGCGGATCGCGCGATTTGATCTGGACCGACTGCCGGTCGCCGCGCGTCGTCAAGTTCAGATCGGCGGAAAACGACTGTCCGTTGGCGATGACATTGATGCGATCGCCCTCGGCCCGGCCGGTCAATGCACCGCCGGCATTCAGGGTCGACTCGCTCCAGACGCCGGACACGCGTCCGCCGGAAACCTTGGCGCTGCTCTGGAGATTGAAATTGAAGCTTTCGCTGGCGCAACGGATGCTGAGCTGAAGACCATGCCCCTGCTCCAACACGTCGTACGAGGCGCGGCAGCGCAGGGCTTCGCGCCGTCCATCTTGCATGTCGATGGTGCCGTTGCCCGACCACTGGCCCTCGAGGCGCGAGAAGGGGCCAGCGCCCTGGGCGAGTACGCCGGCGGGCAACAAAAGCGAAAGCACGAAGACAACAAACATCCGTCGCATGGGGGAGGCCGATCCTAGTTGTTGTGGAGCATCAGCAGAGAACGAAACCAGCCAAGCGGAGGCCGGATGGCGCGCATCAGGTCAAGTCCGCCTGGCGCGCGGACGGGCCCAAAACATCCGCGCTGCTTAATGATCCCCCAAATGATCGGATGGCTTTTCCACCACACCATCTCAGCTTCCCGCGCAAGCAGGCCGGAAATCACTTCTGGTACGGGCCCAAACGCCTCCGGCATGACGTTTGATATCTCGGTGTCGCGAAGGACATTCCATTTGGACACACCGCCCATGGTGGGCGAATTGATCGCGTAGACCACGCGGCGCATGCGTGTCTCTCGAATCGGAAACGAACACATCGGGCAAGGCTCGATGGTCGAATACAGCGTGCAACGCGACAGGTTCTTTTTTCCGAGCGCCTTCTGAGCCGCGGAGATCGCGACCAGCTCGGCATGACGCGTTACATCGCCATCCTGACGGACCCTGTTTGTCGCCTCAGCGACGACACGGTCGCCATCGCAAATTACACAAGCGAACGGCAGCTCGCCTAGCTTCCTTGCTGTTGCCGACAACTGAACACAGCGCTCCATCATTGCGAGATCGGTCGCGGAGGGGTTCATGATGTCTTGCTGCACTCGCCGAGTCCGGCTTAGGGTACCAAATGCCGCGTAACCCCGGAAGGTTCATCGCACGAACCTGGACCGTAGCCCGCCAGCGCCCCGATAAGACGCACTGACAATACATGGAGTTCCATCCAAGAGCGCATTTTTTTAACAGATGACGCCGCCGTTTCGTCCACTTCGGGCGTTAGGAGCAAAGGCTGGAGTGTTCCCAGACAGCGAGCCACAGTGTGCCAACTGAAACCTCCTTGAATATCCTCTCGAAATCCGCCCCCGGCTCATTTTTAGGCTTGGTGCGATCCGCCAGAAGATCCGGGGCGGTAAGGCGTTCCGTCCTGGGCGCCGCCGTTTTGGGCGCGACACTATGCTTCGCCACCATGGCGACTGCGGCGCCCGCGACCCCGTCCGAGCCGACCGGCGATTGGATGGTCGAAAAAGGCCTGGCCATCATCCGGGTGGTCGACTGCAGCGGCCAGTATTGGGGAGTGGTCGTCTGGGAGCAGCATCCCGGCATCGACGACAAGAATCCCGATCCCAACAAGCGCAACCGTCCGACCCTCGGCATGCCGATCCTCCTCGGCATGACTCCGACCGAGCCCAACCTGTGGACCGGCGAGATCTACAACTCCGAGGACGGCCACACCTATTCGGCAAAGATCAAGCTGGCGAACCCCGACGTGCTCCGGGTCGAAGGTTGCGTCCTCGGCTTCCTCTGCGGCGGTCAAAGCTGGACCCGAACCTCGCAGCAGGAGGCGACGACGGGCTCGGCGCCGGGCACGTCTCGCCCCACCGCCAATACCACCCGCGGCACATCCGGCACGGCGCGTAGCGCGCCCCAGGCCGACGAGCGGACCGCCCAGGTTTGCTCAAGTCTTGTCGGTAGTCCGGGGAGCACCCATGAGCGCGGGCTGAAATAGGACCGCCGCGAACATCGTGCAGACCAGCGACAGCGCCAGCAGTTTGCCCATGCTGGACGTGCCGGGGTGGCTCGACAGCCAGAGGCTGCCGAACGCCGTCGCGGTGGTCAGGGCGCTCCACACCACGGCCCGGGTCAGGCTCGACTGCAACAGGTCCGTCTGACCCGCGCGCCACGCCGTGATGTAGTAGATCTTGAATGCCACGCCGACGCCCAGCAGCAGCGGCAATGCGATGATGTTGGCGAAGTTCAGCGGCATTCCGACCAGCACGCAAAGCTCCAGCGTCACCGCGCCGGCGATGAGCAGCGGCACCAGCGTCAGCAGCACGTCGCCGAAGCGGCGCAGCACGATCCACAGCAGGATGGCGATGGACAAGAGCGCGTAGATGCCGGCGTGGATAAATGCAGAGACGATGGTATCGCCCGACTCCAGAATCGAGATCGGCCCGCCGATCGCACTCGGATAGGCGGCGAGGACAGACTGGGCGAAGGCGCGCAGAACCTCGGTGCTATTGGTATTGCCGGTCGGGGCGACCTGCACGCGCGCTTTACCATCGGGCGTCACCCACTGCCGCTTGAGGCTCGCCGGCAAATTGCCTTCGGTGATCTCCGTTGCCTGAAGATAATCCCCAAGCTGCGCGAAGTCCGTTTGCAACGGCAACACAAATGCATTTTGCACGCGATCGCGCGTTGCCTGATCAGCCTTGGCCAGCCGAGAAAGGTCACCGGAAAGATGCCGGGCGGCATCAGCCCCCGGGCCGGTGGCTTTGCCGGCAATCTGATTGAGCCGTTCGGCTGAGGAATTCAACGCCGCGATATTGTCGGCATCGGTTGGCGGATTGCCGGCAGGCCCACGCGACAGAATTGGGCCGATCTGCTGATCCAAACCTTTGATCATCGCCAACTTTTGCTGCTGATCCTGCGGCACGAAGCTCGCAAGCGTCATCACCTGCGCCACCTGCGGCAGCTTGCGCAGCTGATTTGCAATGTCGCTCGCCTTGTCGAGCGACGGCGCGATCACGTTCACGGAATTGACGCCGAGCGTCGGATCGCTCTGCACATCGAGCAAAGTCGCGACCGATTCGACATGCGGGTTACGCAAGTGGATTGGATCGAAATCGAACGTGAGATGGCGAAGGAGCGGCGCGCCGATCAAGGCGATCCCAAAGGTGGCGCCGATCACCACATAGCGATTCCTTTGCAGGAAATGATCGACCGGCGCGAGGAAACGATAACCGACCTCTTCAGGTTCTCCCGGCGGCTGCAAGACGGTGAGCAAGGCGGGCAGCAGCGTGATGCTGGTGATGTAGGCAATGACCATGCCGGCGCCGGCGATCTGCCCCAGTTCGGACAGCCCGAGATATGCGGTCGGCAGGAACGACATGAAGCCCGCGGCGACACCGGCCGCCGCCAGAGTCAGCGGGACGCCAATGCTGTCCGCAGTATGCGCGAGCGCCTTACGCAAGCTCGGAATTTTGTAGCGCGACGAACGATAGCGAACCGAGAACTGAATGCCGAAATCGACACCCAATCCGACAAAGAGGACGGCGAACGCGACCGATATCAGATTCAAGGCGCCCACCATCAGTAAGCCGAGCGCCGCAGTAATCGCCAAGCCCACCAGCAGGTTGATGAACACGGCCACGATGATGCGCGCCGACTTCAGCGCCATCCAGAGGATGAATAGGACGATGATCACCGTCCCGATGGCGTTCACAAATGCGCCCTGCTGGACAGTGCTGAACTCCTCGTCCGCCATCGGCACCGAGCCTGTGAGCCGCACCCGCGCCTGGTACTTTGACGCGAGATCGAGATCCGACGCAGCCTTTCGGATTGCGTCGCTCGAAGCTTTGCCGGGTTCAAGTTCGGAGTAATCCAATACCGGCTGGACCTCGATAAAGCGCCGCAGCTCGCTTACCGTCGGCTTCTGTCCTTTGAGCAATTCCTGCCAGGAAAACATCGCCGGACGCCCTGACAGGGCAGTCTCAATGGTTTGCGCCGCCATGGACAGGGGACGAACCATGTCGTCCAGTTTCAGCTGACCCTGTTGCACGCCCACCAGACTGAGGGCCAGGATCCGGGTCACGCCGCGCAGGCTGGGGTCGGCGACGAGGGTGCTGATGAACGGGGACGCCTGCCCAAGCCCATTCGTAAGCCGCCCGACGTCGTCGGCCGGCTGAAACAACAATCCGTGTTTGGCAAAGAACTCATTGCCCGTTAAGTCCTCGACCGAATTGAAGAATTTCGGCTCGCCAGCGAGCTTCCGGGTGAGCGCGGCGCTCGCCGCAGAGGCCAATTCGGTTGTGGGCGCGTCGATGACGACCAGAGTGGAGCTGAAATGCCCCGGAAACTCGGCCTCGAACGTGGCCTCGCGCTGGCGCCAGTCCAGATCAGGCGAAATAAGCGTGTTGATGTCGGTAGTTATCTCGAAATGCGTTGCCGCATAATAGGCAGAAACGGCTGTCCCGGCGAGGAACACGCCGATGACGAGCCACGGAAAATGCGTGCAAAATCCGACGATTTTCCTGATTGTCGTTACTAGCATACGGGGCATAACCTTTTATTCATCACCCCGTTCTTGGATTCCTGCGCAAACTGCACCAAAATTAGCCTGTTGCCGGAACCTTTGGGACTGAGGTTTATTATCCGTGATCGAATGGCAGTGATCGAATGCCTCATTGAGGCGAATGCGTGACGACCCGCCGGGGGGCGGTCAAATGAGTGAAGGGTTCTTCTCTTCCCTCCGCGCTTTTAGTGAAGGGTGAGCCCCGAATGAACGCACCCACTACAATTATTGATGTCAACGCGCCATCCCGGCCCATCCTCGACTCCCTCAAGAGTCCTGCTGATTTGCGTCGTGTCAATGCGCGTGACCTCCAGCAGGTTGCAGATGAATTGCGGACCGAGACGATCGGCGCCGTCGCGGTGACCGGTGGCCATCTTGGCGCGAGCCTGGGTGTCGTCGAACTCACCGTTGCACTGCATTATGTATTCGACACGCCCAACGACAAGTTGATTTGGGACGTCGGGCACCAAGCCTACCCGCACAAAATCCTGACCGGAAGGCGGGACAGGATCAGAACATTGCGGCAAGGCGGAGGCCTGTCTGGTTTCACCAAGCGCTCGGAAAGCGAATACGATTGCTTCGGCGCGGCGCATTCTTCTACCTCAATTTCCGCCGGATTGGGCATGGCGGTCGCCCGCGACCTCGCCGGCGAGGACCACAACATCATCTGCGTGATCGGCGACGGCGCAATCTCGGCAGGCATGGCCTACGAAGCCATGAACAATGCCGGCGCGATGGGCCGCCGGCTTATCGTCATTCTCAACGACAATGAGATGTCGATTGCCCCGCCGGTGGGTGCGATGTCGGCTTATCTCGCGCGCCTGCTGTCGAGCCCGATGTACATGTCGCTGCGCGGCATTGGCAAACAGGTTGCCGAGTCGCTGCCGGGGTTTATCAAAGAGCGCGCGCGGCGCGCCGAAGAACTGGCCCGCGGCTTCGTCACCGGCGGCACTTTGTTCGAAGAGCTCGGATTCTATTACGTGGGTGTGGTTGACGGCCATAACCTCGATCAGATGATCCCGGTGCTCGAGAATGTGCGCGACGCCCAGGAAGGTCCGATCCTCGTGCACGTGCGCACGCAAAAGGGCAAGGGCTATGCTCCGGCCGAGGCCTCCGACGACAAATACCACGGCGTCGTGAAATTCGACGTCGCCACCGGCAAGCAGAACAAAGCGAAGTCAGTCGCGCCGTCCTACACGAAAGTGTTCGGCGATTATCTCATCAAGGAGGCGGAAAAGGATCACCGCATTGTCGCCATCACGGCGGCTATGCCGTCCGGCACTGGCCTCGACGCGTTTGCCAAAGCGTACCCGCACCGCATGTTCGACGTCGGCATCGCCGAGCAGCACGGGGTGACTTTTGCCGCCGGATTGGCGACGGAGGGGTTCAAGCCCTTTACCGCGATCTATTCGACCTTCCTCCAGCGCGCCTACGATCAGATCGTGCACGACGTGGCGCTGCAAAAACTGCCCGTACGCTTCGCCATCGACCGCGCCGGTCTGGTCGGCGCGGACGGCCCCACCCATGCCGGCTCGTTCGACATCACATTTCTCGGCTGTCTGCCAGGATTTGTGATCATGGCCGCGGCCGACGAAGTTGAGCTGGCGCATATGGTCGCAACCGCGGCGGCGATCGACGACCGTCCATCGGCGTTCCGCTACCCGCGGGGCGAAGGCGCCGGTTTGCAGCTTCCCGAGATCGGGACACCGCTCGAGATCGGGCGCGGGCGGGTCATCCGCCAGGGCAATACGGTCGCGTTGCTGTCGCTGGGCGGCCGCCTCGCCGATTGCGTGAAGGCCGCCGATGTGCTCGCCGCGCACGGCGTCTCCACGACCGTCGTGGACGCCCGCTTTGCCAAGCCCCTTGATACCGACCTGATCCTGCGGCTGGCGCGCAATCACGAGTTGCTGATTACGGTGGAGGAAGGTTCCATCGGCGGCTTCGGCTCGTACGTCGCGCAGATGCTCTCCGATAAGGGCGCGCTGGACCAGACGGGCTTCAAACTGCGCTCCCTGGCACTGCCGGACGTGTTCATTGACCATGACTCGCCGCCTGCCATGTATGCGCGAGCGGGTCTTGACGCGAACGGCATCGTTGCCAAGGTATTCGAGGCGTTCAATTTCCAGTCTGGGGCGGTGACCCAGCAAACTGCGTCGATTGTCGTGACAGATCGTAAGAAGGCTCTGCGCAGCGCTGACGCCCTCCCGTCGAGCGGCAGCGTCAAAGGAGGTTAGAAATGAAAGTTATATTGGCTCAACCGCGCGGATTTTGCGCGGGGGTCGTGCGCGCCATCGAGATTGTCGAGCGCGCCCTCGAGAAATACGGGCCGCCGGTCTATGTGCGGCATGAAATCGTGCACAATAAATGGGTCGTGGACGCTTTGAAGGCACGCGGCGCTCGCTTTGTCGAGGATCTGTCGGAAGTGCCGCCGGACGGTATCACCGTATTCAGCGCCCACGGCGTAGCCAAAAAGGTCGAGCTCGAGGCCAAGGACCGCGGCCTGCACGTCCTCAACGCCACCTGCCCCCTTGTTTCCAAGGTCCATACCCAGGGCCGGCACTATCTCCGTAAGGGGCGCACCGTGGTCCTGATCGGCCATGCCGGACACCCGGAGGTCGAGGGCACGCTGGGACAGATCCCAGGCCAGGTGCTGCTGGTACAGACGGAAAGCGATGTCGACACCCTCGCCCTTCCGGAAGATACCCCCATTGCCTACGTGACCCAGACCACGCTGAGCGTCGACGATACCCGTGGGATCATCGCGGCGCTCTACCGCCGATTCAAGGACGTGGTCGGGCCGGGAACGGAGGACATCTGCTACGCGACACAAAATCGCCAAATGGCGCTGCGCGAGCTGAGCAAGCTTGTCGATGTCATCTTCGTCGTTGGCGCCGCCAATAGCTCTAATTCGAACCGGCTTCGCGAAATCGGACTGGAAGCCGGGATTCCGACCCACTTGATCGCCAACGGCAACGAAATCCAGCCAGAATGGGTTAAGAACGCGAAGGCGGTGGGTATCACGGCCGGGGCTTCGGCTCCGGAGGTCATGGTCATGGACGCGATCGAGGCCCTGGGCCGGATCGCGCCGGTGGAAGTCTCATTGCTACCGGGACGAGAAGAGAATATGGAGTTCCGCGTTCCGGTCGAGCTTCTGCAGGTCAATAACGCCAGCAAAATAGGTAAGGACGGTAGTCTTGGGCATTCCTCTCTTGCAAAAGTTGATTGTGGGTAGTTACGTCGCCCGGAAGCGATTTTCCGGGCAGAAGCGTTATCCACTCGTCCTGATGCTCGAACCGCTCTTCCGGTGCAACCTTGCTTGCGCCGGCTGCGGCAAGATCGACTACCCGGACGAGATCCTGAACCAGCGCATTTCCGTCGCCGACGCCCTGCAGGCGGTCGACGAATGCGGCGCGCCGGTCGTGTCCATTGCCGGCGGCGAGCCGCTGCTGCACAAGGAACTGCCGGAAATCGTCAAGGGCATCGTCGCCCGGCGCAAGTTCGTCTACCTGTGCACGAACGCGCTGCTGATGGAAAAGCGGATGAAGGACTACGAGCCCAGTCCGTTCTTCATCTGGTCGGTGCATCTCGACGGCGACAAGCAGGACCACGACAAGTCGGTGTGCCAGGAAGGCACCTACGACCGCGCCGTGGCCGCCATCAAGGAGGCCAAGCGCCGCGGCTTCCGCTGCAACATCAACTGCACGCTGTTCAACAACGCCGATCCGGAGCGGATGGCGAAGTTCTTCGACAGCGTCATGGAAATGGGCGTCGACGGCATCACCGTGTCGCCCGGCTACGCTTATGAGCGTGCGCCGGACCAGCAGCACTTCCTCAATCGCGAGAAGACCAAGACGCTGTTCCGCAACATCTTCAAGCGCGGCAACGGCGGAAAGAACTGGTCGTTCAGCCAGTCCGGCCTGTTCCTCGACTTCCTCGCCGGCAACCAGACCTATCACTGCACGCCGTGGGGCAATCCCACGCGCACGGTTTTCGGCTGGCAGAAGCCCTGCTATCTGCTCGGCGAAGGCTACGCCAAGACCTTCAAGGAGTTGATGGAAGACACCAACTGGGACAACTACGGCGTCGGCAATTACGAGAAGTGCGCCGACTGCATGGTCCACTCGGGCTTCGAAGCGACCGCCGTGAACAACGCGGTGAGCAACCCGATCAAGGCCGCCATTGTCGCGTTGCGCGGTGTGCGCACCGAAGGACCGATGGCGCCTGAGATCAGTCTCGAGAACCAGCGTCCGCCGGAGTTCGTGTTTTCGCGGCATGTGCAGGCCAAGCTCGAGGAAATCCGCCAGCAGCCGCCGCAAAAGCCGAAGCGCAAGGCCGACGATTTGGCCGCTGCGGGCTGATCGCCCGTTGGCCGCTGCGGGCCGATCGCCCGTTGTGGCGCGCTGAAGCGCCGCTGTACGAAGCACCAGACGCCGCGGAACCGTGCGGCGTCCCGGCCCGTTATCCCCTGCGACATCTCAGCCTTACATTCGGCCGATCCGCGGCGGGAGATACCTATGCGCCGGTACACGCTATTGACCGTTGGCTTGGTGGCCGCCGTGACGATCCTTCCGGCGACCGCACAGGCCCAGTTTCCGTTCTCGCCTGGCGGCGTCCTCGGCGCCGTGACTGCGCCTTTGCGGGGCATGCTGGAGCGTCTGCCGCACTCGTCCGTCCATCGGCACCGGTCCCGCGGAGCCGAGGCGAACCGCGCGGCCCCACCCGAACAAGAGCAGGAGCAGGAGCAAGCCAATCTCGGCTGGGTCGGGCCGCTGGCCTGGCCGACCGCCTACGAGGACGTGGTCGGTTATACGCTGTGGCCGAACGACTATGGCGACGATTTCCGCCAGCACGGGTTCGGCGACATTGTCGCCACCATCGTCGGCCCCCTGAGGGCCCCTGCGCCGACGGTCGTCGGCACGAACCGTCCCGAAACAGTCGGCGCTGGCGCCGCCCCCAGCAGCGCTTGCGACGGTAATTCGGCGACGCAGAGCGATTGGCCGGGCACCCAGGTCGCTCAGACGATCACGCTGACGCCCGAACAGAAGACCTTGCTCGACAAGCTGCAGGCGGCATCGGGAGAAGCGGTCAAGACTATCAAAGCGGGCTGCATCGACGCCGCCCAGCGTCCGCCGACGCAGCGGCTGCCTGAACTGGAGCAGCGCCTCTGGCAGGTCCAGAACGCCGGCTCGCTGCTCCGCGCGCCGCTGAAGGCCTTCTATGACAGCCTGACACCCGAGCAGAAAGCCAGGTTCACCGTGCAGACCCCCGCCGCTCCGCCGCAGGACACACGCGGCGATCAGCGCGCCGCGAGCGGGCCGATGGGGAAACAATATCAGGCCTGCGCGGCGCAGAGCATCGGCGACGCGGACCGGCTGATCAAGCAGATCCAGCAGGCGGTGCGCCCGACGCCGCAGCAGCGCGCGGGCCTTGAGGCCTTCGGCAAGGCGTCTTCGGACATGGCGAAGCTGCTCATCGCATCCTGCGCCCAGCCGATGCCGGCGGAGCCGGTGGCGCGGCTCGATGCGGCGGACAACCGCCTCACGACGATGAACTACGCGGCGACGAATGTGGACGTGGCTTTGAACGCCTTCTACGGCGGGCTCACCAACGAGCAGAAGGCCCGGTT
>DATARB010000018.1:0-7187 GCA_036264375.1 Pseudolabrys sp.
GGTCATGCGCTGACCGGCTTTGAGCGCGCGCAAGCCCGCGGCCTGGATGGCGGGGCCGTCCGCCATCGGATCGGTGAACGGCATGCCGAGTTCGATCACATCGGCGCCGGCTCTCGGCAAAGCCTTTGCGATGGCGAGCGATGTCTCGGTGTCGGGATCGCCGGCCATGGTGAAAGTGACCAGCGCGGCGCGGCCCTCTTCCTTCAGCGCGGCAAAGCGGCGTTCGATACGGGTGGTCATGCTGTGGCACGGCCTGTGTTACACCTCTCCCCTACGGGGAGAGGTCGGCCGCGAAGCGGCCGGGTGAGGGGGATGGAGCGCTTCAGACAAAGGGCGCGCAAGCTCCGCGCGGCCCAAACAAATGCCGAGGCCCGGCTTTGGCAAGCTTTGCGCGGCCGGCGGTTGGCGCAATGGAAGTTTCGGCGGCAGCATCCGATCGATCGATACATCGTCGACTTCGTGACGATCGAAGGAAAGCTGATCGTGGAAGTGGACGGCGCCACGCACAGCACGGCGGCTGAACTCGCGCGCGATGCCGAGCGTTCACATACGCTGGAAGCGTTCGGCTTCCATGTCGTCCGTGTATCGAACATCGACGTATACGAAAACCTCGGCGGCGTTTTGGACATGATCGACCAGACGCTGCGCCCACCGTGAGGGCTGGGCCCCCTCACCTGCTCGCTTCGCGAGCGACCTCTCCCCAATGGGGAGAGGTGAAAGAAGGGCGCTCGCCCGGTCATGCTCTGCCCTCCAAATACGCTTCCACGCTGGCGAGGTCCTTGTCGCCGCGGCCGGAGAGATTGACCACCATCAGATGATCCTTCGGCTTCGTCGGCGCGAGGTCGAACACTTTCGCGAGCGCATGCGCCGGTTCGAGCGCCGGGATGATGCCTTCGAGCTTGCTGCACAGCTGAAACGCGGCCACGGCTTCCTCGTCGGTCGCCGACAGGAAATTCACGCGGCCCATGTCCTTGAGCCACGCGTGCTCGGGGCCGATGCCGGGATAATCGAGACCGGCGGAGATCGAATGCGCCTCCTCGATCTGTCCATCCGCGTCCATCAGCAGATAGGTGCGGTTGCCATGCAGCACGCCGGGGCGGCCGCCGGCAATGGAGGCCGCATGCTTGCCGCTCTTGATGCCGTGGCCGGCGGCTTCGACGCCGTAGATCTCGATGCCGCGGTCGTCGAGGAACGGATGGAAAAGCCCCATCGCGTTGGAGCCGCCGCCGATGCAGGCGACGAGCGAATCCGGCAGGCGGCCTTCGGCGGCCTGCATCTGCTCGCGCGTCTCGCGGCCGATGATGCACTGGAAGTCGCGCACCAGCGCCGGATAAGGATGCGGGCCGGCGACGGTGCCGATGCAGTAGAACGTGTCGGAGACGTTGGTCACCCAGTCGCGCAGCGCTTCGTTCATCGCATCTTTCAGCGTGCGCGAGCCCGACTCGACGGCGCGCACTTCGGCGCCCAGCATCTTCATGCGCAGCACGTTCGGCTTTTGCCGTTCGACGTCGACGGCGCCCATGTAGACGATGCAGGGCAGGCCGAATTTCGCACAGAGCGTCGCGGTGGCGACGCCGTGCATGCCGGCGCCGGTCTCGGCGATGATGCGCGTCTTGCCCATGCGCCTGGCCAGCATGATCTGGCCGAGCACGTTGTTCACTTTGTGCGCGCCGGTGTGATTGAGCTCTTCGCGCTTGAAATAGATTTTCGCGCCGCGACAGTGCTGCGTGAGCCGCTCAGCGAAGTAAAGCGGCGACGGGCGGCCGACATAGGTCGCGAGGTGGCCGTCCATCTCCTTCTGGAAATTCGGATCGGCTTTCGCCTCTTTGTAAGCGCGCTCCAGCTCGAGGATCAGCGGCATCAGCGTCTCGGCGACGAAGCGGCCGCCATAGATGCCGAAATGCCCACGCTCGTCGGGTCCGGTGCGGAAGGAATTAGGCTGCTGCACAGTCATAAAAAACAGTTCCTCATCCGGCGGTCTTGCGCACGGCCGATGTCTCATTGAGGAGAAGCGGTGAAGACGCGCGCGCCGCATCGGCCGCGCGCGCGGCGCGGATGAAGGCGCGAATCTTATCGGGGTCTTTCTCGCCCGGTGCGCGCTCGACGCCCGAGGAGACGTCGACACCCGGCGCGCCGGTGATGGCCAGCGCTTCGGCGACATTCCGGGCATCGAGGCCGCCCGAGAGCATGTAGGGCACACCGGGTTTGACGCCCTGGAGCAGCGTCCAGTCGAACGGCTTGCCGAGCCCGCCGGGGCGCGTCGCGTCGTGCGGCGCGCGCGCGTCGAAGATCAGGCGGTCGGAGACGTTGGCATAGAGCCGGATTGGCGACAGGTCCGCGCGCTCGGCGATCGGTAAAGCCTTCATCACCGGCAGACCGAAGCGGGTCCGGACGGCGACCACACGGTCGGGCGTTTCGGTCCCGTGCAACTGGAGCATGTCCGGTTTCAGCGCGGCGACGATCTCGTGCAGGGTTTCGTCGGTGGCGTTGACCGTGAGCGCGACCTTGCCGGCGCGGCCCTTCACGCGGCCGCCGAGGTCGCGGGCGGCACCCAAAGCGACATGGCGCGGGCTTGGCGCGAAGAACACGAAGCCGACCAGGTCCGCGCCGGATTCCAGCGCCACGTCAAGCGCTTCCGGGGTCCTGAGGCCGCAGATTTTGATCGATAGAGCCATGGTGAAGCGGGTTCTAGCGCCTTATCCGTGCCATCGCAAAGCGGAACGGGCGGGACGGTTCACGGACGCGTTGGCGGTATCTGCGTATAGGATGCCGCCTCGCGCACCGGCGCCGGCGGCTCCGCCGCCAGGCGATGGCGCAGCGTATCGATCTCCTGATGCAGCGCGCGCACATCGCCTTCGAGCTTGCGCGCCATGCGGCGCCATTTGGATTGGCGCAGCCATGCGGCAATGCCGCCGACGATGACGCCAAGAATGACGAGCACGAAGATGAGGACGAACAGCGGCAGCGTCGCCACAGAGGCCGGGTCGCCTGCGGAGAACGGATCGAACGAGACCGTCACGCTCTGCCGGTTCGCAACTGCGAAGGCGACGATGATCACTGCCAGCGGGACGACGATCACGGCCGTGACGATCTTGCGGAACACCGTCGGTCATCTCCAATGATGCGATTGGCCTAAAGACCAGTATGGCCGGGCAAGCCCGGCCATCACGATAGCGCCCACGCCCGGCCGAAAGAGACCTATACGGTCTCGTCGTCTGCGGTCTCGTCGTCGGACTTGCCGTTCAGGCGCTCGCGCATTTCCTTGCCGGTCTTGAAGAACGGCACCGACTTCTGGTCGACCGACACATGCGCGCCGGTGCGCGGATTGCGCCCCGTGCGGGCCGGCCGGTGCTTGACCGAGAATGCGCCGAAGCCGCGCAGCTCGACGCGGTCGCCGCGCGCCATGGCCGCGGTGATCTCGCCGAGGATGGCGTTGACGATGTTCTCGACATCGCGCTGGTACAAATGCGGGTTTTGCGAAGCGATCCGCTGGACAAGCTCAGACTTGATCATAGACGGCGCCTTACCCGGTCGAGTGGTCAGTTGGGCGAAGCAGGGTGCCAAAGCGCCAGCAGACCGTCAAGATTTAGTCTTTCGACGGCCTCCGCGCCGCCCCATTCGGCGATGCCGCGCGACACCGCGGAGAGCCCGACGGCGTCGAAACCCCACGCGGCGACATGCAGGAAGGACAGTTCGCTGAATCGCGGCTGCAGCGAATAGTCGCGGACGGGCGTCGAGATCGGCACGTTCTTTTCCTTCGCCAGCCAGTCGCGGGCCGTCCGCTCGTTGCCGATTTCGTCCACCAGCTTGAGCGGAACGCCCTGGCGCCCGGTGAAGACGCGTCCATCGGATACCCGGGCCAGCTGTTCGTCGGAGAGTTTCCGGCGGTCCTTCACCAGGTCTTTGAACCACGAATAGGAGTCGAGCACGATCGCTTCGATGGCCGCGCGCGCTTCCGGGCTTGTCGGCTCGAAGCCGTTCGGCGCGGCCTTGAGCGGCGAGGATTTGATCTCCTCGACCTTGATGCCCACCGTTTTCAGGACATCGGTGAAGTTGGGAAACTGGAAGAGAACGCCGATCGAGCCGACCAGCGAGGTGTCCTCGGCGATGATGTGATCGCACGAGAGCGCGGCAATGTAGGCGCCGGAGGCGGCCAGACCGTCGACCACGATGACGGTCGGCTTGCGCTCCTGGAGTTCGCGCAGCGAGTCATAGAGCTGCTGCGAGCCGGCCGTGGTGCCGCCGGGGCTGTCGATATGCACGATCACCGCGCGCGCCTGCGAGCGCGACAGCCGCGCCAAAGCCTCGACGCGGTCCTCGTTGTTGCGGATCAGGCCCTGGATCTTGACGCGGGCGACATAGGCGCCGGGGGCGCTGAGACGGTTGCCCGGCAGCAGGGCAAAGCCAATCCCGACCAGGGCGAGGAGCGCGACCAGCGCCGCGCTCACGCGCCAGAAGGTGAGCTTCCGCCGCATCCGGCGGCGATCGACGATGGCATCGGCATCGAGCGACATGGGGCTCACTCCTCTGTAAACCGGTCATTCCGGGGCGCGAGCGTAGCGAGCGAACCCGGAATGACAGTGGACCTGCCTATGGGCGACTTTTGGCACGGTGATGTCAAAAAGAAAAACCCCCGGGGCAGGCCCCGGGGGTTTCGTATCCTTGTACCGTAAACCGGAGGTTTCCGGTCTTACTCGTCGGTCTTCTCGGTCTCGCCGGCCCGCTGCTTGAGCGCGGCGCCCAAGATGTCGCCGAGCGAAGCGCCGGAATCGGCGGAGCCGTACTGCGCAAGCGCTTCCTTCTCCTCGGCGACTTCCAGCGCCTTGATGGAGACGGCGAGCTTGTGGGTCTTGCGGTCGTACTGGGTGACGCGAGCGTCCACCTTCTGGCCGACGGAGAAGCGCTCGGGGCGCTGCTCGGCACGGTCACGCGCGAGATCGGCGCGCTTGATGAAGGTGGTCAGGTCGGTCCCGGCGATCGTGACCTCGAGGCCGGCTTCCTTCACTTCCGTCACTTCCAGCGTGACCACCGAGTTCTTCTTCAACTCGCCGGCCGCACCCTGCGACATCGGATCGCCCGCGAGCTGCTTGATGCCGAGCGAAATGCGCTCCTTCTCGACATCGACGTCGAGCACCTGGGCCTCGACCATGTCGCCCTTCTTGTAGTCGTCGATCACCTGCTCGCCCGGACGCTTCCAGTCCAGGTCCGACAGATGGACCATGCCGTCGACATCGCCGTCGAGGCCGAGGAACAGGCCGAACTCGGTCTTGTTCTTGACTTCGCCTTCGACCGTCGAACCCGGCGGGTGCTTCTCGACGAAGACTTCCCACGGATTGCGCATGGTCTGCTTGAGGCCGAGCGAAATGCGGCGCTTGACCGGATCGACCTCGAGGATCTGCACTTCGACTTCCTGCGACGTCGAAACGATCTTGCCCGGGTGAACGTTCTTTTTCGTCCACGACATCTCGGAGACGTGGATGAGACCCTCGATGCCCGGCTCCAGCTCCACGAAGGCGCCATAGTCGGTGATGTTGGTAACGCGGCCCTTGAAGCGCGCGCCGACCGGATACTTGGCCTCGATGCCCTGCCACGGATCGTCGAGCAGTTGCTTCATGCCGAGCGAGATGCGGTGCGTCTCGTGGTTGATCTTGATGATCTTGACCTTCACCGACTGACCGATGTTGAGCACTTCGGTCGGGTGATTGACGCGGCGCCAGGCGATATCGGTGACATGCAGCAGGCCGTCGATGCCGCCGAGGTCCACGAAGGCGCCGTAGTCGGTGATGTTCTTGACCACGCCGTCGATGACCTGGCCCTCTTCGAGGTTCTGCACCAGCTCCTGGCGCTGCTCGGCGCGGGTCTCTTCCAGCACGGTGCGGCGGGAGACCACGATGTTGCCGCGGCGGCGATCCATCTTCAGGATCTGGAACTGCTGCTGCACGTTCATCAGCGGCGTCACATCGCGGATCGGACGGATGTCCACCTGCGAGCGCGGCAGGAAGGCCACGGCGCCGTCGAGATCGACGGTGAAGCCGCCCTTGACCTGGTTGAAGATGACGCCATGGACCTTCTGGTTATCGTTGAAGGCCTTCTCCAGCTTGCCCCAGCTCTCCTCGCGGCGCGCCTTGTCGCGTGACAGCACGGCCTCGCCGAGCGCATTCTCGACGCGCTCCAGATAGACCTCGACGGTGTCGCCGATCTTGATGTCGGACTGGCGGCCGGGCGCTGCGAACTCGCGCAGGGCCACGCGGCCTTCGGTCTTGGCGCCGACGTCGATGACGGCCATGTCCTTTTCGATGCCGACGACCTTACCCTTGACGACAGACCCTTCCTGCGGGCTGCCCTGGGTGAAGGACTCTTCAAGCATCGCAGCGAAATCTTCACGCGTCGCGGTAGCTGTAGCCATGTAATCTCCTGAAGCCAGCGCCGGCGGGTTTGAATGGTGTTCGACAGCGCGGGCCGATGGCTTTGGCAATGCCAACGGCGGCCCCAGGAATCCCCGGTGGCCGGCGCAAAAGCCGTGCTTGTCGAACGATTGAGCGGTCAGGCTTGCCTGGCGGCGAGGCGCGAGCGGGGCTTTGTCCTCCAACAGCGAGGGGCGATTAACCGCGCCCTCGGCCCGCTCGGGTAGCCTCGACGATATCGATGGCGGCCCGGTTGCTCGGGCATATAGCTAAATGTGAGGTCTCGGGCAAGAGCGCATGCTGTGCCGCCGTCCAGTGCAGGGCCGTCCGCACCTGTTCCAACACGCCGTCCCAGTTGTTGCGCTGCGCCTGGCGGAACAGCCGCATGGTCCGGTACCACGGGCTCTCCTCGCGGCCGAGCCGCCAGCGCCAATCGGGCGTGAACGGCAGCAGGGTCCAGGTCGGCCGCGCCAGCGCCCCGGCGAGATGGACGACTGACGTATCGACCGATATGACCAGGTCGAGAGCGCAAACCGCCGCTGCTGTGTCGCTGAAATCGCCGAGTTCGGGGCCTAGATCGGTGATGTCCTCCGCCAGGCCGGCCAAGGTCGCCCGATCCGCCGGCCGGACGTTCTTTTGCAAGGCGAATAATTTGACGCCCGGCATCATCAGCGCCGGCAGGATCGTGGCGGCGGGGATCGAGCGCTGGTGATCATATTTGTGGTCGGGGTTGCCGGACCAAACGAGACCGACCTTGAGAGCGCCATCATTCCCAATCCGCCG
>DATARB010000019.1:0-12884 GCA_036264375.1 Pseudolabrys sp.
GCCCGAACATTTCGTCGAGCTGTTCAAGACGTACTATGGGCCGATGCTGAAAGCCTTCGCCGCCCTCGATTTGCTCAAGCAGCAGGATCTGCGCAACGATCTGCTCACGTTGATCCGCGGCATGAACAAGACCGACGACGGTACCATGGCAGTGCCAAGCGAATATCTGGAAGTCGTCATCACCAAGCGGTGAAACCATTCTGTCGTCCCCGCACTCGGGTCCGGCCTATCGGCCGGCCCGAGTAAAGGCTCAAGCGGGGACGACAGCGACCTTCACTCCAAATGGAATCCCTTGCCGCGAACGAAAACGCCGAAATCGGCGCGCTGCGGCTTCGCATATTGCCGCGCTTTGTCCTCCGACCAGCCATAGAACTCCGCTTGGCCGAAGCGCTCAGGCTCACGTTGATTTTGGAAAGGCCGCGTCTCAGCGCGGCGGCGGTCATAACGTTCAACCTCGCCGGCGAGATCGGTTTCCGTGAAGCGCTCTTCGTGTAGGGTCGTGCTCAGCGGCAATCGCGGCGACAGCACGCCGTCGTCGGCCGGCCAGCCGACGCATAGGCCGGCAACCGGCACCACCTTGTCCGGCAGTTCGAGCATCGCACTGATCTTTGCCGCGTGATCGCGAATGACGCTGATGGGGCAGCAGCCAAGTCCGGCCGCATCGGCGGCGCGCAAGAAGGTGGCGAGCACGATCGCAGCATCGACGCTTGCATTGAAGAACAGATCGAGATGATCGTTCGGGAACGGCTTGCCGCGCATCTGCGATATCTGCGGAAGGCGGCGGCCGTTGGCCAGGAAGACGAGGAACACCGGCGCCTGCGGCAGCCACGGCATCTCGGGAAGAAGTGCACCGATCGCGTCGCGCGTCGCTTTGGCGCGCACGATCACAATGTCGGCCTGCTGAAGATCGCTCTTCGACGGCGCCGACAGAGCGCAGGCACAGAGCATGCGCATCAAGCCGGGCTCGACGTCACGCGCGAGATAGCGCCGGTGCACGCGGCGCGCGGCCAGGCGGGATAGCTCTTCCAGGCCGCGGAGCGCCTGATCGACCTCAAGGTCTTCGCCGAAACGCTCCGACAGCGCCGCCTGAATGGCTCCGGCGAAATCCGGCATCGCAACGCTCCTTAGTGACATGACAAACAGCAACCGTATCGCGCGATTGCCGATGGCTGACAGGCACGCAACGCCTTAGCCGAGATCACTCCGCGGCGCGTGCCTTTGCCGCGGCGATGGCACTCCAGATGCGCGCCGGCGTCGCCGGCATGTCGAAATGCGTCACGCCCACGGAGCGCAGCGCATCCATGATCGCGTTCATGCAGGCCGGCAGCGCGCCGGTGGTGCCCGCCTCGCCGACGCCCTTGGCACCGAGCGGATTGTTCGGGCTCGGCACGACGTGATTATGCGCAGTCACGCCGGGCAGGAGATGCGCCCGCGGCATGCAGTAATCCATGAAGCTGCCGGTGATCATCTGCCCGTCATTGACGTCATATTGGCAGTGCTCGCCGAACACTTGGCCAGCGCCCTGCACAATACCGCCGACGAGCTGGCCATGCGCCAAAGTGTGGTTGAGCACGTTGCCAACGTCGTCCACCGCCGTGTAGCGGACGATATCGACTGCGCCGGTAGCCATGTCGATCTCGACCTCGGCCACATGCGCCCCACTTGGGAAGGCCTGCGAAATCGGCCGTTCGGCAATCGTGTCAAGCAGATTGGGCGTCTTGGCTGCGCCACGCTCGATCACTTGCGTCATGCTGACGGACCGGTCAGTTCCGGCGACGGTGAATGTGCCGTTCGCAAACTCGATGTCGTCCGCGTTCGCCTCCAGAATATCGGCGGCGAGCCGCTTGCCCTTCTCGATCACGATGTCTGCGGCAGCCTTGAAGGCACTGCCTTGCAACATGCCGGAGCGCGAGCCGACGGCCGCATTGCCCTGCAGCTTCGGCCCGTCCGGATCGCCGGATTTGCTGATCACGTTCTCTACCGGCACGCCGAGCCAGCGCGCGATCATTTCCGGGAACACCGTCTCGTGGCCCTGCCCGCTCGGGCCGGCCACGTTATGCAGAACGATGGTGCCGTCGGCCTCGAACAGCACCGCGACCTCGTCCTTCTTGATGCCGCCGCCGCCCGATGCCTCGATGAACATGCCGCAGCCGAGCCCGCGCAGCTTGCCTTCGCGCTGCGACTGGCGCCGGCGCATGCGGAATGAATCCCACTCCGACAATTCGCGCGCCTTGGCCGCCATCCCGAGGAAATCGCCGCTGTCGAAATTAGTGCCTGTCAGCGTCGTATATGGCATCTGATCCTTCTTGATCAGATTGCGCCGGCGCAGTTCGAGCGGATCGATATCCAGCTTGACCGCTACCTCATCGACGAGACGCTCGACGATGTAGTTCGCCTCGGGCCGGCCGGCGCCGCGATAGGCGTTGGTCGGCGATGTGTTGGTGATCACCTGCCGATGACGGCCATAAAGCGCCTCGACGTTGTACACGCCGGCGCCGATGAACCTGCCATTCATAGAATTGGTGAGAACACCGGCCGGCGCGAGATAAGCGCCCGAGTCGCAGAGCCAGTTCGTGCGCAGCGCGAGGAACTTGCCGCGCTTGTCGTAGGCAAGCTCGCCATGCAGCGAGATGGCGCGGCCGTGATTGTCGGTGAGGAAATCGTCCGACCGTGTCGACAGCCATTTCACCGGACGGCCGAGCTTCTTCGCCAGATGGAGCAGCACCGGATATTCGGGGAATGGCGCCGTACGCGCGCCGAAGGCGCCGCCGACATCGAGCATGCGCACGCGGATGCGATCTTCCGGCAGGCCGGTCATGACCGCGAGATCGCGGCCGAAGGCCGGGCCGCCTTGATTGGGCGCCCAGACATCGAAGCTGTCGCTCGCCGCGTCATAAGCCACCAGCGCGCTGCGCACTTCGAGCGGCGTCGGGGCAACGCGCGGGCTCTCCGCGCTCAGCGCGACGACGCCATGGGCGCGCGCGAAAGCCTCCGCCGTTTTCTGCTCGTCGCCATATTCGAAGTCGAAGCAGATGTTGCCGGGAATGTTGTCGTGGATGCTGACGGCGCCGGGCGCCATCGCCTTATCGAAGCCGATGAGGACCGGCAGGTCCTCGTAGTCGATCTCAATGAGGTCGACCGCATCGTGCGCCGCAGCCGGCGTCTTCGCGACCACGACGGCGACCTCCTCGCCGACGAAACGGACGCGATCGCGCGCGAGCACCGGCCGCTGCGGCGCCAGGATGCCCTGGCCGCCGCGGCCTGGCATCGGCGAGATCGGCGGCAGCGAAGCGAAGCCGGCGTCCGCCACGTCGCGGCCACTGAGCACCGCCAGGACGCCGGGACTGCTCGCGGCAGCCGACGTATCGATCGCCTTGATGAGGGCGTGGGCCCGGTCCGAGCGCCGGAAGGCCGCGTAGACCTGATTTTCCAGATTCCAGTCGTTGGTATAGCGGCCTTGGCCGGTGACCAGCCGCTGATCCTCGCGCCGGCCCTTGTACGTGGACTGTGTGTCGGACATTCCGTCTCGCGTCGCTTGCGTGGTCGCCTGGGCAACATCAATAGGAAAAACGCAGCGGCCGCAAGCGGTGGGCTCCCATCATTTCGCGGTGGGGAACGACTCGTCGGCCTCATGAATTAGCCAGTCCGAGGTGATGCTCATGGCCAAACGAACGCGCGCCCCCGAAGCCAGTCCGGACGACGAGAACGGCCCGCTCTCCGTCTCGCCCGAGAAGGTCTGCTTCCTCATCATCAAGGCCCGCGAATTCGACGCCAAAGACATGGTCACCGAGCCAGATCCTGCCTCGAATCCGTCGGACGATCAGGATGCCGCCGTGCTGGAAGATCATAGCGACGATCCGGTGGTGCAGGAGATCACCGCCTTCATCAACGCGTTAACCGAGGACGAGCAGATTGATCTCGTCACGCTCACCTGGCTCGGCCGCGACGATTATACGGCCGCGGATTGGGACTCGGTGCGCGAGGAGGCGGCGCGGGCGCACAACCGCCGAACGGCTGCCTATCTACTTGGCATACCGATGGTGGGGGATTTCCTGGAGGAGGGCCTGTCAATGATGGGCTACTCCTGCGAGGAATTTGAGATCGACCGGCTTTAAGCCTTATTACAAGTGTGTTGATGGCACCGGCGAGCGTCGTGCGCTCGCCGGTGCCTCCGGCTGTCACGGCATCAACCCCGCAGCAGGATTCGCTACGCGCGGGCGAACTCAGGGCGGACCCTATGAACGACACAATTACGACCGGCGAGCGCGATGTTCTCCTCGTCGTCGACGTACAGAACGACTTCTGCCCTGGCGGCGCGCTGGCCGTGCCGCACGGCGATGAGGTGGTCCCGCTGATCAACGATCTGGCCGGGAAGTTCGCCCACGTGGTGCTCACGCAGGACTGGCATCCGCCTGGGCATTTGTCTTTCGCCTCCTCGCACCCCGGCAAGAACCCGTTCGAGGCCATCGAGGTCGCCTATGGCAGCCAGGTCCTGTGGCCGGACCACTGCGTGCAGGATACGCGAGGCGCTGCGCTCCGCGACGATCTGGCAACGCCCCGCGCCGAACTGATCGTGCGCAAAGGCTTTCACCCGCAAATCGATTCCTATTCGGCCTTCTACGAGAACGATCGCAAGACCTCGACCGGCCTTTCCGGCTATCTCGGCGAACGCGGCTTCAAACGCGTCTTCCTCGCCGGCCTCGCCTTCGACTTCTGCGTGCGCTATTCGGCGGAAGACGCCGCGCTCGAAGGCTTCGAGGCGATTGTGATCGAGGACGCTTGCCGCGCCATCGATCTCAACGGATCGGCCGCTGAGACACGCGAGTCGTTTGCGAAACTCGGCATCTACAGCGTCTCGACGAGCGAGATTGAAGTGGCGCGCTAGAAGAAGGCGAGCGTCTCGCAGCCGACGCCGGCGGCGAAACTGGTCGTCACTTGCTGTTTGGCCAGATCAATCACATGAATGCTGCCGTCGCCCTGGCAGCCGATGAGCAGCAAGCTGCCGCGAAAGGCGCCGTCCATCGGTTGTTTGCCAACTCGGAGCGTCGTCTGCCGGGTGAAGGTCGAATCGATCAGCGTCGCCGTGCCGCTACGCATACTGGTGACGAGCACCACCGCGCCATCGGGACTGAAGCGCACGATCTGCCCCGGCTCCGGGACACCATCGAGGCGGACGCTCCGCGCAATCTCCAACGTGTCGGCATCGACGAGGTAAATTACCGGCTCTTCGTCGTCGATTGCGACCAGCAGTTTTCCGTCGGGCGAGGCAGCGATGCCGGCCAGCGGATGCGGCGTGGCGATGTGTTTGATCAGCTTGCGCGCGCCGACGTCGATGACCGAAATCGACGCGTCTTCCTCATTTTCCGTGTAGAGCCGCCGTCCGTCCGGCGCCAAAGCGAGCCGGTGCGCATTGGTCGAGCCGGTCTCGATGGCCCCGACCACCGTTCGCTCTTGCAGATCGACCAGCGCAACAACGCCACTGTTCTCGCAGGTAATGTAAAGCAGACCGTCCGGCCCGAGTTGAAGGCTGTGCGGGGAGACGTAAGGCGACAGATCGATATCGCCAGCATGCGCTCGCGTGTCGAGATCGACGATGGACAACAGATGGCCCGGATTCGGATTTCGGCCGTGGATGCCATCGCCGAAGATCGGCACATAGGCGACCGACCGCTCCGGCAGCACAAGAAGTTCGTGCGGAACCCGTTCGAAGTCGTCGAGGACCGCGGTTGTTTCGTAGGTGGCAGGATCGATAAAGATCACTTTGCCGCCCATCTTGTCGACGGCAATCAGTCCACGCGCGCCAGAACCATTCATGGTCAACCCTCAAGACCATGAGGCGATGACCCATGGTGAAGAACCGACGTTAAGCAAGTCCGCCGCTGAATTCAATTCAGCGAACGGCGCGGAATCAGCCGCTCGCCCCCGCGAAAGCGGGATCCAGGGCAAGAGCTACTGATTCTCTGATTGCGGCTCTGGATTCCCGCTCGCGCGGGAATGAGCGGAGCAAGCACTTAGCAACCGGTCCTAAGCACTCAGCGGCTTTTCACCCTGCGATCAAACCGGTTTCCGGCGATCGCCACCGTGTCGAGCAGCGACATGTCCAGTTCGTCGTCGCTCGCCACCGTCGCCTTGCCGTAGCTCAAACGCTGCACCGTGCTTCGCATGCGCACCGAGAGGAACATGGCGATGGCGCGGCGGAGCCGCGCGGCGAAGGCCGGATCGCCCGTCGCGCTTGGCGTTGAGCGTCTTGCGCGGGATGTGCAGCGCTTGCGCCGGCTCGACGACGACGACCGTCGCCGACGGCGGGTGAAGACGCCGGAGGGCCGGAAGCTCTACGCGCGATTCTGACGGAACGTGTCGCGCATGTCCTGGTCGGGGCGCAGGTCGGCGAACTCCCTCCCCCTGCGAACCGCATAGAGCGTGCACTCCATGGAACAACCGATGCAGCACAATGCCAGCAACGGAAGAGCGGACGCGGCACTAGCGCCATGCGCGTGCCGAACCGAAAGCTGGTCCTGGAGACATGAGGATTGCCGCTCCGTTCCACCCTTCGGTACCGTGATTTTTTTAGCCGGCCGACTCACGTTATGGTGGACGACGTTCAAAACGCTTGAGAACAGCGCGCCCGCTTGTGCCCAGCGCTTCTCCTGCGGCGATCGACGGATGCCGCCATGGAGATCGACACCGACCGAATCGACCACTGCGTGCTCGCTCTACTTCTCCTGGGGCTCCATGATGGCCAGCGCGTTTGGAAATCGTTCGACTGGGATGCGATGGATCGGCTTCACAAGAAGGGTTTGATCTCGGACCCTGTTGGGCGCGCCAAATCAGTGGTGTTGACAGACGAAGGGCTGGAGAAGGCCGAGCGACTGTTTCGAGATATGTTTGGGGCAAATCCGTGAGGCGGGGCCTGAAGAACGTGAACCCGATTTGCAAATCGGCATCGACATGAACGCGGCTCGGAACGCAAGCAAAGTCGCGAGACGACGCATCTCGAAAGAAACGATTCGTGCGCTCGCGAGCGCCGAATCCTTTACGCGCGGTCAGAGTTACTTTGACGATGGAGCTGTATCCGACCTGCTTCAACGCGGCGACCGATTGACTGCGGAAGTCGAGGGCAGCGAGTTCGAGCCCTACCAAGTTTCGATCCGGCTGCACGGTGATGGCGTTGCGGATGCCCATTGCACCTGCCGCTACGATTGGGGCGGATATTGCAAGCACATTGTCGCCGTTTTGCTTAAATTTTCCGACGAGAAGACGCCCCTTATCGAACGCAAGCCCATTGCCGAGCTCCTTGCAGAGCTCGATCAACCGCGGTTGATTGAGCTCTTGGAGAAGCGGACCGAGAGCGACCCTGAGCTCGTAACTTGGATCGAGGCGGAACTGGCAACAGCGATCCCGGCGCGACAGCCGCAGCGCCCGGACGCCGGTCGGCGACGAACGCCGGTCGACCCTGCGCCGGTACGTGAACAGGCCCGCGTCCTGCTCGCCGGACGCAATCGGCGGGGGCGCTATTGGGATGGCTATCGGTCGTCAGGCGACATCGAGGAGCTGCAGCGTCTCGTCGAAAAGGCCGTGCCGTTTCTCGAGGTGGGGGATGGTGCCAATGCGCTGCGGATCCTGGAGCCGATCGGCGAGGCCTTTGTCGACGACTGGATCGATAACTCCCCCGGTTCCGACGAGCACCTATACGAGCTCTTCGCCGATCTCGGCCGCCTCATGGCAGAGGCGGCGCTGATGAGTGAGCTTGCCGCCAAGGAGCGCGACGCCCTGGCGGAGACACTGGAGGAGTGGCAGGTCCGCCTTGAGGAGTATGGTGTCGACGAGGGGTTTCACGTCGCCATTCGGGCGCTGCAGACAGGTTGGGACGATCCCGGACTCGCTGCGGTCATGGCCGGGAAGAGCAGGTCATGGCCGCCCTCCGGCGCGGACGACTGGCTGGAGGGCCACCTGACAGTGGTGCGGCTGCGGGTTCTCGAGGCTTGCGGCCGAACGGGGGAATATCTCAATCTCGCCCGCGCGGCACGGGCGCACACGAGCTACGCGGGCATGCTGGTCAAGCTTGAGCGGACGCCGGAGGCCGTCACCTATGCTCTGAAATCGTTCAAGAGGCCCGATGAGGCGCTGCTCTTCGCAAAGGTGCTACGCGAAGCGGCTGCGCATGACGATGCGCTGAAGATCGCAGACGCGGGCCTTGGGTTTGCCAGCGATGACGAGGATGAAATAGCAGGTTCTTCCGCCGTCCCGTTGGCATGTTGGCTGCGCGACTACGCAGGCGGCATCGGCAGGACGGAGGTGGCTCTGAAGGCTGCGTTGGCGGCATTCGAACATTCGTTGTCGCTGGAGAATTTCCGCGCCGTCCAAACGTGGGCCGGCGTGGATTGGGATGCGATCCGACAGGACTTGCTGGAGCGCCTGGCCAGTGCCCCTCATGCCTATGACCGGATTCGCATATACCTCTCCGAAGGCTTGATCGATGAAGCGGTCCACACCGTTGGCGATCGGTTTGGACACGCCGCTCACGACGAAACGCTCATGCATCTCGCCAGCGTGGCGCATGCGAGCCATCCCCAGTGGGTGATCCGTCTCGCCATGCATCAGGCCAACGGCATCATGGACGCGAACCAGGCGCACCATTATGCCCGGGCGGCACAATGGCTGGAGAAGGCTGCGCTCGCCCACGAGGTCCAGGGTCGCGAGGACGATTGGCGGACCTGCCTCGACGAACTGATCGAGCGGCACCGCCGCAAGTACAAGCTGCGGCCGCTGCTGGAGGAATTGCGAGGACGATAGGAAGGGGGCCGGGCGCATCAGGTCAGGGTGGCCAAGCCGCCCTGCACGAAGTCGAGATCGCCGCCGCTGTTGATCAAGGTCAATCCGGCAAGCGTGGTGTTGCCTGTCGTATTGGAACTATCCGCGCTGCCCGGCGAACAGCAATTCGGAATTTCGTGCCTATGCTAGTGATTTATCCGCTGGCGAACTCCTGTAGCGCGTTGTTCTCGGCGTCTAGGATTCCACAAGACGCCCGGCGTACCGCTTCCAGCGGGTGCGTTGATATCGAGCTGCGCCAGAATGTGTTGCCGATCAGGTCGATCGTGCCGCCGACCGTCAGGCGTCCACCGGCTTCGTTGGTCAGGCTATTGGTAGAGACCGTCGTCGGCCTGACCATGGCCGTATTGCCGATGGGCAGCAAAGCGCTGCAGCTTGATGCGACCGTGCCGACCTCCGCCGGCTTCCTTTTGCCGTCTGACGGCAACGACCGCACCCTGGTGAGCGTGTCGGTTGTCACCACCGCGCTCACCTGGTCTGGCTCGACCGCTAGCCTCGCGGAGGGCGGGCCGCGGAGCGGTCTCATCCAGTGCGGCAATGCGCCGCCTGAGACGGAGGGGCGGCTAAAAGCCCCGGTGGAATGTTTATCCCAGGCAAGGGCGCATTTTTATAAGGCTGTAGGTATTTATTTCCGTCAATGGCAGAAATTTGGAAAATCCTTCCCGCCAGCGGATGAAAAAGGCAACGACATCCGTTTACCGGCTTTGGCCCATTTCGATACTTTCTTTCCATGGTGGTTGCTCTGCAAACGCCTGCCGATCCGATTCAATTTTGGGGATTTCAGATGAAGCTGTTTTCGCGCCGGTCTTTGTTGGCATCCGCCCTCCTCGCCGGCCTCTTGCCGACCTCAACGTTGTTCGCCGCCGAACAGCCGAAGGAACTGCGGATCGACTGGGCGACCTACAACCCGGTCTCGATCCTGCTGAAGGATCACGGCTGGCTGGAGAAGGAATTCGAGAAGGACGGCATCAAGATCCTCTGGGTGCAGACGCTCGGCTCCAACAAGGCGCTCGAATTCCTCAACGCCGGCTCGATCGACTTCGGTTCGACTGCCGGCTCGGCCGCACTGCTCGCCAAGATCAACGGCAACCCGATCAAGTCGATCTACGTCTTCTCCAAGCCTGAGTGGACCGCGCTCGTCACCCGCAAGGACACGACCATCAAGACGGTCGCCGACCTCAAGGGCAAGCGCGTCGCCGTCACGCGCGGCACCGACCCCCACATCTTCCTGGTGCGCGCGCTGCAAAAAGCCGGCCTGACCGAGAAGGACATCGTCCCGGTGCTGCTGCAGCATCCGGACGGCGAAACCGCGCTGATCCGCGGCGACGTCGATGCCTGGGCAGGTCTCGACCCGATGATGGCGCAGGCCGAACTGCGCGACGGCGCTCGCCTGTTCTATCGCGACGCCGACGCCAACACCTACGGCATCCTCAATGTGCGCGAGGATTTCGCCAAGGATCATCCGGATCTGGTCAAGCGCGTGTTGGCGGTCTACGAAACGGCCCGCAAATATGCAGTCGCCCATCCCGATGAAGTCGAGAAGAGCTTCATTACCGCCACCAAGCTGCCGAAGGACATCGTCGAGAAGCAGCTTCGCGAACGCACCGACCTTTCCAATGGCACGATCGGCAAGGCGCAGCGCAACACGATCCTCGCCGCGGGGCTGGCGTTGCAACAGGCCGGCGTTATCAAGGCCGATGTGGACGTGAAGCAGACGCTGGACGAGCTCATCGACACCCGCTTCACGGTCGCGGCCAAGTGAAAGTCAAGTGAAGGCCAAGTGAAGGCCAAGTAAACGGCACCGTGACGCGCGCCGCGCGCGCGTCAATTCGCACAAGGGCTTGTTGACTTCGTGGGCCAGCCAATATGTCTCTTGTGTCCATGACGATCGCGGCAGAAAACTCCCCCGCAGACGAGAAACTGCGCAAGCCGGCATTGGCCCGGTTTGCGCGGCCCGCGCTTGGGCTGATCGTGCCGCTGGTGCTTGCGCTCAGCTGGGAATTGGCCGTGCGCACCGGTCTGTCGAACGGCCGGCTGGTGCCGCCGCCTTCGGTGGTCTACGCCACCTTCGCCGAGCTTGCCGCCACCGGCGAATTGCAGCGCCACACACTGGCGACCCTCTCGCGCGTTGCCGCCGGCTTCGGTCTCGGCGTGGCCATCGGCACCGTTCTCGGCGCCATCACCGGTTATTCAAGCCTTATCTTCCGTCTGCTCGATCCGACGCTGCAGGCGCTGCGCGCGATCCCGTCGATCGCCTGGGTGCCGCTGTTCATTCTCTGGCTCGGCATCTTCGAGGCATCCAAGGTCACGCTCATCGCCGTCGGCGTGTTTTTCCCGGTCTATCTCGGCGTGATGGGCGCGGTGATGTCGGTCGATCGCAAGATCGTCGAAGTCGGACGCGCGTTCCGGCTCACCGGCCCGCAGATGGTCCGCCGGATATTGCTGCCCGCCGTCTTGCCGGCCTACATCATCGCGCTGCGGTCCGGTCTTGGGCTCGGCTGGATGTTCGTGGTTGCGGCCGAGTTCATGGGCGCCTCCGAAGGCCTCGGATACCTGCTGGTGGATGGCCAGCAGATGGGCAAGCCGGCGCAGATCGTCGCGGCGATCGTGGCTTTCGCCGTGGTCGGCAAGACGACCGACTGGATCATCGTCGCCGTCAGCGCGCCGTTCCTGCGCTGGGAAGACCGCTTCGCGGGCCACGAGGGACCGTGAGCCATGCTTGCGCTTGAACGCATCGGCAAGACCTATCCGAACGGCGTGCATGCGCTCGAAGGCATCAGCTTCTCGGTCGCCCTGGGGGAAATCCTCGCCATTGTCGGAGGCTCCGGCTGCGGCAAGTCCACGCTGCTGCGCGCGATATCCGGGCTCGACAGAGCGAGCCAGGGCCGCGTGCTCTTGGACGACGCCGCCGTCACTGCGCCGCATGAGAAGATCGGCATCATTTTCCAAGAGCCACGCCTTCTGCCGTGGCTGTCCGTCGCAGACAATGTCGGCTTCGGACTGCAAGAGTTGCCGAAAGCAGAGCGCGTGGCGCGCGTCGAAAGCGCGTTGCGGCGTGTCGGGCTCGCCGACAAAGCCGGCGCGTGGCCGCGCGAGCTCTCCGGCGGGCAGGCACAACGTGTGGCGATCGCGCGGGCCTTGGTGCCGCAGCCGGAAGTGCTGCTGCTCGACGAGCCGTTTTCCGCGCTCGACGCAATGACCCGCGCCGACCTTCAGGACCACCTGCTCGATCTCTGGGCCGACACGCGGCCGACATTGATTCTGGTTACGCACGATGTCGACGAGGCCGTCGTATTGGCCGACCGCGTCATGGTGATGCGGCCGCGCCCGGGACGCATCTTCAGCACGATCGAGGCGAACCTCGCCCGCCCACGTAACCGTCAATCTGCCGAATTCAATCGGATCAAGGACGAAGTGCTCGCGGCGCTCGATCATTCCTTGATCGATGACCGCTCCAAGCGGGGCGCTTCCCGGGACGTCGATGCGCGCGCCGGCGCCGGCGCCGCGCTATAGGTCCGGCCCGCTTGTTCGACCCCGGCCGGGACGATAGTTTGCCAGTCCGATGTGACCCCCAAAGGAGACCCGCGATGGACGCCGGCGAATTGCGCGCAATGCAGGCCCCGATCAAGGACCGCTACAAGAGCGATCCGAAGGCGGCATTCATCACGCTGAAAGCCAAGGGCACGCTCGACGACACCGGCATCGCCTGCAAGGTGGAAACGGGTCGCGCGCTGGCGACGGCGGGGCTGCATCCCGCGACCGGCGGCAGCGGCCTGGAGCTGTGCTCCGGCGATATGCTGCTGGAGGCGCTCGTTGCCTGTGCCGGCGTGACGCTGAAAGCCGTGTCGACCGCGCTCGACATTCCGCTGCGCAGCGGCACCGTTTCGGCGGAAGGCGACCTCGATTTCCGCGGCACGCTCGGCGTCGCCAAGGATGCGCCGGTCGGCTTTGCGCAGATCCGCTTGCGCTTCGACGTCGATACCGATGCGCCGCAGGACAAGCTCGACCAGTTGCTCAAGCTCACCGAACGCTATTGCGTGGTCTACCAGACCATC
>DATARB010000051.1:0-3236 GCA_036264375.1 Pseudolabrys sp.
GAGAAGAAATCGACGAGCAGCCCGTTCTGCCCATGTTCGATCAGCTCCTCGACCGGCGCCGTCCGCGATCCGATGACGAGGCACCCGGCCGCCATGGCCTCGACCGCCGACCACGACAGCACGAATGGCGCCGTCAGATAGATATGCGCCGCCGAGATGCGCAACAGGGACAGGTAGTCTGCATATGGCACGATGCCGAGGAAGTGCACGCGCGCGGGATCGATCGCAACTTCGCGGAGCATCTTCTCCCGCCAGCTGAGCCCCTCTGGCGCGGTCCAGCCATAGCCGGGTCCATCGTGCCCCACGATGACGATCTGCGCATTCGGACGCCGCTCGCACAACAACGGCAACGACCTCATCAGTGTGTGAAAGCCGCGCAGCGGTTCGAGATTGCGCGCAACATAACTGACGACCTCGTCTCCGGCGCTCAGAACGCGGCCGTTCGGCAAGGCCAGTCGCGCCTGCGAATCGGGCGTGACCGCATCGGTATCGACGCCGTCGAACACCACGGAAATCCGATCGTGAAAGGCCCCTGGGTGCACCGATTTCTGCCATTCGGTCGGACACAGCGTCCGATCTGCCGCCTCCAGCGCAACCAGAAGATGCGCATTGCGCGCCCGAAGCTTACAGATCGTGTCGATGTCGAGCGGCTGCTCCGGGTCGAAGTTCACGTCGGTGCCGAACGGGCGATAAAAAAACTCGCCGTAGCTGAGCGCCGGCGCGTTCGGCCATATGTCCTTGACGAACAGGCTTTCGCCCCAGCCGGGGTGCGCGATGACCAGGTCGGGGGTAAAACCGCTCTGATCAAGCGCAATGCACGCGCGCGCCGCGGCCTGCCCATGCAAGACCGCGTCTTCGTACTGATGCAGGTAATGATGCGTCAGCGGATGCGGTGCGCGCGGCGCTGTGTAAACCGCCCGTTCCACGCCCGGCAGCGAACGATCCTGGCGCTTCGTAAGAAAAACCACCTGGTTGCGACCGTCCCGTGCGAGGTGCGCCGCCAGGTGGCGAAACTGGCCGGGCATGTTTTGATGAATGAAAAGCAGCTTCACCAAATCCTCGATGGGCCATTCGGGCGTTCTGTTTCGCCGTAGATCGTTAAACGGAAATGGTTAATGGAGCGTTGGAATCGGCCGTAAGACAAAAACATTACCGTCACGACGGATCGGGATGGTTACTTAACTACGAATATTGCGGACAAAACGCGCCGACTACACTTCAATTGGCGCACGCCGATAAAGACGTGCCACATCGCTACCACGCTTACGATCTAATCAGTTTCACGCGGTACGGCGATGGCCGATCGTATCGCCAGTCATCAGCGGCACGCATCCCCAAGGAGGTAGATCAATGTTGAGCAAAGCGGTTTCGTTCGCTTTCCCGCAACCGCACGGCTCTGCGCTCGGCCGGGCGCGGGTCAAGCTCGGCATCGTGTTGCGAAAATTCGGCATGCAGCACGTCTTGTTCATCGCGTTCACGTTTGTCGCCGCGGTGCCGGTCATGACTCTGGCATGGTGGGTCGAACGCCGCGCGATGGAACAGGAGATCGATGCCGCGACCGACAAGCACTTGCTCGTCGCCCACAATCTGACCGCGGCGTTCTCTCGCTATGTCTACGACGTGAAGGCCGGCTTTCGAATGGCGATCAGCACGTTCTATTCGGGCGAGCAGGGCGAGGGGTTGACGGACCTGCTGAAGTCGCTCGAATTCCGTCACATCTGCATCGTCAATGGCGACACTGGCGAGGTCGAGCGCTACATGGCGGGATTTGCCGATTCGCCCGGTGCCAAGATCCAGCTGAAGCCCGAGACGATCGCCGGGTTTCGCAAGCAGCTGAAGGGTGACGATATCGTCATCACCGATCTGCGCCGCGACATAGCCGGCAAGCCGGCCTTCTTGCTGCTGAAGGCTTTGCCCGAAGGGCGCATCGCCTACGGTGTGATCGGCACCGATTACCTGATCAGATTGCAGCGAGCGATTGCCTTTGGCGCGCGCGGCCATGCGACGGTGCTCGATGCGCAGGGCAAGGTCGTCGCGCATCCCTTCCAGAATTGGATCGACAGCGAGTTCGATCTGTCCAAGACCCCGCCCGCCCGCGAGATCATGGCGGGCAGGACCGGCGTCATGCAATTCTACTCGCCGGCTTTCAAGGCCGACATGATCACCGCCTACGCCTCGGTGCCGGAGACCGGGTGGGGCGTCATGGTGCCGCAGCCGATGGCAGAGCTCTACGCGCGCGCTGACGATGTGTCGAAAGCGGCGACCGCAGTCGCTTTTCTCGGCCTCATCGCGGCGGCTGCGATCAGCTGGTGCCTCGCCAAATACATCGCCCGGCCGATCAAGGCCGTCGAGGAAGCTTCCAGTGCGGTGGCCGGCGGCGATTTCTCGGCTCGCGCACCGCGTTTTGCGCCGTACGTGCCGCACGAGCTGCACAGCCTGTCGGGCGCCTTCAACCATATGATCGACGAGCTCAGCCGCAAGAACCATGAATTGGGCGGCGCCGTTGCGCGCGCCGAGGCGGCGAACCGCGCCAAATCCGAATTCCTCGCCAATATGAGCCACGAGCTGCGCACGCCGCTCAACGCGATCCACGGTTTCGCCGAAATGATGCGCGACGAGGTGTTTGGCCCGCTGGAAAACGAGCGCTACAAATCCTACGCGGGCGACATCAGCACCTCGTCCGAGCATCTGATCAAGGTGATCAGCGACATCCTTGATCTTTCAAAGGCCGAATCCGGCATGATCACGCCGGAAAACACGTCCGTGCGCGTGACCGAAGTCGTCGATCTGGCGGTGCGCCTGTCCGAACGCCGCGCCGCCGAGCGCGGGGTCGAGATCCGGCTCGAGCTCACACCCGGTCTCGGCGCGACCCCGATCGAAACCGATCGGGGCAAGCTGACGCAGATCCTCCTCAATCTCTTGTCCAATTCGGTCAAATTCACCGAGCCAGGCGGCGTCATCACGGTGGCCGGCCGCATTAATCAGGATTGGGTCGAGCTCCAGGTGCGCGATACCGGCATCGGCATTGCCGAAAAGGACATCACCAAAGTCATGACGCCGTTCGGCCAGGTCGCCAGTGTTTATCAGACGCGCGACGGGTTCGGCCTCGGCCTGCCGCTGACCAATCGGCTGGCGCAGGCGCTCGGCGGCAGCTTCGCGCTGCAGAGCGTTGTCGGCCAGGGCACGACCGCGACCGTTCGCCTGCCGCGCATTCCAGCCGAAGCGGTGTTGGAGCT
>DATARB010000067.1:0-7328 GCA_036264375.1 Pseudolabrys sp.
CCGAGCGCGTAGCCGGCGTTCCAGAGCTTGGCCACGTCCTTCATGAAGCCGAAGGTCCGCGCCCGCGCGATCTCGCGGCGGAAGCTCACCGGCTCGATATCGAGCGCCAGCGCCTGCTTGCCGATGAGCGGATGATCGAACTCGATCTCGGCCTCGACGCGGAAGCCGTGGCTGTAAGGCCGCAATTCGCCCAAGGCGCCGTCTTTGGCCACGCGCACCGGCTTGATGACTTCGATGTACCGGCGCGGCAGCGCGCGTGCGGTGAGGCCGGCCTGATCGAGCGCATCGACGAAGGCGGCAGCGCTGCCGTCCATGATCGGCACTTCCGGCCCGTCGATCTCGACCACGACGTTGTCGACGTTGAGCCCGCGCAAGGCGGCGAGCAGGTGCTCGGCCGTGGAGCACAGCGGACCCTTGGCGTCGCCGAGGACGGTGGCAAATTCAGTGGCGGTCACGGCGCGCACGTCGGCGCGAATCTCGCGCTCGATCGAGCCGTCGCTGTTGACACGTTGGAAGACGATACCGCTGTCGTCGTCGCCGGGACTCAAGGTGAGCGTCACGGGCTTGCCGGAATGAACGCCGACGCCGGATACGGCGACCTGGTCTCGGAGCGTGGTTTGCTTAGCGCCCTTCATCAACCCATTCCCCGCCGGCTCACTTGCATGCCGTACGGCCCCATGCTGAAGCCCCTCAAGGGCCACATTTCAGCCTTCACGTCAGACCCGCTCGAAGGTGTTAGTGGCAACCCCCTGCGACCGAAAAGCCCCTGTCGCGCCGAGAACTTAGGCCAAGCCGGCGACACTCTCCAACTCACGCTTTATTGCCGACTGTTACTCTTTTCCGCCGCATTTTACGAACGCCGCTAGAATTTACGTCTCATTTACCCTAGTGCGGCACCGTTTTGAGGTCTGTCAATGACTTAGCAATCTTCCGTCACGTGCGGTAACTTTAAACAAAGTGAACTTATTTCAATAAGTTACCAGAATCCTTAGGTGCCCCCGAACGCAAGACGGCTCCGCTCCATGACGTGGAGCGGAGCCGCTATGCTCGTTGAAGCCTGTGTCAGTTGGCTTGCCGACGCAGGAAGGCCGGAATGTCGAGCTGATCTTCCTCGGCGGAATTATGCACAGGAGCCGGACGGCCGTGCGGGTCGAGACCCTGCGGCGCGGCGGGGCGGCGTGCGTATTCGGAAACAGGCTCGCCGGGGCGGCCTTCCGGCTGACGCGCGGTCGGACGCTGCTGCGGACGCTCGTATTGCGGCATCGGCCGTGCGGTGCGCGGCGCCGGCGGCGCAGCCTCGGGCTCCTCGTTGCGCCGGCCGAGGCCGACCGAGGCCAGCCGCTGCATCAGCGACATGCGGCGCTTGTCGGGATTCTCGTCGCCAAGTTCGCCACGCTGCGCGCGAATCTCGTTCTGCGCGGGCATCGGCAGCTCGTCGATTCGCGGCATGCGCGGCGGACGCATCGTCCGTTCCGCCGCGGGCGGGATGAAAGCGGCCGCCGGCGGCTCGGAGAGGGCTGGCGCAGGAGGCTCGGCAGGAGAAGCCTCGAACAGCGACGGCTTCATAGGCATCGGACGGATGGAGACGTCTTCCATCCCCGGCTGGGGAAGAATCGCGGCGGCGACGGCGGCATGCGCTGCCGATTCGACCGTCGCGGCGGCTTGCGTCGTGGCGGCGGTCGGGATCGGCGCACCGCGCTCGACGCGCTCGGCGATGCGCCGCGGATCGTGGCGCATCTTGCCGGCGAGCTCCTTGAGCGCGGTTTCGGCCGGAGCCGGCTGGCTCATCTTGCCGGTGTTGTCGATGCCGGTGGCGACCACCGACACGCGGATGATGCCGTCGAGGCTCTCGTCGAAGGTGGCGCCGACGATGATGTTGGCGTCCTGGTCGACTTCCTCGCGGATGCGGGTCGCGGCTTCGTCCACCTCGTACAGCGTGAGGTCCTTGCCGCCGGTGATGGAGATCAGGAGACCGCGCGCGCCCTTCATCGAGGCGTCGTCGATCAGCGGGTTGGAGATGGCGGCTTCGGCCGCGGTGAGCGCACGCTTCTCGCCGGAGGCTTCGCCGGTGCCCATCATCGCCTTGCCCATCTCGCGCATGACGGCGCGGACGTCGGCGAAGTCGAGATTGATCAGACCTTCCTTGACCATCAGGTCGGTGATGCAGGCGACGCCCGAGTAGAGCACCTGGTCGGCCATGGCGAAGGCGTCGGCGAAGGTCGTCTTCTCGTTGGCCACCCGGAACAGGTTCTGATTCGGGATGATCAGGAGGGTGTCGACCACCTTGTGCAGTTCGGTGATGCCGGCTTCCGCATAACGCATGCGGCGCTGGCCTTCGAAGTGGAACGGCTTGGTGACCACGCCGACCGTGAGGATGCCGAGCTCGCGCGCGGTCTTGGCGATGACCGGAGCGGCGCCGGTGCCCGTGCCGCCGCCCATGCCGGCGGTGACGAAGACCATGTGCGCGCCGGAGAGATGGTCGCGAATCTCGTCGATGACCTCCTCCGCGGCGGCCCGGCCGACTTCCGGCTGCGAGCCTGCGCCGAGGCCTTCAGTGACCTGCGTGCCCATCTGGACGATGCGCTCGGCCTTGGACATGGTCAGCGCCTGCGCGTCCGTGTTGGCGACGACGAAGTCGACGCCCTGGAGGCCGGCCGTGATCATGTTGTTCACGGCGTTGCCGCCGGCGCCGCCGACACCGAATACGGTGATCCGCGGCTTCATCTCGTGGATGTCGGGGATGGTCAAATTGATGCTCATGGGGTTTGCCTCTTCAGTGCACGGGCAGCAGGCTTCCGCCCGCACGCCGCCGACGAGACCGGTCCGCCACCGGGCCCTTCGTGGTTTGATTGTTGTGGGTCAGAAGCTTTCGCGCAGCCATCGTCCGACCCGTGCCATATAGCCGCCGGTTCCTGTCATCAGGTGCCGCGTACGCCGCGGCTCAAAGTGTTCGAGATGGGCCGCCTGCGGGTACACGAGCAGACCAGCTGCAACCGCGAAGGCTGGGCCCTTGGCCGCTTCCGGCAAACCGGCAAGTCCGAGCGGGCGGCCAATACGCACGGGACGCTTCAAGATACGCGCAGCAAGATCGGCGATACCGGCGAGCTGACTGGCCCCACCGGTCAAGATGACGCGCCCGCGCGGCTCGGCCGCAAAGGGCGAGGCCTTGAGCCGGTCACGCACCATCTCAAGAATTTCCTCGACCCGCGGCTTGATGATGCGCGTCAACGCCGCCCGCGACACGAATTGCGGGGGCTCACGCTCGTCATCTCCGACTGGGGGTATTGTGATCATGTCGCGCTCATCCGATCCGCCCATCAAAACACTGCCATAGATCGCTTTGATTCGCTCAGCATCCGAGATGCGGCTGTTCAATCCGCGGGCGAGATCCATGGTCACGTGATGGCCGCCGAGCGCAAAGCCGTCGGCATGGACGAAGCGGCCGCTTGAAAAGACGGCCATGGTGGTGGTGCCGGCGCCCAGGTCGATGATCGCGGCGCCGAGATCGGCCTCGTCATCGGCGAGCACCGAGAGGCCGGCGACGTATGGGGACGCGACCATCGCCTCGACATCGAGGTGGCTGCGCTCGATCGTAAGCATCAAATTGCGGACGGTGGCGACATCGGCGGTGACCATGTGCATGTCGACGCCGAACCGATGCCCCAGCATGCCGCGAGGTTCGCGGATACCGGTGGCGGCATCGAGCGCGTAGCCGATGGGCAGCGAATGCAGCACGGCGCGCCCGTCGCGCACCGAATGGCGGCTCGCCGCGGCCAGCACGCGGGCGATGTCGCCGTCGGCGACGGCGCCGCCGGTGAGATCGATGTCGGCGATGAAGCGCTCGCTGCCGAGCCGGCCGCCCGAGAGCGAAACCACGACGGACTCGAGCTGAAGCTTGGCCGAGTTCTCGGCGATGTCGATCGCCGTGCGTATCATCTGCTCGGCTTCGACGAGATCGATGACCGTGCCGCCCTTCATGCCGCAAGCGGCGGTGTGGGCAAAGCCGAGCACGCGGACGCCATGCGAGCGCCTGCGCAGCACGTCCTGCGGCGCCTGCGGCTCGAGCTTGGCGATCATGCAGACGATCTTGCTGGTGCCGATATCGAGCGCGGCAACCACGGCGGCGCGCTTGGGCGATACCGGCTTCATCTTGGGCGTGAGGCCGAAGCGGACGACGTTGCTCATGCCTCGCTCCCCTTCTTCTTCTTAGCGGCCTTGTCGGCGGCCTTAAGCCCCTCGTCGCGGGCCGCCGCGGCCGCGTCCGACTGGCGCACGGTGACGCGGTCGGACAGGCGCAGATCGACGGCGACGATGTCGCGCGAGAGCAATTTCTTGGTGCGGTCGAGATCGATCAGAGTCTTCAAAGCCTGTTCGGGATCGGCTTCCGGCAACAGCACGGTGACGCCGTTCTTCAGGTAGAGATTCCAGCGCCGCTCGGCGACCAGCACCGAGGCTTGCACCTGGCCGGCGATGAGCGGATAGCGCGCCACCAGCGCCAGCATCTCCGGCGCCTGGTGTTCGGCGCCCTTCCCCACCACCAGCGGCAGCGAGGCGAAGCGCGGCGGCACGCCCGGTTCGAGCACGGTGCCGTCGGCGGAAATGAGCGAGACCTTCCCGTCCTTCTGCCAGAGGGCGAAGGCCGAGCGTTCCTTGACCTCGATGCGCAGCCGGCCGGGATAGAGCTTGAGCACAGTCGCTTCTGAGATCCACGGATTGGTCATCAACCGCGCGCGCGCCTGCGTCGCGTCGAGGAACAGAAGGGACGTCCGTTCGGTGATTCCGGCGGAGGCGAGGATCTGCTCTCGGCTGAGCTGCCGCTCGCCGGTGAGTGCGACTTCGGAAATGCGGAAGCCGACGCCATTGGCCGCGTCGTCGCAGAGGTCCTGCACGTTGGCGGCGACGTCGGCCGTGTGATCGCCGCGGATCACGCCATAGGCCACGGTGGCGAGGAGAAACAAGGCGACCGCGGAGGCGCCGGTACCGCGCGGGATCTGGAGACCGATCAGCGTCAGGTAGGCGCGGCGGAGCGTGCGCGGCCAGCCGGAGGAACCGGACCAGGCGACGTCAAAGGCGTGCTCCGGCGCGACGGCGGCACGGCGTCTTCCTTGCGGCGTCAGCAACTGAGCGAGGCGTCCTCGACGATCCATCGCGACCGGCCCTGCGAACTTTCTGCCCTTCAGGGGCGACTGGCACGAGCGAAGCGTCGGTCATGCCCGGTTTGGAAAGTGACCTCGGGAGCGGAACTTTGCTTCTGGCCGTTCCTTCTCGAGGCCGGTACGGCGGTCAAACCCGCATGCATGACCGCGGCAGCCGAACGCTACTCACGTGCCGCCAATGCGTAGTCTTCGGGCCATTTGGTAAACGATTAGTAAAAATTTACGAATTGTTTGGGAGTAACGGGTGGCGGTCTCGGCAGGCAAGCCGCACATACGTCGCTACCGATCGTCGGCGGTGCACAGAGTTCCGCCCCTGGGCGCCCAAGGCGGCCTAACTATTTCGGGTAGGGCGCCGCATGCGTTTTCCAAGCGTAGCAGGGCATGGCAATAGCGCGTTTAAAGGTGATCTCCCCCTTCAAGACAGGCTCGACGCCACACTCTATGACTTCGAACGAGGCCCCACCGCCGCAACCGAAACGACATCCAGAAGGAAGACTCGATTTCCTAAGTGGTGGTGGCGATATGGGCGCACTCATGCGCGCCTACAGGTGGGAGACGACGCCGCTCGGAGCGCCGGACACTTGGCCGCAAAGCCTGCGCACCAGCGTGCGCATTCTGCTCAATACGCGGCACCCCATGTTCATCTGGTGGGGGCCGCAGCTGATCCAATTTTACAACGACGCCTACAGGCAGACGTTGGGCCCGGAGCGGCATCCGAGTGCGCTGGGGCAAAGCGGGCGCGAATGCTGGGAGGAAATCTGGGACATCATCGGTCCGCAGATCGATCTCGTCATGGCAGGCCGCGGTGCGACCTGGCACGAAGATCACCTCGTCCCCATCACACGTTACGGCCGGCGCGAGGACGTCTGGTGGACCTACGGCTTCAGTCCGATCGATGACGAAACCAAACCGGGCGGCGTCGGAGGCGTGCTGGTCGTCTGCAACGATGTCACAGAAGCGCACCGCGCGACCGAGGCCTTGCGTGAAAACAAAGAGCGGCTTCAGCTTGCACTCGACGCCGGCGTCGTGGGCATTTGGGATTGGCACATTCCGGAGGATCGCGTTTTCGCCGACGCGCGCTTCGCCGGCCTCTACGGCGTTGATCCCGCATTGGCGGCGGCCGGCGCACCGGTCAACCTTTTTCTGCGTAACATGCATCCGGACGACCGCGAGCGTGTCAATCGCGAGACTGCGCTTGCGATCGCCTCTGCCGGCAACTTCTCGTCGGAATATCGGCTGGTGCAGTGCGACGGGTCCTTCCGGTGGGTTTTGGCCCGCGGCTATTGCCTACATGACGATCAGGGCCGGCCCGTCCGCTTCCCCGGCGCAACCGTAGACATCACCGAGCGCAAGGAAGCGGAAGAGCATCGCAGGCTACTCGCCGACGAACTCAATCATCGGGTGAAGAATACGTTGGCGACCGTTCAGGCGCTGGCGAACCAGACATTCCGTGACGGCGTGCCGCCCGCGACAGCGCGCGCGGCCTTCAACGCGCGCCTGAGGGCTTTGTCCGACGCGCAAGATGTCCTTACCGGAGCGCGGCGCGCCGTGGCCGACCTCCTTGCCATCGTCAAATCGGCCGTCGAAGCTTTTGCCGAAGGCGCAACGCGCTTCCGGATCGAAGGCCCCGCGGTCAACCTCGCCCCGCGCAACGCACTCGCTCTCGCTTTGGCCCTGCACGAACTCTGCACCAACGCCGCAAAATATGGTGCGCTGTCGATCCCCGGCGGCCACATCGACATCACGTGGCATATCGAGCCTTCAGCAACTGGCGACGACCTGCTCGCGCTTCGATGGGCCGAACGCGGCGGACCTCCGGTGACACCTCCCGCGCAAAAAGGGTTTGGGACGCGCCTGGTCGAAAGCAGCCTGGCCGGAGAACTCGGTGCCGATGTGCAGATCGTCTATCATTCCGACGGTGTCGTGTGCACGATGCGGGCACGGCTGCAGCGCTTGCAGCTGGACATCTAACCCATCGCAGCGCCGTAGTGAATGTGACCTTGCACTGGACAAATCGGGATAGGGGGGAGTCTTGCGGCTCCTCCCCTCCCACACCACCCGGCATGCGGGTCCGCACCGGGCGGTTCAAGAGGTTGAGGTGTCATGATGACCCTGTGCTCTCCTATCTATGCCGCGGGCGACGAGCTTCGTCACTGCCCGAATAGGACTCGG
>DATARB010000085.1:0-2780 GCA_036264375.1 Pseudolabrys sp.
CAGATCGAGTTGACTCCGGCCGCCGCGACCGGCCAGCAGGGGAGCGTGCGATGAAGCATCTGGCACGCGCTTTCGCAGCAGCTCTCGCCATGACCGCAACGGTCCCTGGTATAGCGTTTGCCTTCCCGGGTCCACCGATGGGTGGCCCGCCGCGCCCGCCGATGGCAGGGCCGCCGCGTCCGCCGATGGGTGGCCCGCCGCGCCCGCGGATGGCAGGGCCGCCGCGTCCGCCGATGGGAGGCCCGCCGCGTCCGCCGATGGGCGGCTTCGCAGGCGGACCTCCGATGGGTGGTCGCCCACCCGGCCTTGCAGGCGGTGGTCCTGCGGGACCAGCGCGTTTTGCGGCACCCGGTCCCGCTGGCAACGTCGTGGGTCCTGCCGGGAATGTGGCCTCAGGCAATATCGTAGGCTCCGGCAACGCGGCAAATTTCGCCGGCGACCGTGCGGGTAACACTGCAGGCGCGTACTATGGCGGAGCTTCCGGATCCTATGGTGACGGGTCCGGATCCTCCGGTAGCGGATACTATGACCGCAACTACTGGGGCTCGTACGCGGCGGGCGCCGCTACCGGAGCTGCCGCCGTGTCGAGCTACGGCTACGGGTCTGGCTACGACCAGGGGTCTGGCTACGAGCAGGGCTCTGGCTATGGCAACGGTTCTGGCTATGGCTCTGGGTCGACCTACGGCTCTGGGTCTGGCTACGGTTATGGTTCGAGCGACACAGGCTCACGATCGAGGTCGCGGAGCTACTCGAACTACGATTACCCTTATCGCCAAGGGTATAGTTCTTCGACCGACTGCTCGCAGAATACAGGACAATGATTACCTCGGAGGCGAGTTCTTGTACAGCCGCGTCTAGCCCGAACTTCCTTCTTGCGAAAACCGTAGGGCATTGAATTTGGTGGCGCTTTCCGGAAAATGGGCAAAAAGTGTAGCCATGTAAATAGCAGGAATCGTGTTGATTTTTGCTTTGAGTGTGGCACACTCGTGCCATGTATATCGAATCGGTCCCCAACCGAAACTCGCCGCCCGCGATCCTGCTGCGCGAGAGCTATCGCGACGCCGGCAAGATCAAGAAGCGCACCATCGCCAACCTGTCCGATTGGCCGACCGAGATCGTCGAAGGGCTGCGCACCCTGCTCAAGGGCGGCAAGGTGGCGCCGGCCGATCAGGAAAGCATCATCGCGCGCCGCGCGTTGCCGCACGGCCATGTCGCGGCGGTGCTGGGCACGCTGCGCAACATCGGCCTCGACCGCATGCTGGGGCCGCCGCGCAACCGCTGCCGTGATCTCGTCATCGCCATGATCGTGGCGCGGCTCATTGCTCCGGCCTCCAAGCTGGCCACCGCCCGCATGCTTGATCCGCTCACGGCGTCATCGAGCCTCGGCGAGGTGCTCGGCCTCGGGCCGGTCGACGAGGACGAGCTCTATGTCGCGCTCGACTGGCTTGGCGAGCGCCAGGAGGCGATCGAGAAGGCGCTCGCGCGCAAGCATCTGCACGACGGCACGCTGGTGCTCTACGACGTGTCCTCGAGCTATGTGGAGGGCCGCTGCTGCGAGCTGGCGCGGCTCGGCTACAACCGCGACGGCAAGAAGGGCAAGCTGCAGATCGTCTACGGCCTGTTGTGCGCCGCCGACGGTCGCCCGGTGGCCATCGAGGTGTTCGAGGGCGACACCGGCGATCCGCGCACGCTTGCGGCCCAGATCGACAAGATCAAGAAGCGCTTCGCGCTCGAGCGTGTGGCGCTGGTCGGCGATCGTGGCATGATCACGCAGGCGCGCCTCGACGCCGAGATCGCCCCGGCCGGGCTCGACTGGATCACGGCGTTGCGCGCGCCGGCCATCAGGACGCTGGTCGAGGCCGGGGCGTTGCAGATGTCGCTGTTCGACCAGCGTGACATGGCAGCGATCACGTCGCCCGACTATCCGGGCCAGCGGCTGATCGTCTGCCGCAATCCCGATCTCGCGCGCGAGCGCACGCGCAAGCGCGACGACCTGCTGGCGGCGACCGAAGCCGATCTCGCCGTCATCGCCGCCGCCGTTCGGCGTGCGCGCAATCCACTGCGCGGCGAGGCCGAGATCGCCCTCAAGGTCGGCGCCGTCGTCAACCGCCACAAGGTCGCCAAGCACTTCGAGCTATCCATCGGCGAGACGACTTTCTCGTTCCATCGCAAGACCGAGGCGATCGCCGCCGAGGCGGCGCTGGACGGCATCTACGTCGTGCGCACCAACCTGCCCAAGAAGCTGCTCGATGATGCGGCAACCGTCGGTGCCTACAAGAGCCTGGCGCGGGTCGAGCGCGCGTTCCGCTCGTTGAAGACCGTCGATGTCCGTCTGCGTCCGATCTTCCATTGGACGACGCCGCGCGTGCGCGCCCACGTCCTGCTGTGCATGCTCGCCTATCATGTCGAGCACCACATGCGCGCCAGGCTTGCGCCGATGCTGTACGACGAGACCGATCACGAGGCGGCCGCCGCCATGCGCGCTTCCATCGTTGCCAAGGCCGAACGCTCCGAAGTCGCCAGGCGCAAGCAGACCACCGGCCTCACCGACGACGGCCTGCCGGTGCACAGCTTCCAAAGCCTGCTTGCCGACCTCGCCACCTATGCGAGGATCCAGGCGACCACCGCACTCAACGACAAATACGTCTTCACGCTCCACACCAGGCCAACTCCGATCCAGCAGCGCGCCTTCGAGCTCCTCGCCGTCAACCCGGATCGTACCCAGTAAAGCGCCCCGCGCTCGCGACAAACAGCAGCGAGCTCATTGCCTTATCGATTCG
>DATARB010000200.1:0-1528 GCA_036264375.1 Pseudolabrys sp.
AGCGAACCTGAGACCGATTTCGCCGGGGTCCCTGTTAAACGCCAATCTACAAACGACCGGAACCCCTGTCCTCCAGGCCGTGTTGTGAAACAGTGATCCATTCCTGAAGAGGGAGCGGGTAGTGGTTCGCTTGATCGTAAAGATCCGTTTTTTCGCTGCTGGCATTGAGCGCGGTGCCCGCGCCGGCGCAAACCACAGGCTATGTGCTGCAGCGTCGGCAGGGCGCTGAATGGCGAGCCGTCGCCGCCCCGCCGAAGTATCGGTGGCGCGAGCACGAACGTGAGCGGGCGTGTACGGGCATGAGCGGCGGCGTCTTGAAGAGGAGCAACGGGCGCTCGACGCATCGGCTCATGAAGCCGCTGCTGCTCGTCGGTATTCCCGTCGCAGCGATCGCGGCCCTCGTCGTGTTCTGGAACTGGGACTGGCTAATTCCAATCGTGCAGGGGCGCGCCTCATCCGCACTCGGCCGCCAAGTAACTATCGCACATCTGCAAGTGCATCTCGGGCGCGTCACGACTGTAGACGCCGATGACGTGCGGATCGCCAATCCGCCCGGCTTTCGAGAGAAGGGAGATTTCGCCCGAATCGCGCGGGTGACGATCAAGGCCGATGTGATGGCCTATGTTCGGTCGCGCGAGATCGTGTTGCCGGAGATCGCGTTGGATCGGCCCGAGGTGCAGGCGCTGCAGACCGCGGACGGCAAAGACAATTACACGCTGTCATTATCAGATGGCCCAGGCGCGAAGATCGGCTCGGTGCACATCTATGACGGCCAAGCGCATGTCGTGATTCCGAGTCTGAAGGCCGATTTCGCACTGAGAATCGCGACGCGGGACGTCCCGGGCACGGCGAAGCCGGAGGCGCAGATCGTGGTGGACGCCAAGGGCGCCTATGCCGGCCAGCCCATCACCGGCCAGCTTGTTGGCGGCGCGCTTCTTTCCCTGCAAGACGTCCAGAACCCCTATCCGGTTACCCTTCAGCTCGCCAATGGAGCTACGCACGTCCGCCTGGCGGGTACGCTAACCGATCCGCTGACCTTCGGCGGCGCCGACCTCAAGCTGGAGTTGTCCGGCGCCGACATGCGCGACCTCTATCACCTGACCGGCATCCCGATCCCGGAGACGCCGGCATACCGGATTGCAGGGCAGCTTGACTACGTCGACCACAAATTCCGCTTTCACGAGTTCCGCGGCGTGGTCGGGTCGAGCGACCTTCGCGGCACGATCGAAGAGGATCCCGGCCAGGAGCGCCCGGTGGTCACCGCCGACCTCGCCTCAACCAAGGTAGATCTCGCTGACCTGGGCGGCTTTATCGGCGCTACACCCGGGCGGCAATCGACCGTCAATCAGAGTGCGGCGGGAAAGCAGAAACTGGCGCGCGCAGAGGCGAGCCCGAAGCTGCTGCCGGATGCCCCGATCAGCCTTCCCAAGCTGCGCGCCGCAGACGTGAAACTGCGCTATCGCGGCGAGCACATCCTCGGACGCTCGGTGCCGCTTGACAACCTTGTCGCCAACCTGTCGATCGTGGA
>DATARB010000246.1:0-1544 GCA_036264375.1 Pseudolabrys sp.
CGACTACGTCTGGCCCGACGACGACCTCTCCGTCATTCCCGACTGGGTCTATACCGACCAGGCGATTTACGAGCGCGAAGTCGAGCGCATTTTCCACGGCCCGACCTGGAACTATGTCGCGCTCGAGGCCGAGATTCCCAACGCCGGCGATTTCATCCGGTCCAATGTCGGACCGACCCCGATCGTGGTGACCCGCGCCGCGGACGGCGCGATCCATGCGTTCGAGAACCGCTGCGCCCATCGCGCCTCGGAATTCTGCCGCGAGCTCAGCGGCTCCGCGAACGAATTCATCTGCCCCTATCATCAATGGACCTACGATCTGCAAGGCAACCTGATCGGCGTGCCGTTCCGCCGCGGCATGGCCGGCAAAGGCGGCATGCCGGCCGATTTCAAGATGCAGGACCATGGACTGCGCAAGCTGAATGTCACGACCCACGGCGGTGTCGTGTTCGCATCCTACACCGACGACATGGAATCGCTCGCCGACTATCTCGGCCCCGACGTGATGCGCGAATTCGAGGCGACGTTCGACGGCCGCAAGCTGCGCGTGCTCGGCCACTACCGTCATTCATTGCCGGGCAACTGGAAGCTCTATCACGAGAACCTCAAGGACCCGTATCACGCCACGCTGCTGCACACCTTCCTCGTCACCTTCGGGCTGCTCGTCGTCGGCAACCGTTCGCTGATGCTTGCCGACAAGAGCGGCCGGCACGGCGTGATGGCGTCGGCGAAGTCGGACGCCAAGGCGCTTTCCGGCGACGCCAAGAAGGAAATGCGCAGCTACAAGGAAGGCCTGACGCTGCACGAGCCGCGCTTCATGGATTTCATCGAAGAGTTCGACAGCCCGTGGTCGGTGACCATGGCGACGATCTGGCCCAATCTGATCGTGCAGCGGGAGATGAACACGCTCGGCGTCCGCCAGATCGTGCCGAGCGGTCCGCACGAGTTCATCATGAAATGGACCATGTTCGGCTTCGAGGGCGACGACGATGAGATGACCCGGCATCGCCTGCGCCAGGGCAATCTGATGGGGCCGGCGGGCTTCCTCGGCCTCGAGGACAACGAGGCGATCAAATTCGTCCAGGACGGCATGCAGCGCGTGCCCAACGGCAAACATCTGGTCAAGCTCGACCCCGAGAAAACCGGCACCGCCGATACGCTGATCTCCGAAGCCGCCATCCGCGCCATGTACAAGCATTGGCGCGAAGCGATGGGGCTTTAGAGCGATGCTCGATTCGCCAAAATCAATCGCCAATGACCGGCGCGTCGAAGCGCTGCTGCTGCATCGCGAGGTCGACGAATTCAACAACGCCTATGCAGCCGCGCTCGACGAGCAGCGCCTGGTCGATTGGGCGGAAATGTTCACCGACGACGGCTTCTATGTCGTGATCTCGCGCGAGAACGCCGACCGCAACATGCCGGTCGGCCTGATCTATTGCGAGAATAAGGGCATGCTGCTCGACCGCGCGCACGCGATGAAGACCGAGATGTTCGCGCCGCGCTATCTGCGCCACATCGTCGGCAGCCCGCAGGTTTTGGGCGAG
>DATARB010000258.1:0-2989 GCA_036264375.1 Pseudolabrys sp.
GGCATCGTCACGCTCGGCCATGCGGCGTTCTTCGGTGCCGGCGCCTATACGGTCGGCATGCTGGCGTTTTACGGGATCTGGACCGAGCCGATCACGAGCTTGGTGCTGGCGGCGACCGTGGCCGCCATCATCGGCTTTTTGTCCGGTCTCGTGCTGTTGCGCACCCGCGGGCTGACCTTGCTCATGCTCACGCTTTGCACCATGGCGCTGCTGCAAGAGGCCGCCAACATGGCGCGCGCCTATACGGGCGGCTTCGACGGCCTGCCCGATCTCGCCATCGCGCCGGTGTTCGGCGTGTTCGAGTTCAACCCGCTCTACGCCAACACCCAATATCTCTACAGCCTCGGCGTGCTGCTGGTCTGCTTCATATTCGTGCGCACGCTGATCTACTCGCCGTTCGGGCAAAGCCTGACCGGCATTCGCGAGAATCTCTTGCGCATGCATGCGATCGGTTCGCCGGTGCGGCGGCGGCTGGTCATCTGTTACACCATCTCGGCCGCGCTGGCCGGCATCGCCGGCGGCCTGTGGGCGCAGACCAATGCCTATGTGAACTTGAGCGCGCTCGATCTCGATCGTGCCGCGACCGTGTTCATCGTTCTCATCCTCGGCGGCTACGGCCGCCTCTACGGCGCCTTCGTCGGCGCCGTGGTTTACTTGGCGCTCGAGCACTTCCTGGCCAAAATCTATCCGACCGCCTGGCAGCTCGGGCTGGGGCTCCTCCTCGTCATGATCGCGCTGTTCGCCCGCAACGGTATTTTGGGCATCGCCGAAGTGCTGTGGCAGCGCTATGGCGCGCGGCGCAAGCCCACATGAGCGGGCCGCGCCTCGAAACCATGGCGCTCAGCCGCAATTTCGGCGCGCTGCGGGCCGTGCAAAATATCGACTTCAAGCTCGAAGCCGGCGCGCGCCATGCGCTGATCGGCCCCAACGGCGCCGGCAAGACCACGTTCATCAATCTCCTCACCGGCGTGTTGCCGCCGACCGAAGGCCGTGTGCTGCTCGCCGGCCGCGACATCACCGGCAAGGGCCAGGCCGAGCGGGTCAAACTCGGCGTCGCGCGCACGTTCCAGATCAACCGGCTGTTCCGCGGCTTGAGTGTTCTGGAAAACGTCAGCATCGCGGTGGCCGAGCGCCAAAGCGTGGCGTGGTCCATGCTCTATCCGGTCGGCCGGCGCGCCGACGTCATCGCGGAATCGATCGAGCTTCTCGAAGCGCTCAAGCTCGCCGACGTCGCCAGCCATCGCGTCTCCGAATTGCCCTACGGCCGCCAGCGCCTGGTCGAACTCGCGATCACGCTGGCGCTCAAGCCGGCCGTGCTGCTGCTCGACGAGCCCGCCGCCGGCGTGCCGAGCGCGGAAAGCCACATCATCCTCGATGCCATCGAGGCGCTGCCTTTAGACATCGCCGTCCTCATCATCGAGCACGACATGGACGTGGTGTTCCGCTTCGCCAAGCAAGTCACCGTGATGGTGAGCGGCGCCGTGTTCGCCACGGGCACGCCGCGCGACATCGAGGCGAACCCGCAAGTGCGCGCGGTCTATCTCGGCCAAGCCGGCAAAGGGTCCGGTCGTGGCTAGCGCGCTCGAATTGCGGCGGGTCTCGGCCGGCTACGGCGAGACCATGGTGATCGAGGACGTCGATCTCACGCTTGCGCCCGGCGAATGCATCAGCGTGATCGGGAGGAACGGCGTCGGCAAGACGACGCTGCTGTCGACCATCATGGGCCACACCACGCTGCATTCCGGCGAGGTCTTGCTGGACGGGCAAAAGCTCAACGGCATGCCGAGCTATCGCCGCGCGCTGGCCGGGCTGGGCTTCGTGCCGCAAGAGCGCGAGATTTTTCCCTCGCTGACGGTGCGCGAGAATCTCGATATCGGCGCCCGGCCGGGACACTGGACGCTGCCGCGAGTGTTCGAGCTGTTTCCGAGGCTTGCGGAACGGCTCGGCAATATGGGCAATCAGCTCTCCGGCGGCGAGCAGCAGATGCTGTCGATCGCGCGCGCGCTTCTGACCAATCCCGAAGTCCTGTTGATGGACGAACCGACCGAAGGCCTGGCACCGGTGCTGGTCGACACCTTGATCGACGTGCTGGCAAAATTGCGCGCGGACACCGCGCTGTCGATCATTCTGGTCGAACAAAACAGCCGCGTGGCATTTGCCTTCTCGCCGCGCACCGTAATCCTCGACAAGGGCCGCATCGTCTATGACGGCGAGTCGGAACCGCTGCGCGCCGATGCGGAGCGCCTGGCGAAACTGATCGGGCTGGTGGAGTGAGGCTTGCTGCTCCCCTCCCGCTTGTGGGGAAGGGATGGGGGTCGGGAGGCGGCGCAACGATGTCAACGTTGTCGCGTAACCTCGCGACCCCCACCCCTACCCACAAGGGGGAGGGGATTCACGCATGCGCCTTGCGCTGCGGGTCGATGATTTTTTCCAACTTGCCGAGCACGTGCATGCACGGCAACAGCTGCGAGAGGCTGGCGTTGGGCTCGCGCTTTTCCCGGATCGCGGCGATGAATTCGCGGTCTTCGAGCTCGATGCCGTCCATCGAGACGTCGACTTTGGAGACGTCGATCTTGTTGTCCTTGCCGTCGGAGAGATCGTCGTAGAACGCCTTATAGGTGCCGTTGTCGCAGATGTAGCGGAAGAACGAGCCGAGCGGCCCGTCATTGTTGAACGACAGCGACAAGGTCAGTATCGCGCCGGACGGCGTCCGCGCCACGATGCCCATGTCCATGGCAATGTTGAGTTGCGGATGGATCGGCCCCTGCACCGCATAGCAGTCGGAAATATTTTCGCCGGCCTGATACTGGAAAAGGTCGATGGTGTGGGCGGCATGATGCCACAATAGATGATCGGTCCAGCTGCGCGGATTGCCGGCGGCATTGATGTTCTTTCTGCGAAAGAAATAAGTCTGCACGTCCATCTGCTGGATTTTCAGCTCACCGGCGACGATCTTCTTGTGGACGTATTGATGGCTGGGATTGAAGCG
>DATARB010000290.1:0-3017 GCA_036264375.1 Pseudolabrys sp.
CGAGCGGCACGCCGATCTTCGGAAGCTGTTGGGGGCTCCAGTTGCTGATGACCGCGGCCGGCGGGAGCGTGCGGCGCAACCCCAAGGGACGCGAGATCGGCTTCGGCCGCGGCATCCGCCTCACCGAATCCGGCCGCAAGCACCCGATGTATGCCGGCAAGCTCGACGTCTTCAACGCGCCGACCGTGCATCTCGACGAGGTCGAGGTTCTCGCCCCCGGTAGCACCGTGCTGGCGAGCAATGCGGTGTCGGAGATTCAAAGCGTCGAGGTCAAGACGCCAGGCTCCACCGCCTGGGCGGTGCAATACCACCCGGAATATCCGTTGCGCGAGATCGCGACCATCGTGCGCCGCATCGGCACCAGGCTGATCTCGGAAGGCTTTTTTCTCGATGCCGCCGACATCAATGAGTTCGCCGGCGAGCTCGATGCGCTGGATAAAAATCCAGACGACAAGCGGCTCGCCTGGCGGCATGGCATCAGCAAGAACGTGCTCGACAAGAAACTGCGCGTCAGTGAAGTCGCCAACTGGATCGAATTCCAGGTGCTGCCGATGCGGGTGAAGCGCGGGCGGGGCTGACGCTTTTCGTCACACGCGATGACCTCTCCGTCGTCATGGCCGGGCTTGTCCCGGCCATCCATGTCTTTAAGCTGCCCAACGAAGAAAGGCGTGGATGCCCGGCACAAGGCCGGGCATGACGAGGAGAGGCACCCATGCATTTCACAGACAAACAAGTCGTGGTAACCGGCGGCACCGGAGCGCTCGGCAGCGCGGTGGTCGGCGGCTTGCTGGCGCACGGGGCGGCCTGCATCGTGCCCTATCGGTCCGAAAGCGAGGCGCAGAGTTTCGCGCATCGCGATAATGCCAATGTGCGGCTGATCGCGGTGGGCGATCTGTCGGACGAGGCGGAGGTCGCCAAGGTCTATGCCGGTGTGGCGGGTTCAACGCCCCTGTGGGCGTCGATCCACATTGCCGGAGGCTTCGCGCCCGGCAATGTTGCGGATACCGACAAGGCGAAGCTGATGGCGCAGCTCGAGGCCAATCTGGTCTCGTGCTTCCTGTGTTGCCGCGCGGCGGTGAAGGCGATGTTCAGCGGCGGCCAAGGCGGCCGCATCGTCAATGTCGCCTCGCGCCAGGCGGTCGAACAGCGCACGGGCGCCGGCATGACCGCCTATACGATCGCCAAGTCGGGCGTGGCGACGCTGAGCATGGCGCTGGCGGAAGAGGTCGCCAAGGACGGGATCCTGGTGAACGCGGTGGCGCCGTCGATCATGGATACGCCGGCAAACCGCAAGGCGATGCCGAAGGCAAACTTCGACACGTGGCCCAAGGTCGAGGACGTCGCGGCGACGATTTTATTTTTGGCGTCGGAGGACAACCGCGTGACGCGCGGCGGCATCGTGCCGGTGTATGGGAAGTTTTGAGCTGCTCTTTCCCCTCTCCCCGCTCTCGCGGGGAGAGGGTGGCCGAGCGTAGCGAGGCCGGGTGAGGGGCTGCCGAATCTCAATTTTCGGCCGCATTCAAGGCACACGCAATCATTTCGAGCACGCCATTCTTGTTCTTGAGAACGTCGGAATTCCAAAACCTCAGCACTTGAAATCCAGCGGCATTCAAGGCGGCGTCGCGCGCGCGATCTTTGGGGTTGTCTGAATGCTGGCCGCCATCGACTTCGATAATCAATTTCCGCTCGCGGCAGACGAAGTCGACAATGAACGACTCGATTGCTTCCTGCCGCACGAACTTGAAGCCGCAAAGGCGCCGATCTCGAAGCGATAGCCAGAGGACCATCTCTGCGTCGGTCGATTGGCGACGCAGACGGCGCTCGACCTTCACCTTGCCGCGGTCGGGACCGCGCATGGAAATTGCCCCTCACCCGGCCCGCGCAAAGCGCGAGCCACCCTCTCCCCGTAAGCACGGGGAGAGGGAAAAGAAAGTCTACCCCGCGGCGATGGGGACCAACTCGAGCGAAGGGCGCAACAGACGCTGCACGCCGGCGGCGGCGACCACGGTGCGGCTTTCGGCGAAGGCTTCGTGGTTCTTCTCGATGTCGTCGAGATCGTAGAGATAGTTCACCATGAAGCCGAGCCCTTGCTTCATGGCCTTGTCCGACGTGTCGCCGAGCCAGTTGATGCGCTCGAGGCGCGCGCCGTTGCCGAGATGGAAGCGCGCCACCGCATCGACCGGCGCGCCGCGCGGGTTGCGCGCGCGCAGATAGTACCAGGCGGCCGCGCGCATCAGCACGTCCTTCACCCGATCGGCGGTCGCGGCATCCTGCCACCAGTTCGGATTGTCGATCGCGGCAAGCGCCGCCTTGTCGGCATCGTTCAGCGCGGCCGATGAGTCCTGCACGCGCTCGCGCTTGAGCCACGAGGCGAAGTTCACCACCGGCGACAGCGTGACGAAGGTCGCGAGCTTGGGCATCTCGCGGTTGATGTCTTCGACCACCTGCTTGATCAGGAAATTGCCGAACGAGACGCCGGCAAGTCCGCGCTGACAGTTGGAGATCGAGTAGAACACCGCCGTGCGCATCTTGTCCGGCTCGACCACTTCGCGGCCGGTGGCCAGGATCGGCGTGATGGCGGGCGGGATTTCGCGGGTCAGCGCAACCTCGACGAAGATCAGCGGCTCGTCCACCAGCGCCGGGTGGAAGAAGGCGTAGCAGCGGCGGTCGGGCGGATCGATGCGCCGGCGCAGGTCGTCCCAGTCGCGGATTTCATGCACCGCCTCGTAGCGGATGATCTTCTCCAGCACGATTGCGGGCGTCGACCAGTCGATATGGCGCAGCACCAGGAAGCCGCGATTGAACCACGACGAGAACAGGTGCACGAAATCGTCATCCACCGCGCCCAGATCGTCGCGGTGGGTCAGCACGTCCATGAGTTGTTCGCGCATGCGCACCAGCGCGGCGGTGCCGCCGGGCGCGAGATTGAGTCTGCGGAACAGTTCCTGGCGGCGCGGCTCGGACGCCGCGTGCAAGTCCGCGGCGGTATCATCGGAGGGCTTGGCCTTCCAGGCGGC
>DATARB010000356.1:0-41799 GCA_036264375.1 Pseudolabrys sp.
CGGCCAATATGCCGCAGCAGGCGGTGTTCGACTTCCTCGGCGCGCCCGCGACCCATGGCGGCGCACGGGTCGCGCGCATCGACACCCATGCAGCGTCCGTGTTCTTGGCGGGCGCGCGCGCGCTGAAGGTCAAGCGCGCGGTGCGCTTTCCTTTTCTCGATTATTCCACGTTGGAGAAGCGCAAGGCCGCCTGTCAGGCCGAACTCGCCGTGAACCGGCCCTTCGCGCTTGAGATCTACAAGCGCGTGCTGCCCATCACGCGCGAACCCGATGGGAGGCTCGCCATCGACGGCGAAGGTGAGCCGGTCGAGTGGGCGGTGGAGATGGGCCGGTTCGACGAGACGCAAACGCTCGACCATCTCGCCGCGGCCGGGCGCATCGATGCCACTCTGGCCGATGCGCTGGGGCGCGCCGTGGCTGAGGCGCATGCGCGCGTACCGGCCGCCGAGGACTTCGACTTCGCCGCAGCGCTTCAGGAGATCGTCACCCAGAACGACGCTGAACTGCGCGCGGTGCCCGAGCTGTTTCCAGAGGACGCTGTGAGTACGTTGACACAAGCCGGGATCAAGGCGCTCGCCCGCGTGCGGCCGCTTCTCGCGCAGCGCCAGCGCGGCGGCTTCGTGCGGCGCTGCCATGGCGATCTGCACCTCGGCAATATCGTACTCATCGGTGGCCAGCCGACGTTGTTCGACGCCATTGAGTTCGACGAGCGCATCGCCACCAGCGACGTGTTCTACGATCTCGCTTTCCTGCTGATGGACCTGATCGAGCGCGAACTGACACCGGCCGCGAATATCGTGCTCAACCGCTATCTCACCGATGCACGCCGCGACGAGAATCTCGACGCGCTGGCCGCGCTGCCACTGTTCATGTCGGTGCGGGCCGCGATCCGCGCCAAGGTCACCACGGCGCGGCGCGAGAACGCAAAGGATCGCATTGCGATCGAACAGAGCGCACGCGATTATTTTGCCTTGGCGCAGAAACTCATTGCACCTGCAAAGCCAGCATTGGTCGCCGTTGGCGGACTGTCCGGGACCGGCAAGTCGCTGCTGGCGCGGTCGCTCGCCGCCGACATCGCACCCGCACCGGGCGCCGTGGTGCTGCGCAGCGATGTCGAGCGCAAGATGCTGTTCGGCGTGGCCGAGACCGAGCGCTTGCCGCAGGCCGCTTATACGCCGGAAGCGACCGAGAAGGTCTACGCGTCGCTGGCGCAGAAGGCGCGCCGCGTGATCCGTGCTGGACGTTCCGCCATCGTCGATGCGGTATTCGCGCGCGCTGGCGAACGCAATATGATCACCGGCGCCGCTGACGGCGCGGATTTCCACGGCGTTTTCCTGACCGCCGATCTCGCTGTGCGCATCGCCCGTGTCGGCGCCCGCACTGGCGACGCCTCCGATGCCGATGCCTCCGTCGCGCGCAGCCAGGAGACGTACGATCTCGGCAGCATCGATTGGTCTGAGGTCGATGCCTCCGGCACGCCTGAGGATACGCTGCGCAATGCACGCGCATGGCTGCACGCGCACAATGAAGACTTGTCGTCACCGGGCTTGTCCCGGTGACCCCGCTTAGGAGAGCACTGCCTTCCTAAGCGAAATGGCCGGGACAAGCCCGGCCATGACGGGTGTAAGCCATGCATCGGGCGGCCCGCTGATCCGCCGCCCTGCCCCCTTGGCGCTGACGGCCAAAGCGAGGCATAGCTTGATTGCGCTTCGCTCAGCCGTGCCGGGTTCCCGCAAGATGACGTCCGCTCAAAGCCGCCATTCCTTATCCATCCGGCTGGCGGCCGGAATCGCCGGCTACTGCACCTTCATCAATCTCTATTCGCCGCAGGCGATCCTGCCGCTGCTCTCCGAGCAGTTCGCCGCAGGGCCGGCTCAGATCTCCAGCATCATGACCGCCGGCACGCTGGCGGTGGCGCTGATGGCGCCGTTCTCCGGCACCGCCGCCGACGTGCTGGGGCGCAAGCGCGTCATCATCGCCGCCATGCTGGTGCTGACGATACCGACGGTGATGGCGGCGCTGGCGCCGACGTTGCCGGCATTGGTGTTCTGGCGCTTCATGCAGGGCCTGTGCCTGCCGCCAATCTTCGCGGTGACCATCGCCTATATCGGCGAGGAACTGCCGCCGCACGAAGCCACCGCGGTCGCCGGCGTCTATACGTCCGGTGCGAGCCTCGGCGGCTTCAGTGGACGATTCTTCACCGGCATCCTCGCCGACATCATCGGCTGGCGCTATGCGTTCGGCTGCCTTGCCGCGGCGACCATCGCCGGTGCGATCGCAGTGTGGCTGCTGCTGCCGCGCGAGCGCAAATTCGTGCGCTCGGAGGGCCTCATGGCTTCGGCGCGGCAGATGCTGCGGCACTTCCGCAATCCGCAGCTCGTCGCGACTTACGCGGTGGGCTTCGGCGTGCTGTTCAATTTCATCGCCACATTCACCTATATCAATTTCCGCCTTGCGGCGGCGCCGTATAATCTTTCGCCGACGCTGCTCGGCGCGATCTTCGTCGTCTATCTCGGAGGCGCGGCGCTGACGCCGCTCACCGGCTGGGCAGTCGGGCGCTTCGGCCGCAGGCATCTGATGATCGGCACCATCGCGGTCTGGATGCTGGGGATCGCGATGACGTTGCTGAGCCCGCTGTGGGCGATCCTCGTAGGGCTCGCCATCTGTGCCGGATGCGGTTTGATCTGTCAGGCGGTGTCCACCGGCTATGTCACCATCACCGCCAAGGCCGGACGCTCGTCGGCAGTCGGCCTCTATGTGACGTGCTTCTATCTCGGCGGCAGCTTCGGCGCCGCGCTGGGCGGCTTCGCGTGGACCTTCGCCGGATGGCCCGCCTGTGTCGGGCTGACCGCGCTGATGTTGGCGATCATGGCCGCCATCGTCATCACCGCATGGACGCGCACCGGCACGGACGTGCCGCCGGGCGCGGCTGAACCTGCCTAAGCCGGCTTGTGCGTGGCGAGCAACGGGCCGTACAGCAGCACGAAGCAGGAAAAGCCCGCGATCCAGGCCATGCCGGCATATTCGAGCACGATCGTCGAGCCGGCGAAGGCCGCGGCGATGCGCAGCAGCGCCGCCGCCACGACGCACATGTAGATCGTCCGCGTCGCCGCACCGGCTTGCACCGGCTGGCCGGTATGGGCGAGCGTCGCGCGTGTCATCACCGCCAGCGTCGTCAGGCCGATGGCGCCGCCGGTCCAGGCATCGAGGCCGGCGCTCGCCGGCACGATGGCGAACCACGTGGACGCGCCGATGAGCACGAAGCCGAGCTGCACGAAGGCATAGCCGGCGTGCAGCGCCAGCGTGAGCGGATCGGCGCGCGTGCCGCCGCCGGCCCGGCGCGCAAGCTGCATGGCCTGCAAGAGGCCCGCGACAATCATCAGCGCGCCGGTCGCAGGCCGCGCCGGCGCGGCGATCCAGGCGACAAGCGCCAGTGACGTGACGGCCAGCGCCGCCCTCTCAATGCGATCGCCGACGAGCATGGCAATCAGCATCACCGCGGCGCCGAGCGCGATGCGGATGCCGTAATCGGCCACGCCATGAAGCAGCACTTCGGCGTGAAAGACGATATTGCCCACAACGAGTACGCCGAGCACTGCGAGCACGCGCCAATTCCGCCAGTCCTTGCCGGCGATCATCTCATGCGCAACGAGAGCAGCGATTGTCACCAGGAAGCCGGCATCGATGGCCGCGGCGGCGACGCCGCCGATCTTGCCCGAAGCGAGCATGGCGACGCGGCCGGCGAACCACAAAAGCGCCAGCACGCCGAGCGGCCAGCCGGAAACCGCCAGGCGGCCGGAACGGTTCGGGATGGCTGTCAGCAGGACGCCGGTCATCGCCGCGGCGGCATAGCCATACAGCATCTCATGGAGCTGCCAGTCGGCCGGGCTGAACACGCTGTCGACCGTCATCGTGCCCATGGCGAGCGGCAGCCAGAACAGGATGGTAAGCGCGCCCCAGACACCGGCGGCGAGGAAGAAAGGACGGAGGCCGTCAGCAAGTAGCGCCGGGCCGGCGTAGTCGCGGCGGCGCTCGAGGGCGGCGGTCATCGGCATTGACGGGACACTCCGGGGCATTGTCTGCACGGCTCCCCCTCCTTGCGATGGCGTCTCCTCCCTTGCTCTTATTGCGCACGTCGGCGCGCTTAGGCGCTGATATAGGTCATCTTTCGCGGTCGGACCCGGCCTCAGCCGGAATAGCGCTCATGCGGCGCTGGGATGCCATTGCGGTCCGTAACCCCGCGCCAGCACGGCCAGGATCGACGGCGGCGTGAGCACCTCTACCTCCTGTGCATGCGGGCGCGGACGAGCCGGGCCATAGCCGGAAGGGGTCCATGGCAGCAGCCGCTCCCCGCGCACGGCAAAGACTTCGCCGCCCAGCACGATCATGGCACCGCCCGGCAGCGTGTCGATGGCGCGCCGGTGCAGGCGCTTGGCCTTGCCGGACAGGCGCTCGGCGTGCAGCGCCGTGTCCATCATCGCCGCCGATGCCCGGTGACGCAGCCCCGCACTCCGCTCATTCCCGCGCAAGCGGGAATCCAGAGCCGCAGTTACAGGCGCCACCAATGTCTGCCCTGGGTCCCCGCTTTCGCGGGGACGAGCGGAGAGTGAACCGGCACCGGCGAACAGCGTCGCGAAAGTCTCCGCATCCTTGCGCCGGCACTCGAAGCAGGGCCGGTGGCCGGCGGCGAGCGCGGTCACCTCGTCGAGGAAGAACAGTTCGGTGTAACTGTCGCCCCACACGGCGCGATGCCGATCGTTGAATTCAAGCTTGCAGCAGATCCATTGTTTCGACGTCCAGCGCCGGTTGCTGAGCTTGCGCTGCGCGTCATGCAGCCGCCCGCCGCGATTGCCCATCATTGTCCCGCGCGCAGACGTGGCGACGAGTTCTCCGTATGGCGAGACACGATTTTGCAGGGGCATGCCGCATGATCGCACGGAAGCACCGGCGCGGCGCCACCCGATTTCAGAACCCCACCGCCCGCACCAGCGCCGCAATGCCCACACCGGCCACCACGGCGGCGAAATCGTTGCGCACCACGATCATCGCGGCGACCGCGGCGATCACCGCCAGCGACGTGCTCACGCCGCCTTTCATCAAAATCGGCGCGACCGTCGCCGCGATCACCGCACCCGGCAGCGCGTCGAGCATGCGGCGCAACCGCGGACTGATGGTGACGCGTCCGATCAGCCAATAGCCGCCCGCGCGCATGACGTACACGGCGAACGTCATGGCCGCGAGCGCGCCCATATAAGTCAGCGGATCGCGCTCAATCATCGATGAAAGCCCCCGCCACGCTTCCGGCAACTGCCCCGGCAATGACGTACCAGACGCCGCCGAACAGTTGATCGGCCGCCAGCGCCGCCACGCCGCCGACGATCCAACTGATGGCGCGCCGCGGGCCACGCCACAACGGCACCAGCATCGCGCAGAAGAACACCGGCAGCACGAGATCGAGCCCGAAGCGGCGCGGATCGCCGATCGATGCTCCGAGCCAATAACCGGGCGCCGCCGACAGCACCCACGCGATCCAGGTCATGACGCCGCTGCCGAGCAGATAGGCCGCATCGCGGCCGCCGTCGGCGCGGTAGCGCATCGACAGCAGCCAGTTGGATTCGGTGAGCAGATAGAGCGTCGGATAGATCTTGCCCGGCGGCGAGCCGCCGACCCAAGGGCGCAGCGACGCGCCGATCAGCAGGAAGCGCAGGCACACCATCGCGGTGACCGCCGCCGCGCCGGCGATGGCCGCCAAGGTCAGTCTGTCGGGCCAGGATTCGAGCACGATGAACTGCGCCATGCCGGCGAAGACGGTCGCGCTCATCGCGAAGGTGTCGAGCAGGCTGAAGCCTTTTTGCGCCGCGGCCGTGCCGAAGGCCATGCCAAAAGCGAACACGCCCGGCAGCAGCGGCAGAATCTCCCACGCGCCGAGCCGGAAGCCGTCCATGGTCCAGCGCGGAGCGGATTTAGCGGAACGGGATGTGGTCATGAATTGCGTCGGCTTCTCGGTCGTCATGCCCGGCTTTATGCCGGGCATCCACGTCTTCCTTCCTTTAAGCAAGACGTGGATGGCCGGGACAAGCCCGGCCATGACGAGGAGAATGCTCGTGCCCGAAAAGCGCATCGCCCGCTTTCGCGGGCGATGACAGCATCATTCGTGAAAAAGAAACGCTCAGCCCTGCGGCAGCGGGGCGACCTCGCCCGACGGCGGCTCCGGACGCGGACGCGGCTTGCCGGCCGGCGGCACAGCGGAGGAGCGCGGCCCGGCCGGCTCGATCACCGACTCGCGCACCGGGCGCTTGCCCTGCAGCAGGTCCTTGATCTCGTCGCCAGAGAGCGTCTCGAACTCGAGCAGGCCCTTCGCGAGCGTCTCGAGATCGGCGCGCTTCTCGGTCAGGATCTGCGTCGCCTCGGCGAGGCCCGCCTCGACCAGACGCCGCACTTCGGCGTCGATCTTGCGCGAGGTCTCTTCCGAGATGTTCTGCTGGCGCGAGACCTGATAGCCGAGGAACACTTCGTCCTGGTTCTCGCCATAGGCCACGGGGCCGAGCGCTTCCGAGAGGCCCCAGCGCGTGACCATCAGCCGGGCGAGCTTGGTGCCCTGCTCGATGTCGGAGGCCGCTCCGCTCGTTACTTTCTCGCGGCCGAACACCATGTCTTCGGCGACGCGGCCGGCCATGATGATGGCGAGCCGCGAGGTCATCTGCTCGAGCGACATCGACAGCTTGTCGCGCTCGGGCAGTTGCATGACCATGCCGAGCGCACGGCCGCGCGGAATGATCGTCGCCTTGTGCACCGGGTCGGTGGCCTTGACGTTGAGCGCGACGAGGGCATGGCCGCCTTCGTGATAGGCGGTGAGGAGCTTCTCCTCGTCCGTCATCACCAGCGACTTGCGCTCGGCGCCCATCATCACCTTGTCCTTGGCGTCCTCGAACTCGGCCTGGGTGACCATGCGCTTGTTGCGCCGGGCCGCCATCAGGGCCGCTTCGTTGACGAGGTTCATCAGGTCGGCGCCGGAGAAGCCGGGCGTACCGCGCGCGACGGTCTTCAGGTTCACGTCGGGCGCCAGCGGCACCTTGCGCACGTGCACCTTCAGGATGCTCTCGCGGCCGACCACGTCCGGGTTCGGCACAACCACCTGGCGGTCGAAACGGCCCGGGCGCAGCAGCGCCGGATCGAGCACGTCGGGCCGGTTGGTGGCGGCGATCAGAATGATGCCTTCATTGGCTTCGAAGCCGTCCATCTCGACCAGCAACTGGTTGAGCGTCTGCTCGCGCTCGTCATTGCCGCCGCCGAGGCCGGCGCCGCGATGACGGCCGACCGCGTCGATTTCGTCGATGAAGATGATGCAGGGCGCGTTTTTCTTCGCCTGCTCGAACATGTCGCGCACGCGCGACGCGCCGACGCCGACGAACATCTCGACGAAGTCGGAACCGGAGATGGTGAAGAACGGCACATTGGCTTCGCCGGCGACCGCGCGCGCGATCAGCGTCTTGCCGGTGCCCGGAGGGCCGACCAGCAGCACGCCGCGCGGGATGCGTCCGCCCAGGCGCTGGAATTTGCCGGGGTCGCGCAGGAATTCGACGATCTCCTGCAGGTCCTGCTTGGCCTCGTCGACGCCGGCGACGTCCTCGAACGTCACGCGGCCATGCGATTCGGCCAGGAGCTTCGCCCGCGACTTGCCGAAGCCGAGCGCCTTCCCGCCCGCCCCCTGCATCTGCCGCGACAGGAAGATCCATACGCCGATGAGCGCGATGAAGGGCAGCCAGGATACCAGCAGCGACACGAACCACGGGACATTGTCCTGCTGCGGCCGCGCGGTGATCGAGACACCCTTGGAATAGAGCTTCTGCACCAGGCCCGGATCGTTCGGCGCATAGGTCTGGAAGCTGGTACCGTTGGCGAAGCTGCCGTGGATTTCCGGGCCCTGGATCACGACATCACGGACGCGGCCCTGATCGACCTCGGAGAGAAGCTGCGAGAAAGAAATGTCCTGCGCGGTGGTGCGCTGGCCGGGATTCTGAAAGAGCGTAAAGAGTGCCAGCAGCAGGAGGACGATAATCACCCACAGGGCGAAATTTCTGAGGTTGGCGTTCATTAGGCGTCCTTACCCGCCGCGAGAGAGGCCCGCGGCCGTATGATCCTGGCCGCTATTCGTGGCGGCTTCACGTCATTCCCAATGTAGGCAGCACGCCGCCGCATGGAAAGGCCTCGATTTTACATATCCTAGCGCTGTTTGGGGGTATCAGCGCGACCGCGTCGGCGCGTGGTTAAGGCCTTGCTGCGGCGGGGCGGCGCGCGTTCCACGATGATTCGCGTCCCCGTCAGCGTTACAAGGGCTCCCGCGAGGCTGCGGCAAAACCGGAAGTTGCCGTTCTTTTGAGCAATGTCGAGGGCGTCCATGAGAGCCTCGAGCTTGCCGAGTTCGACCGGCCCCTCGTCGCCCACCTCGGCGACCGCACGCCCGATGAGCCGGAGTCCCACTTCGGCCGGCAGCCCGGCATAGCTTTTCGCGTCGAAAGCGACCGTATCCGGGTCAGCAACATGTGAAATCTCAGCCCAGGCCTGGGCTGTGGCGGCCTCGACCGCCGCGTCGGCGCGTTTGAGCCGCCGCGCCAGCAGGGCCAGCCGCCGGGCATCGATCCCCTCCTCCGCCAGTTCCGGCATGAGGGCCCGCAGCCGCGCCCGGGTGAACCGCGGGTCGCGGTTCGAGGGGTCGTCGGCAAAGGCGATTTTCGCCTGGCGCAAGGTGGCGATCAGGCGCGATTTGGGGAGGTCGAGCAGGGGGCGGAGGAGGAGAAGCCCTTCTTTACCTCCCCGTGAAAGGGGGAGGTCGACGCGCGCAGCGCGTCGGGTGGGGGTCGTGCGGCCGCAAGATGACCCCACCTTGATCGCGCTTTGCGCGATCGACCCTCCCCTTTCAGGGGAGGGATAAGAAAGAGGCGTGCGTTTCTGCATCGCCCCCAGCCCGGCGATGCCGCTCCCCCGGCTCATGCGGATCAGCACAGTCTCCGCCTGATCGTCGAGCGTGTGCGCGGTGAGAATGTGCGAGGCGCCGGCTTTGCGCGCCGCGTCGCCGAGCAGGCGGTAGCGCGCCTCCCGCGCCGCCTGCTGCAAGCCAGTCTTTGGTTTCTTTCCGGTCCAGCGCAATGTGCGGTGCGCAATGCCGAGCTTGCGGGCGAGCTTGCCGACCGCAGCGGCCTCGGCTTTCGCCTCCTTGCGCAGACCGTGATCGACCGTGACCGCGATCAGTTCGGGCTTGGCCCCGAGCGCGTCCCGCCAGCGCGCGGCAAGCACCATCAGCGCGGTCGAGTCGGGACCGCCGGAGACGGCGAGCATCAGCACCGGAACCGTTTCAAGGTCGGAAAAAAGCAAAGCGGTTTCCGCGGGCGACACCGGAGCAGGAAGCGCTTTGTTCGCCGTGGGCATGATCGTGACCGGAAGCCTCGTCCCGTTCTGAAGATCACACCCTAGCAATGCACCCGCTTCTGCTCCTGCACGACCGTGCGCTTCACGCCGGCCGACGCTTTCGGATACTTGCGCCCGACTTCGGCGAGGGTCGCGCAGGCCGCATCCCGCTTGTTGAGCGCGGCGAGCGACTGGCCGAGGCGCAGCAGCGAATCCGGCGCCTTGCCCGATCGGTCATACTTGGTCGAAACGGCGAGGAACGACTCGGCCGCGTCGCGATAGCGCTGCTGCTGGTACAGGCTCTCGCCCAGCCAGTACTGCGCATCTGGCACAAGGCGCTCGTCCGGATATTTGCGCAGGAAATCACGGAAGGCCTGCTCGGCCAGCCCGTAATCCCTGTGCAGCACGTAGCCATAGGCCAGTTCGTATTCGTCCTGCGGCCGCGCCGTCGGCGGCAGCGTCGCGAGCTGCGCGCCCGTCGCGCTCGGATCGCGCGGGGGTGGCGGCGGAAGCTGCGACTGCTGCGGCATGCCCATCGGCGCGTTGGCCTGCGCATTGCCGCCGGGCGGCGGCAGCGACGAGCCGTTGCCGGCGAGCGTGTTGAGATCGAGCGGGGCACCGGCATCGCGGCCGCCGGGTGCACCGATCGGCGGCGCATCGGAGACGCTCGGCCCCGAAGCAGGCATTCCGGCTGCCTGATTCAAAGAACGCGGCACGCCCGGTGCATTCGGGTCGCGGTTGGGATCGAACGCATCGGAGCGGCGGCCGGGCGCCTGCGGCGCGGTGTTCATCGGTGCGCCGGGCGCCATTTGCGGCGCAGCCGGGGAAGCGCCGCGCCCGCCCTGCTGAGAGCGATAGTCGGCGTCGTCCTGCATGCGCTTCATCTGCTGCTGAAGCTGCTGGTTCTGATACTGGAGCTGCTCGACGGTGCCGGTGAGCTGGCGCATCGCGTTCTCGATGCGGTCGAGCCGCACGGAGAGATCGCCGGGGTCGGCCTGCGCCATTTGGCCGGACGAAGATGGTGGCTGTCCCGGCTGGCCGACATCGGCCGGCGGTTGGTCACCGCGATTGAAGAGATTGTCGAGGAAGTTGCCCGAGCGATCCTGCGCCATCGCGGCAGGCGCAAGCAGCAGCGTGCCGAGAACGGCAGCGGAGATCGTCGAGGCGAGTCGGATTTGGAGCCGGGTACGTGTCATCGGCGAATAAATGGCCAATTTGCTTGTGATGTCGGTGATTTGCCGCGGCTTGTCTACCATAGCGCGCCGAGTTCGACCAGAATGTGGCCGCATCCGCGCGCTCAAAATCCGCGCCGCCGGGGAGCCCCTATTCGGCCGGCATCGCTGCCAGGCGTTTAGCCTTGCGCGCGATCAGCCATTCCTCGAAGCCCTGCACCAGCACGAAGAACGACGGCACGAACAGCACGGCCAGACAAGTCGAGGCGATCATGCCGGTGAACACCGTGATGCCGATAGAGGCGCGGGCATTGGCGCCGGCGCCGCTCGCCAGCACCAGCGGTACCACGCCGAGGATGAAGGCGAAGGATGTCATCAGGATCGGCCGGAAGCGGGCGCGCGCCGCCTCGACGGCCGCCTCGACGATGCCCTTGCCCGCCTCGCGCAGCTCGCGTGCGAATTCGACGATCAGGATGGCGTTCTTCGCCGACAGCGCGATCAGGAGCACGATGCCGATCTGCGTATAGAGATTGTTGTCGATGCGCAGCGCGAGCAGCGTGCCCACCGGCCCAAGCAACGAGATCGGCACCGCGAAGATTACCGCGATCGGCCGGTACCAGCTTTCGTATTGTCCGCACAGCACCAAGTAGACGAGCAAGAGCGCCATGGCGAAGACAAGATACATCTGATTGCCGACCAGCTTCTCCTGGTAGGACATCGCCGACCATTCATAGCCGACATGCGGCGGGAAGGTTTTCTGCGCCACCTGCTCCATCAGGTTCATGGACTGGCCGCTGGAGAAGCCGCGCGCGGGCATGCCGATGATGGTCGCCGACGGATAGAGATTGTAGAGGCTGATGAGCGAGGGACCGACGGCGGGTTTGATATCCACCACCGTGCCCAGCGGGATCATCTCGTTTGCCGAGTTGCGCACATAGAGCCGGTTGATCTCGTCCACGCGCAGCCGGAAATCCGAATCCGCCTGCACGAAGACCTGGAAGGTGCGGCCGAACTTGGTGATCTGGTTGACGTAGGTCGAGCCCAGATAACCGGCGAGCGCCGAGAAGATCTGGTCGACCGTCACCTGCATGGTCTGCGCCTTCACGCGATCCACATTGATCGTGTATTGCGGCACGTTGGCGCGGAACGACGACAGCACCAGCGAAAGGCTCGATTGCGCGCTGGCATTGGCGAGCGTGGTGTCGACCACACCCGCAAGTTTCGTGAAGTCGAGGCTGTTGTCCTGCAACAGCACTTGCATGGTGAACCCGGCGGCGAAACCGATGCCCTGAATCGGCGGCGGCGGCAGGACGCGCACCGTCGCCTCCTCGATGCCACTGAGCGCGCGGTTGAGGCTGTTGAGCATCGGCAGGAGGCCCTGCTCCTTGCCGCGCACATCCCAGTCCTTGAGGATGATATAGGCGACGCCGCCATTGGCGAGCGAGGAATTGTTGTCGAGCGGCGAGACGCCGGCGATGGTGACGACCTTGTCGACGCCCGGCGTCTTGCTCGCGAGATTGCTCACTTTGTCGAGCACGGCCTGCGTGCGGGGCAGCGAAGCGCCGTCCGGCAGCTGCACCGTCGCCAGCATGTAGCCCTGGTCCTCGATCGGGATGAAGCCGGTCGGAATGCGCGAGAAGCCGTAGAGCGCGAGGCCTGTGAGGATCAGCGCGATGATCACCATCACGTTCGCGTGCCCGACCAGCCGCCGCATCATGCCGGTGTAGCCGTGCTCGAGCTTTTCGTAGGCCTTGTTGAAGCCGCGATAAAAGACGTTGCGCTGTTCCATCGGCACCGACGGCCGCAGCCACATCGCGCATTGCGTTGGTTTCAGCGTCACGGCGTTGACGGCGCTGATCAGCGCGGTCGCCGCGATCACCAGCGCGAATTGCGCATACATCTGGCCGGTCAGCCCCGGCAGGAACGACGCCGGCAGGAACACAGCCAGCAGCACCAGCGTGATGCCGATGATCGGCCCGAGCAGCACCTTCATCGCCTCGATCGCGGCCTGCGGCCCGGTCATGCCGTGGTCGATATTGTGGGCGGCGCCCTCCACCACGATGATCGCGTCGTCGACGACGATGCCGATCGCCAGCACGATGGCGAACAAGGTCGCGAAGTTCACCGTGAAGCCCATCGCCGCCATGGCCGCGAAGGCGCCGATGATCGTCACCGGCACGGTTGTTGCCGGCACCAGCATGGCGCGCCAGTCCTGGAGGAACACCAGGATCACGACGAGCACCAAAATGCCGGCCTCGATCAGTGTCTTGTAGACCTCGTGGATCGAGGCGTTCACGAACACGGTGGTGTCGAACGGAACGTCATAGACGAGTCCCTGCGGGAACGCCTTCGCCAGCACCGTCATGCGCTGCTTGACTTCCGCGGCCACGTTGAGCGCGTTGGCGCCCGGTGACTGGAAGATGGCGAGACCGGCGGCCGGCTTGCCGTTGTAGGTGAACACCTGTCCGTAGGTCTGCGCGCCGAGATCGACACGGCCGACATCGCGCACGCGCGTGATCTGCCCGGAGGTGCCGGTCTTAACGATGATGTCGTTGAACTGTTCGGGATCGTCCAGCCGCCCGGCGACATTGAGCGTGTACTGGAACGGCACCGTGCTCGGGCCCGGCGGCATGCCGATCTGCCCGGCCGTCACCTGCGTGTTCTGCTGCTGCAGCGCGTTGATCACGTCCTGGACGATCAATCCGCGCACCTTCATCTTCTCCGGATCGAGCCACACACGCATCGCGTATTGGCCGGCGCCGAACACAGTCACATTGCCGACGCCGGGCAGACGCGAGATGTCGTCCTTGAGGCTGATGGTGGCGTAATTCGCGAGATAAAGACTGTCGTAGCGACTATCCGGCGAAGTCAGCGTCACGATCTGAAGGATGGAAGTCGACTTCTTCTGGACCGTCACGCCCTGTGACTGCACCGCCGACGGCAGCGACGCGAGCGCAACGGCCACGCGGTTCTGCACCAGCACCTGCGCGAAGTTGAGATCGGTGCCGATCTTGAAGGTCACCGTCAGCGTATAAGAGCCGTCGGCGGCGGCATAAGACTGCATGTAGATCATGCCTTCCACGCCGTTGACCTGCTGCTCGATCGGCAGCGCCACCGTGTCGATGACCGTGCGGGCGCTGGCGCCGGGATAGCGCGTGGTCACCTGCACGGTCGGCGGCACGACGTCGGGATATTGCGCGACGGGCAACGCGATCAGCGCCACCAGGCCGATGACGATGATGAGAATCGCGATGACGTTGGCGAGGACCGGCCGCTCGATGAAGAATTTCGAGATCATGTAACCCCCGCTCGTCCCCGCGAAAACGGGGACCCAGTCAGGAAAACCAGTTCTGCTGTTTTGGCCCTGGATTCCCGCTTAGGCGGGAATGAGCGGAGTCTGGGGCGAGGTTTGGAAATCATGGCCGTCAGTTCTTGGCCGAGGAGGATGCTGCCGCAGCCGTGACCGTCTGCGGGTCGACCTTCTGTCCGGGAATCGCCCTCAAGAGCCCGGCGACGATCACGCGGTCGTCGGGACCGATGCCCTTGTCGATCACGCGCATGGTTCCGTCGAGCGCACCGGCCTCGATGGTGCGCTGCTCGACGACGTTGTCCTTGTTGACGGTGAGCAGGTAACGGCCGCTCTGGTCGCTGCCGAGCGCGACGTCCGGCACCAGCAGAGCATCGTCCTGTGTGCCGGTCGGTACGCGCACGCGCACGAACAGGCCCGGCAGCAGCGCGCGGTCGGCATTCTGGAAGATGCCGCGAACCGCCAGAGTGCCCGTGGAGGAATCGATTGTCGGCGAGACGTAGTCGAGCAGGCCGCTGTGCGGATAACCCTGCTCGGTCTGCAGGCCGACATCGATCGGCACCTTCTTCAAATCCTGCGGCGTCAGCCCGCGGCGCCGCATCTCGGCGCGGATGAGCAGCACGTCGCGCTCGTTGACGCTGAAATTCACATAGATCGGATCGAGCTCAACGATGCTCGCCAGCACCGTCGGCTGCGAATTGGCGCCGACGTAATCGCCGATCGAGACCGTGCGGGCCGTGACCACACCGTCGAACGGCGCCGTCACGCTGGTGTAGCCGTAATTGATCTTGGCAAGCTGGGTGTTGATGTCGGCCTGACTGACGTTGGCCTTGGCGTTGTCGCGGCTCGCAGTGGCGTCGTCGAGCTGCGCCTGCGTGTTCGTATTGCTTTGGCGAAGATCGTACTGCCGCTGGTACTGGAGCTGTGCCTGGGTCAGCAGGGCATTGGCGCTGTCCTGCGCCGCCTGGGCCTGCTTCCATTTGAGATTGTAGGACTCCGGCTCGATCGTGAAGAGCAGCGTGCCCTTCTTCACGAAGTCGCCGTCCTTGTAATTGATGGTCTGGACGAACCCGGGAACACGCGCGACCAGGTCGGCGCTGTTCACCGCCGCGGTGGTCCCGGTCGCCTCGAGGAATTTCGTGACCGACTTCTTGACCGGCGTTGCGACCGTCACCTTCGGCGGCGGCGGAGCGACGTAGGTATTGCTCTCGCCGCAGCCGGCGAGCGCGACCAGCATCAGGCAGGATGCCGCCGCGGCGCCTCTTCCCCGAGTGAACGCCGGTAAGTCGCCCATGGCCACCGCCCCCGCGGAAAAAAATGGCCGGGGGAGGGACACAGTGCATCATCCCGCCGCCCGCGAGTGCAGCGAGGGTTCCGCGAATTGGGCGGATTTGCAAGATGTAAAAAAATGAATGGATCGGGGCGGCGCCGGCCCCGATCCATCCGATCAAGCGAGCATTCGTCGGATCAGGAGCTGACGCCCAGCACCGTGACCGCGCGGCGATTCTGCGACCAGCAGGAGATGTCGTTACACACCGCGACCGGGCGCTCCTTGCCGTAGGAGATCGTGCGCATGCGGTTGGCCTGGATGCCGCGCGACACAAGGTAATCGCGCACCGTCTGGGCGCGCCGGGCGCCGAGGGCGATGTTGTATTCGCGCGTGCCGCGCTCGTCCGCGTGGCCTTCGATAGTGAACTGCGAATATTGCGGATAGTTGGTCAGCCATTGGGCCTGCTTGTCGAGCGTGGCGCGCGCCTGCTGCGTGAGATCCGTCGAGTCCGTCTCGAAGAACACGCGGTCGCCGACATTGACGACAAAGTCCTGTTGGCTGCCCGGGGTCGCCATGCCCGCCGCGTTCGCCTGCGGATCGTCGGCCGCGTTCTTCGCGCAGGCCGAGATCGCAAGAGCCGCAGCGAGAACCGCCGCCAGCCGAGCGCCGCGTAGCATTTGCTTCATATCGATCATACCGGTGACTCCATTCTCGCACTAACCGGGGATACGTCCTGCATGATGAGCCCGAACCGGTAGCGGCTATTCGGGAGCATGCGCATACGCTTCGTCTAGCAGCCCGTTCGTTAAGCGAACGTTCCATCAACCTTGATGGAACCTTGCTCGATTAAGTTAAAGGCGCTCGAACCCCGTAAACCATTCCTCATGGTTAAGAAACGGTGAAATAAAGGCGGGATCAGGACAGAAGCGGCGACCAGGCCGGGTCGGACGCAAAACTCGGAGTTGGTTCCTTCAATTCGTTGCGCCCTGTGACATCAATCGTGAACAGATTGGCCCCGGCGCCCAAATCTCGGAAGAACATGATCACCCGCCCGTTCGGCGCGAAGGTCGGCCCCTCGTTGTGATAGCCCTGGGTCAGGATGCGCTCGCCGGAGCCGTCCGGCTTGAGGATGCCGATCGAGAACATGCCCTGCGCCTGGCCGGTGAAGGCGATGTAGTCGCCGCGCGGCGACCAGACCGGGGTCGAGTGGCTTCCGCCGCCGAAGCTGATGCGCTGGGCCTGGCCGCCGGTGGCCGCCATGACGTAGATCTGCGGCGAGCCACCGCGGTCGCTCTCGAAGCAGATCTGCGAGCCGTCCGGCGAATAGCACGGCGAGGTGTCGATCGCCGGCGTGTCGGTGAGGCGCGTGGTCTGCTTCGAGCGCAGATCCATCACGAACAGGTTGGCGTTGCCGCCCTGTTGCAGGCTCATGATGACGCGCTGGCCGTCCGGCGAAAACCGCGGGGCAAAGGTCATGCCCGGGAAATTGCCGACCGTCTCACGCTGGCCGGTTTCGATGTTGAGCAGATAGACGCGCGGATCGCCCTGCCCGTAGGACATGTAGGTGATCTCTTGCGTCGAGGGATTGAAACGCGGCGTCAGCACGAGGTCGTCGCCACGCGTGAGATAGCGCACGCCCGCGCCGTCCTGATCCATGATGGCGAGGCGCTTGACGCGCCGCTCCTTCGGCCCGGTCTCGTCCACGAACACGACGCGGCTGTCGAAATAGCCCTTCTCGCCGGTGAGGCGCTCGTAGATCGCATCCGAGATGATGTGCGCGATGCGGCGCCAGTTGTCCGGCGTGGTGAAGTACTGCTTGCCGTCGAGCTGCTGGCCGGCGAACACGTCCCACAGACGGAATTCAGCCTTGAGGCGGCCGTCGCCCTGGCGCGTCATGCGGCCGGTGACCAGCGCCTGCGCATTGATCACGCGCCAGTCGGCGAAGCGCGGCACCGCGTCAGTGTTGCTGATCTTCTCGACGAAGGCCTGCGGATTGATCGGCGCGAACAGTCCGCTGCGCTGCAGGTTATTGGTAATGACGCCGGTGACGTTGTGGGCGATATCCCCCTCGCCTGCCGTTCCGGGGAGAAAGTCGGGCAGCGCGATCGGCATCGGCTGCGGATTGCCCTGCGTGATGTCGAGCCGCAGCACGGCGCCGGCCGGCTTCGTCCCTAACGCCAAAGCACCCGCGCCCAGACCCGCGCCGGCGATGAGCTGGCGGCGGGTGAAACCTAAAGAATCGATGGTCCGAAATGGATTGAGGTCACTCATGCAATAACTCTTGTTGCTGGTGTTTCAGCCGCCGAGCATTTCGCGCGGGTCGAATTTGATTTCCATGTCCCGCCACTCCTCGTAATGCTCAGGCTTGAGCATCGTGTAAGGCTGGCACTGAAGCAGCGCGCGCTTCGCACTTTCCGCAAGCGCCGGCCCGAACTGGGATGCAGGCCCCTGCACCAGCACGGGTGTCTGCATTACCGAGCCGTCACGCTTGAACAAGACGCGGAAGACGACGAAGAGGCTGTCGGAATTGCTTGCGCCGATGGGCGGATTCCAGCATTGCCGCAGGCGCGCCAAGAGCGCGTCGAATTCCGACTGCGACAACTGAGCGGCCTCGCCTTTGACCGAGCCGAGCGAGGGGTTCGGATTGAGCTCCGCGCCCGTCGCGGCATTGCGCTGCGGATCGCGCTGGTCGAGCAGCGCGGCAATCTTACGCGGATCGAATTGCGGTTCTTTCTTCAACGGCGGCTTCTTCGGCGGGATCGGCTTGGCCTCCGCCTTGGCCTCGACCTTCGAGTCCTGCTTCTCGTCTTTCTTCAGCTTGTCGGCGATCGGATCGGCCTTGGCCTGCGCCATCTGCTCCGGCGGCTTCTCGGGAGCGGGCGGCTTGCTGTCTTTCTTCTCCACCGGCTTCGGCTCGGGTGTCGGCGGCTGCTCAGGAGGCTTCTCGGCGGTGGCCTTGATCTCGGGTTTGTCGGAGACCTTCGGCTTGGTGTCCTCGACCACCTTCTGCGTGTCGGCGATCTTCTCCACCAGGGGCTTGGTCGCCGCGCTTTTCGGCACGTCCTTGGAGCCCTTGGTGAGCTGGGTGAAGTCCTTCTCGCTGATCATGTCGACGGGCAGCGAATCCATCGGCGTCGCCTCCAGCGTCTTGCCGGAGAACGAGACCACCGCCCACACCAGCACCGCCGCGTGGAGCCCGGTCGAGATCACCGATGCGGTCTTCATCTGCATCTATCTATTTCGAGCCCTGCTCGAATTCGGTCACCAAGGCTACACGATGAAAGCCGGCCGAGGACAACTGGCCCATCACCTTCATCATCGTGCCGTAGTTCACGCTCTTGTCGCCCCGCACATAAATGCGCGCCTCGGTACCGCCGCGCGCCTGCGCGATCGCCTGGAGTTTGGCGATCAATGCATCCACATCGGTTTCGCTGTTCTGGAGATAGACTTTTCCCTGCTCGTTCACCGAGATGGTGAGCGGCTCCTTGTCCTGATCGAGGCTCTTGGCCTGCGTCTGCGGCAGATCGATCGGCACGCCGACGGTCAAGAGCGGCGCCGAGACCATGAAGATGATGAGCAACACCAGCATGACGTCGACCATCGGCGTCACGTTGATTTCGGCCATCACGCCGCGGCGGCGGTGGCGTCGCTTGCCACCTCCAAGCGCTGGCGTGCCGGCGTTGGCTGCTCCCATGGTCCCCTTACCCCCGCTCGTCGATCTGGCGCGACAGGATCGCGGAGAACTCGTCGGCGAAGCCTTCGAGCCGCTGGGCCTGTTTATTCACCTCGGACGCGAACTTGTTATAGAAAATGGTCGCCGGTATGGCAGCGACAAGGCCGATTGCGGTCGCAAACAGCGCCTCGGCGATGCCCGGGGCCACCACCGCCAGCGAGGTATTCTTCGACGCGGCAATGGATTGGAAGCTGGTCATGATGCCCCAGACGGTGCCGAACAGGCCGACGAAGGGGCCGGCCGAGCCGACCGTCGCGAGCACCAAAAGCCGCCGTTCCAGCCGCTCGATCTCGCGGGAGATGGAAACCTCCATCACCTTGTCGATGCGCATCTGCAAGCCGCCGATCGCCTTCGCCCCGCCCTCGAAACTGCGTTTCCATTCGCGCATCGCCGCCACGAACAGCGCCGCCATGGAATCATTGGGGCGCGCTGCGAGCGAGCGGTAAAGCTCCTCCAGCGACTCGCCCGACCAGAAGGCCTGCTCGAACCGGTCCATGGCGCGACGCGTGCGCGCGAACAGCACCGTCTTGTCGATGGCGATGGCCCAGACCCAGATCGAGCAGCCCAGAAGCCCGAGCATGACCGTCTTCACGATCCAATGCGCGTGCCAGAACAGCGTGAAGAGTGAGAGGTCGGAGGACGTCAGCGGCAAAGCCGATTGTGCCACATCGGCAGGATTCATGGGCACGTCCCTTTCCGCTCTCCGGCTTCGTCGGTCAAACCGGCGCGGCGCACAATGCGACAAACACGTGAGCGCGCCTGGCGAATTCGCTCACGCGCTCGACCAACTCGGAAGTTTCTCGAAAACTCGTGTGTCTACCGCCGGCAAACGCACGGAATCCCCGCGAAACTTGGCCAAACTAGGGCGCGGAAGCGGGCTCAGTTCACCGGCACAGAGAATCGTCGGACGGCGGACTTCGCCTTCCGGACCTCTGCGCCCGCACCCGTAACAGCGCTGATTATGGTTAAGGACTGGTTAGCGGGGGCCTGTCAACGGGCTGCGGGTGTCACGGGTGGCAGTTTGGATGAAGGACCCGCTGCGTTCTCTCTTCACCTCCCCCTGGAGGGGGAGGGTAAGAACCGCCGCAAAGCAAAGGCCGCCCTTAAGGGAAAGGGCGGCCTCGCATGGCAGTTCGCTTGGGGAGAACCGTCAGCCCTGGGGCGAAGGGGCGTCCGGGGCTGGACGATTGCGGCGCTCGGCCATGAACTGATCGAATTCGGTCTTGTCTTTCGCGAAGCGCAGGCGCTCAAGGAATTCACGGAATTCGCGCTGCTCGTCCTCCAGACGCTTCAGGGTTTCGCTGCGATATTCGTCGAAGGCGCGGTTGCCGCTCGAAGGGGCGCCGCTCCACGGATTGCCGCCGGTCCACGGATTGCCGCTCATCCTCGTGCGCATCCAATCCATCTTGCGCTGCATCCGCTCCATCTTGTGCTGCCAGCGGTCCTGGCCGCCGTGATATCCGCATCCCATGCGTCCGCTCCCTATTGTGAAGGCGAGGACCGCCAGACCGAGCGGCCACCAAGCCATGAAGCCCAGAACGATCAGCGCGATCCAGGCGGGTTTGCCGAATTCATCGAGCTTCGCCGTGATGGTCATTGTCGGCCTCGCGTGAATGTAAATAACATTTACATGGATAGGGTCATGACAGCTCAATGTCAAGACCCTTCACATAGGGAGGGCGGGGTCCGGGGGAAGGTGATGGAGCAAGGAAAGCTGATTAAGCTAGGGCCGTCGGCCGCGCTGAGACCCCAGTCCGTCATTTCGGGCGCCCGCGAAGCGAGCGACCCAGAAATCCAGGGAAAACTCAGCAGTTGTTGCTGGTTTTCGGGTTCGCGTGCTGCGCACGCGGCCCGGAATAACAATTCAGGAAATCAGCTGCGGCCGCTTGTCGCATCCGGCCCGAGTCCGAGGCCGCGCAGATAAATCAGCACGGCGGCCTCCAAGAGTTCCTCCGGCGGCATCGGCAGCGTGCGCCTTGCGGCATCGCCGCGGCCGAACAGCGAGGCGATGCCGTGCGTCACCGACCAGATGTGCAGCGCCACCATCAGCGCCGGCGGCCGCCCCTGCGGCGGCATCAATGCCACGAGCTTTTCTGCCGCCATGCGCAGCACGCCGAAAGCGCGCTCGCCCGCCTCGCGCAATTGCGGGTCGCTGTCGGGTGCAACGCCAGCCTCGAACATGGCCGAGTAATAGGCCTGCTCGCGCTTGGCGAAATCGAGATAGGCCTTGCCGAGCCGGTCGAGGGCGGTCATTGCGTCGGGGCGGCCATCGTTCCAGGCCGCCTGCAGCACGCCGGTGAATTCCTCAAAGCCGCGCCGCGCGACATCCGCGATTAGCGCATCGCGGTCGCGGAAATGCCGATAGGGCGCCGCCGGGCTCACCCCCGCCCAGCGCGCCGCGTCGGCGAAGGTGAAGCCGGCCGGCCCCTTCTCCGCGATCAGCTCGAGCGCGGCGCGCACCAAGGCTTCCTTGAGGTTGCCGTGGTGATAGCCGCGGGGCCCATCGCCTTTGCCCCAGGTCATGCGAAAACTTTCATGTGAAGGGCGTTTACATGAGTCCGGGGGCCGCGTCGATGATCGGCACGTTGACCTTGGCGATGCACACGCCATAATTTCAGTATTCAGAACAACGCGTACTGATTGTCCCGCCTTATGACCCTTCTCGACAGTGCGACACGGTCCGTCCCGACGCTGGCCGATACCACCGAGACCTCGGCGCTCGGCATCTACCATCTCAAGCGCCTGTGGTCGCGGATGATGGCGGCTCGTGCCGGCGGTTCCGGCCGCCCCGCGCAACGCGACCGGCAGTTCGACACGCTCGTCATCCATGCGCTCGGGCTCGGCGTCGAGCAGACGCTCGATTATCTCGGCCAACAGGCGCCCACCTTCGCGGACTTCGAGCCCTGGATCGCCGCCACCACAGGCGGTGTCGACCCGGCACAGATCGCGCGCATCAATGCGGCGGTCACCGGAGCGCCCTACCCCGATGCAATCAAGCATTGGCTTGCGGAGGTGGACGCCAGCACGCCAGTGCTCACCACGGACGATCTCGCCTTCTGGCACGAGCACGGCTACGTCGTCTTGCACGACGCCGTCCCCGCCGGCACACGCGACGCTGCCGCAGCGGCAGTCTGGACGCATCTCGGCGCCAGCGCCGGCGATCTGCAATCATGGTACCGGCGGCGCGACCACGGCATCATGGTGCAATATTTCCAACACCCGGCATTCGCGGCGAACCGCCGTTCGCCGCGCATTCACAAAGCCTTCGCTCAACTCTGGGGCACCGCCGACCTCTGGGTCACCACCGATCGCGTCGGCTTCAACGAACCCGAACGTCCGGACTTTCCATTTCCGGGGCCCGATTTGCATTGGGACGCCAGCGTGAAAATGCCGCTGTTGTTCGGCACGCAAGGCATCCTCTATCTGACCGACACGCCGCCTGAGCAAGGCGCCTTCACGCTGGTGCCAGGCTTTCATCGCTGGGGCGAAGACTGGCTGAAAAGCCTCCCGCCTGGGGCCGACCCGCGACGCCAGGATCTGCATGCGCTCGGCTCGATACCGATTGGCGGACGCGCCGGCGATCTCATTATCTGGCATCAAGCGCTGCCGCACGGCAGCAGCCCGAACGCCGGCACGCGTCCGCGCCTTGTGCAATACATCAACATGTTCCCGACCCGTTACGAGGAACACGAGGACTGGATTTGAGCGCCCGGCACTAAGCGTGCGTCAACCGTGCCGGCGGCGCCGTGTTTCGAGCGGCAGATGATCGAACAGCGTCGGCCCGTTCGGCTGCGCGCCTTCGATGGTCAAAAGGCGAAGCTTAGTGACCACGCCGCCGCTGGCCGAGAAGCCGCCGGTCTTGCCGCCCGCGGCGAGCACGCGATGGCACGGCATCACCAGCGGGCAAGGGTTCTCGCCGAGCGCCTGCCCGACGGCACGCGCCAGCGATTTGTTTCCGAGCCGTTCGGCGATGTCGCCGTAGGTGAGCGTCTGGCCCGGCGCGATCTTGCGCGCGACGGCATAGACGCGCTTGTTGAAAGCGGGTGTGTCCTCATCGTCGATGACGACATCGCTCAGATCGCGCGCCTCGCCGCGCAAGAGCGCGATGATGCCATCCATTGCCGTGCGAATATCGGCGGTGGGCTCTGCCTCTTCCGCACCGGCGAAGCGGCGCAAGAGGCTCGCCTGTGTCGCGGCGCGGTCCGCGCCGGGAAGCTGTACGCCGGCAACGCCGCGATCGGTCCAAACGATGCCGGCAACACCGAGGGCCGTGTCAAACAGCGCAAAGGCGCGCACTGCTGTCTCATGGGTCATGATAAGCACCTCGCAGCTTGCGGAACCAAAGCATCGGTCCGCCTCGGCGCTTTACATTATGCCGCCGGCACGGGATCGCCACCCGCTTCCTGATCCGCCTTCATCGCGATGCGCAGCGGCTTGGGGATCGGCCGCGCGCGGCCGCCCGAGACGAACGCGACCTGCACATGGGCCTCCACCAGCAGATCCTCGCCGCGTCTGACCTGCTGGTGCAGCATGACGGAGGCGCCCTTCACCTCCTTCGGCGTGGTGACGACCTCCAACAGATCGTCCATATGCGCCGGCTTCCTGAAGTCGAGCGTCATGTGCCGCACGACGAAAGCGAAGCCCGGCGCTTCCGCCGCGGCCTGCTCGAACAGCGCGCGATGATCGGCGCCGATCAGGCGCAGGTAATTGGTGCGCCCGCGCTCCATGAAGCGCAGATAGTTCGCATGATAGACGATGCCGGAAAAATCCGTGTCCTCGTAATAGACGCGCACCAGCTGATGGTGCTTGCCGTCACGGATCTCGCCGTCGAGGGGGTTTCCATTCATCGTTCGAACTCCGCGTCGATGTCTCGACGTCCATCAAGCACGCGAACGATCAGGGTGCGATCCCTCTCCACACGATAAAACACAACATAATTCTCGACCACGACACTTCGGAGTCCGCGACCCAGTATCGAACGATCCCTACCGATAAATGGGAAGTGAACCAGACTTTCCATTTTTGCATTGAAAAGAACCGACAGTGCGACCGCTGCATCCCGGTTTCGCTCCGAGAGATAAGTGAGAATGTGCAATAAGTCCGAATCTGCTTCTTCGGAGAAGACGATCTTCATTTGACCGGAGATTCGGGCTCGTCCAGCTTTGCCCTTCGCAGGAAATCCGCAAAGTCCCACTCGCGAACGCGGCCCGCGTCGATATCGGCCAAGCCCTTGTCTATCTCTTGTTTCAGCACACGATATTTTTCCGCCTGCTCGAAGATATAAGCGACAGCAGGTTCCCGCATTTCTTCGGGGAGAAGGTCGAGGGCCTCAGCGGCCCGTTCGGTGAATGTTTTCATAGGCGACATACTACCATAATTCCCGTCGCTTTAATCGGTTTCCTCATCCCCGCCGAACAACCCGAACTGCGCCGGATCGCGTTTCGGCTCGGCGAGGCCGAGGTGCCTGAAGGCGGCGGACGTCAGCAGCCGCCCGCGCGGCGTACGCTGGATGAAGCCCTTCTGGATCAGATACGGCTCGATGATGTCCTCGATGGCGTCGCGCGGTTCCGACAGCGCGGCAGCAATCGTCTCGACGCCGACAGGGCCGCCGCCATAGTTGAGCGCGATTGTCGAGAGATAGCGCCGGTCCATGGCGTCAAGGCCGGCGGCATCCACTTCGAGCGCGGACAACGCGCTGTCGGCAATTCTGCGGTCGATCTGCGCAGCGCCGTCCACATGCGCAAAGTCGCGCACGCGGCGCAGCAGGCGCCCGGCGATGCGCGGCGTGCCGCGCGCGCGCCGCGCGATCTCATTGGCGCCGTCCGGCGTCATACCGATGCCGAGCACGCGCGCGCCGCGCGACACGATCAGCTCCAGCTCGGCTTCGGTGTAGAAGTTCAGGCGGATCGGAATGCCGAAACGATCGCGCAACGGATTGGTGAGCAGCCCCGCGCGCGTCGTCGCGCCGACCAGCGTGAAGGGGGCGAGATCGATCTTCACCGAACGCGCCGCCGGCCCTTCGCCGATGATGAGATCGAGTTGGAAGTCCTCCATCGCCGGATAGAGGATCTCTTCAACCGCGGGATTGAGCCGGTGGATCTCGTCGATGAACAAAACGTCGCGCGGCTCGAGATTGGTGAGCAGTGCCGCAAGATCGCCGGCTTTGGCGATCACCGGGCCCGACGTGGAACGGAAGTTCACGCCGAGCTCGCGCGACACGATCTGCGCCAGAGTCGTTTTTCCGAGGCCCGGCGGGCCGACGAACAGCACGTGGTCGAGCGCTTCGTTGCGCGCGCGCGCCGCCTCGATGAAGACCGACAGGTTCGCGCGCGCCTTCTCCTGGCCGATGAAGTCCGCCAACCGCTGCGGACGCAAGCTCGCGTCGACGTCGTCCTCGCGCTTGTCGGCCGTGACGAGGCGGCGGGGTGCGGTGGTCATGGGCGCCTCTTATCCCTCCCCTGAAAGGGGAGGGTCCGGCGCGAAGCGCCGGGGGTGGGGTCACTTTGCAATCGCCCCCACCCGCCGCCTTCGGCGGCCACCCTCCCCCGAGCCGCAGTCGGATGTTTCCGACTTCGGCCATTTAAAGCTGCCGAACTCGGGTAAACCCGAGTTCGGTTGCGGGGGAGGGATAAGAAGGCCGTGCTCGCGGGAGGCGCTGGACAAATCATCTAATCCATCCCCCGCCGATACTTGTTCGGCAGCAACTCGCCGATGGTCGTCACCGTCGGTCCCACCTTCCCGTTCGGCACGATCACGCGCGCTTTGGGATCGTAATCGTGGATCAGCTCGCGGCAGGTGCCGCAGGGCGACACCACCATGATCTCGCCCTTCTCGCCGGGCTTGGGATGGCGCACGGCGACGATAGTCTCGATGCCATTGTCGCCCTTGTCGGTGAGTGCGGTGCCGATGGCGATCGCTTCGGCGCAGACCGCGCCACGTCCCACGTAAGCGTCGAGGTTGACGCCGGTCACCACGCGGCCGTCGCGCGTGCGCATGGCCGCGCCCACCTCCTGCCAGTCAACGCGGTAACGCGATTTGATCGCCGCGGTCGCAGCCGTGATCAGTTCCTTGTCCTTTTCGCTCAGCTTCGTCGTCATGTACGCGTACCAGTCCTCATTTCGCCAGTTCCTTCAGGCCCTGGCGGATCAATGTCGCCGTATCCGCCCCCTCGCCCGCGTTGCGCGCGGCGGCGGCAATCGCTGCGGCCGCCTGCGGCTGACCGTAGCCGAGATTGACCAAGGCCGACACGGCATCGGCCACCGGCTTCGGCGCACGCTTCTCGTCCAGCGCGCCGGCGAGATGCACCACCGCGGGATCGAGATTGGTCAGCGCCGGCACCTTATCCTTCAACTCCGTGACAATCCGTTCGGCGACCTTCGGCCCGACACCGGGCGTCCGCGCGACAATCGCCTTGTCGCGCATCGCTACCGCGTCGGCGAGTTCCGACACTTTCAACGTGCCGAGCACCGAGAGCGCCACCTTGGCGCCGACGCCCTGCACCGTCTGCAACAGGCGGAACCATTCGCGCTCTGCGTCGCTGGCGAAGCCGAACAATTTGATCTGGTCCTCGCGCACATAAGTTTCAATCGACAGCGTGGCAGCCTCGCTTGGGGCGGGCAGCGCCTGCAGCGTGCGCGCCGAGCAGTGCACCTGATAGCCGACGCCGTTCACGTCGAGGATGACGTAGTCCTCGCCGTAGCTGTCGATGACGCCTTTGAGCTTGCCGATCATGGCTGCGGCTGCGCTCCCGGTTTGGGATAGAAGGACGCGATGTCCGGATCGAGTTCGACCGGTTTGCGCACCGGCTTTGTCTTTTTGGTGCCGCCGGCTTCGTCGTCGTCCGAACCAGGCCCGAGGCGGATCATGCGCCGCGCGAGCAAGCCAAAAAGGACGAAGGCCGCGCCGAGACCGAGCAGCATCAGCGACATCGAGCTCGGCCCCGGAATGAGATAAGCCTCCGCCGGATTTTTCGGATCGTAGGCAATTTGAACGGTCGCGCCGGCCTTGTAGGTGTCCGCCATTTTCGCTGCGCCCGCGGAATTCTGCATGTTGAAGTCGTAGGGCTCGATGCCGCCGCCGAGATAGGTTTTGCCGTCGACGCTATAGAGATAATGGACGGCGAACGTGTTCCAGTGGTCCGGCCGCTGGACGTCGCGCGTTTTCTGCTCGTGGTAGGTCAAATTGGCGTCGACGATCTCCGCCGCCGCGCGCGGCCATTTCAGCGTCTGTGCACCGTTAAACGCGCCCCAGGCGCCAAACCCAAACGCGAGCGCACTCAGCGCATACAGAAACCACGTCACCCTGTAGTCGGGTTTGCGTTGCCGTTTTTTTGCCCGCGCCATTGCCTTCACCCCCCCGCCGTTCGATGCAGCAGCGCCGCCTTCATCGCCAGACTCTGCCGGTGATGCGCGTGGCAGATGGCGATTGCCAGCGCGTCGGCCGCGTCCTCGCTTTGCGGATCGGCCTTCGGCAGCAGCACGCCGATCATCATGCGGATCTGCGCCTTCTCGCCGTGCCCGGCGCCGACGATGGTCTTCTTCACCAAATTCGGCGCGTATTCCGCAACGCTCAATCCCGCCTTGGCCGGCACCAGCATGGCGATGCCGCGCGCCTGGCCGAGCTTGAGCGTCGCCGCCGCATTGGTGTTGACGAAAGTGTTTTCCACAGCCGCCTCGTGCGGCTGATAGCGCTCGATCACCGCGATCAGCCCGTCGTGGATCGTCACCAGCCGCACGCCGAGCGCGGCGCGGTCGTTGGTGTGCACCGAGCCGCAGGCCACGTGGATCAGCCGGTTGCCGTCGCTTTCGATCAGGCCCCAGCCGGTGCGGCGAAGCCCCGGATCGATGCCGAGGATGCGAATCGGGTCTCTCATTGGACCCCGTTGATAGCCCCAAAACGCCCCGGTGGGCCAGAACGCGGTCCGGCCGGGATACCGCCCGGCTACGCCACCTGCTAGGAGAGAGACGGTTCCCCGGTCTGGCCGATCCGGCGAGACCAGTTTGTGCACGCAGACGTCCATGACACCCGGTATCGGCTTCGCCCTCGCCGCCATGGTCTGCTTCGGGGCGGCCGACCTCATCTACAAGCGCGCGGCGGCGAACGGCGTCGAGGCCCGACATTTCGCGATGCTGCAGGGTTTCGTGTTCTGCCCCACGGTCACGCTCTACGCGTGGCTGACCGGCACGCTGCATCCGCATCTCTCGGCGCTGTGGGGGGCGCTTGCCGGGCTGTTCCTGCTCATCGCCGTGCGCAACTTCCTCGCCAGTCTGAAGACCGGCGCAGTGAGCACCAATGCGACGATCTTCCGGCTGAACTTCACCATCACCGCCGCTCTGGCGATCATTCTGCTGGGCGAGACGGTAACCGCGCTCAAACTCGCCGCGCTCGCCTGCGCGCTGCTCGCCGTGTGGCTGCTGCTGTCCGAACCGTCCGCGAGCGCCAAGGGACAAAACCTCCGCTCGCTGGCGCAGGTGTTGATCGCGACCGTCGCGATGGCGCTCACCAGTTTCTTCCACAAAGTGGGATTGCAGCACGGCGCGCTGCCGGAGACGCTGGTCTCGGCGCAGGCCTGGACCTTCACGTCGCTGGCGACGGCGCTCGCGCTGATCGGCGACCGCGGCTACAAGGTGCCGCCGCGCGCCTGGCGCTACGCGCCCTTCGCGGCCATCGCGCTGGTGGTCGCCTTCGTGCTGCTGGTCTACGGGCTCGCGCGCGGGCCGGCGAGCGTGCTGGTGCCGGTGGCGCAGATGAGCTTCGTGTTCACCGCGCTCCTGGGCGCGGTGATGTTCAACGAGAGGCTCGATACGCGAAAGCGCATCGGCCTCGGCGTTGCCGTCGCTGCGCTGGCACTGTTCGCGGTGTCATAGCAGCGTGCCCGACAGGATCGCCAAGGCGACGCTGAAATAGATTACGAGCCCGGTGACGTCGACAAGCGTCGCCACGAAAGGCGCCGACGCGCTCGCCGGATCGAAGCCGAGACGTTGCAGGATGAACGGCAGCATCGAGCCGGCGAGCGAACCAAACGTGACAATGCCGACGAGTGCCGTGCCGACCGTCAGTGCGACCAGGATCCAGTGCTCGCCATAATCGAAGAGGCCGAACCGCTGCCACACCGTGATGCGCACGATGCCGATGACGCCGAGGATGGCGCCGAGCACGATGCCCGTCGGCAGTTCGCGCAGCGCCACACGCCACCAGTCGGAGAGCTTCAATTCCTGCAAGGCGAGCGAGCGGATCAGCAGTGAGGTGGCCTGCGAGCCGGAGTTGCCGCCCGAGCTCATGATCAGCGGGATGAACAGCGTGAGGACCAGCGCCTTTTCCAACTCCGACTCGAAGTGCTGCATGGCGCTGGCGGTCAGCATCTCGCTCAGGAACAGCGCGCACAGCCAGCCGGCGCGCTTGCGCAGCATTTGGCCGAAGCCGATCTGCATGTAGGGTTCCGCGATCGCCTCCATACCGCCGAACTTCTGCACGTCCTCGCTGCTCTCCTGCAGCATCGCGTCGATCGCGTCGTCGACGGTGACGATGCCGAGCACGTGGCCGACATTATCCACCACCGGCACCGCCAGGAGGTCGTATTTGCGGAACAGCCGCCCAACGTCTTCCTGATCGGTGAGAGGCGAGACCGTGATCGGCGCGTGCGCCCGCGCCGCCGACAAAATTGTTGCATCCGGCTCCGCCGCAATCAGCCGCCGCAGCGGCACCATCTGCACCAACCGCCGCGTCGTCGGATCGAGCACGTAGATGGCGTAGACGGTCTCCCGCGTACGCTCCACCTTGCGGATGTGTTGCAGCGTCTGCGCCACAGTCCAGGTCGACGGGACGCTCACGAACTCCGTCGTCATGATGCTGCCCGCCGTGTTGGGCGGATAGACCAGCAGCCGGTCGATCGAGGCGCGCGTCTCCGGATCGAGGCGGTCGAGCAACTCCCCGCGCTCGGGATCGTGAAGCTGCCGGAAGATATCCGCGGCACGGTCGGCCGACATGGCGGCGAGCAGGCGGCTCGCCTGGTCCGGCGGGAGCAATTCGACCAGGTCGGGGGCGAAGTCGAGCTCCGGCTGATCGAGGATTTCGACCGCCCGCTCGGCCGGAAGCTGCGCCAGGACAGCCGCGGCGACGTCGTTGTCGAGGTGGTTGAGCGCCTCGACGTTGTCGGCGACGTGGTGTGCCAACATCTCGCGCGCTTGGACGGCGGGATCGAGCTTCTCGGCTGTGGTGACTTCAATATCCATGACGCACCTGCATGGCCGGCCGCTGGCGGCGACCGGGCGTGCGCCACTTAGGGCGTTCAGGCCACGGTTGCCGTCAGAGGCAGGCGCTTGGGACTAGGGCCATCGCTTGGCATGATTGAACGCATCCTGAACGACGCTACGCGCGAACGCGCAGCAAACAAACTTGACTTAAACCGCTTCACGCGGGCGTCAAGCGAAGAAATGGAAATGCACCGGTTTTCGTGACGGCGGACACATCGGCTGCCGGACCTTCGATGCCGCCGCCTGCTCCGCTCATTCCCGCGCAAGCGGGAATCCAGGGCCATCAGACTGTGAATGCATATGCGTTGGGTCCCAGCTTTCGCGGGAACGAGCGGCTCACTGCTCGGCGCTGCGCTGCGCCGGGGACAAGGTCAGGCGCTCATCTTCTGCACGAGCGCATCGGAGACCTCGAAATTGGCATAGACGTTCTGTACGTCCTCGCTGTCATCGAGCGTCTCGATCAGCTTGAGCACCTTCTCGCCGGCCTCGTCGTCCAGCGCGATGGTGTTTTGCGGCTTCCACAGCAGCGCTGCCTTGCGCGGCTCGCCGAATTTGGCCTCGAGCGCCTTGCTCACATCGCGCAGGGTGTCGGTGGTGGTGAAGACCTGGTGGCCGTCTTCGGTCGAGGAGACGTCCTCGGCGCCAGCATCGATCGCGGCTTCCAGCATGGCGTCGGTGCTCGCCACCTTGGCGTCGAACTCCACCACGCCGATATGGTCGAACATGAAGGAGACCGCACCCGTTTCCGCCAGGTTGCCGCCGGCCTTGGTGAAGATTGAGCGCACCTCGCCGGCCGTCCGGTTGCGGTTGTCGGTCAGCGCCTCCACGATCACCGCGACGCCGCCGGGCGCATAGCCCTCGTAACGGATCTCGTCGTAGCTCTCGGTATCGCTGCCCGACGCCTTCTTGATGGCGCGCTCGATATTGTCCTTCGGCATGTTCTCGGCGCGGGCGGCAAGGATGGCCGCACGCAGGCGCGGGTTGAAGGCCGGATCGGGCAGGCCGAGCTTGGCCGACACCGTGATTTCGCGCGCCAGCTTGCCGAACACCTTGGAGCGGACTTTGTCCTGCTTCCCCTTGCGGTGCATGATGTTCTTGAATTGGGAATGACCGGCCATGACCGACGACTGCTGTTGTTTCGGGTTGATGGAAGGGCTGCTGCCGCCGGCTATATAAGCCGGCCGCGCGGGAAAATAAACTCTCTCGGTCGTTCGGGGACGCCGCGAAGCGGCGGCCCCGGAATGACCTCAAATGGAAGCCACCGCCACGTTCGCCAGCGCCATCTCCACCCGCAACCGGAGCTCGGCCACATTGCGGTGCACGCGCGCCTTGTAGCGGGCGACCGCATCGCGATCGACCATGAAGAACTGCTTCTCCGGATAGCTGCGGCCGAACACGTCGATCAGCAGGCTGCGGAACGTGCCCGAGCGCATGTCCGGCATGGTGGCTACCGGCGCCTCGGCATAGGCGGCGTAATCGGCCGCCGTGAGCGCGCAGAGGAACGGCGCCAGCCGCGAGGAGTAGACCTGCCGGTGCGTCTGGATGGTCTGGATGGCGCGGTCGAGCGCGAGCTCGCCCATCTCGCCGCCGATCTCCAGCGGCTCGTCGGCGGTGGCGCGCACGAGCGGGAACTGCTCGATCAGCCAGTCGCCGAGGTGCACGACATTGGTGCGCCCGCGGCCGTACATCAGCACGTCGTCTTCGTTGCGCGCGTACCAGACATCGAGCCGGTCGAGCAGACGGTCGATCACCGGCCGGGGCAGCAGTTCACGGTACTGCGTGCCGAAGATGCCGATCGCCGCCTTGCCGCGTTCGGCGACGTTCAGCAGTGCGTCGCTCATCAGCGGCTGCAACAGGCTGTTGCCCGTGCCGAGCACGACGAGGTCATAGGCTTCGCGCGCCTCGTTGAGCGTGCGGAAGGTCAAATGATGCACCTCCGCCTCGCCCGGCAGCAGCGCATTGATCATGGCGAGGCCGAGCCGTCCGCCGAAATCGCTGCCGTCGCTGTCGGACACCACCGCCACACTGCACGGGGGAAGCGACTTGAACCGTTCAGCCGGCGTCAGCCGCATGAGCATCTGTGTTTGGTCGATCGGCGCGGTGCAGCCGATACGGAAGCCGTAACGATCGAACAGCAGCGTGAGATCGTAGAAGCTCAAAGCATTGACAAAGCCGCGCGCGGCCCGGTCGCCGTCCCGCGCCAGGTCAGTCGCGTGATAACTCAGGATCACATCGTGGCGGGCAAAGCGCAGATGCGTGAACAGGCTCTCGAGATCGGCGACATGTTCGAGCGCGCCGAGCATGACGATGATGTCGGATTGCGCCGCCGCCTGCGTCGGAAACTCGCCGGTGCTGTTCTTGTTCGTCGCCACGCTACGGTAGGAGCAGCCGTTCGGTAGGTAACGTTCGAGCGTCTTGGCGCGGCTCAAGTCCAGCACGCGCGCGCCGGCCGGGATGAATTGGGCGGCGAGTTCGGCGCGCGCATCGCGCGCGGGCGCCTGCAACGGCCGAGCGAGTTCGACCGGAAGCTCGAGCGCGAGATTGGTATTGACGTGGAGTCCCATGCAAGCCGTGCTGCGTGCGCGATGCCGGACCGATGCACACCCCGGCGAATCATTGTCTCTACGGAATCATTGCGGGGAGTCGGGGTCAACAGATGTGAGTTGTCATGGCCGGGCTTGTCCCGGCCATCCGCTCAGGGACGCCGTGCCTTTCTAAGCGAGATGCCCGGCACAAGGCCGGGCATGACGGTGGAGAGGTCGGCGCTGACGCGGCAGCCGCCCTACTCCCAGAAACTTGGCCGTGCCTCGTCCAGCAGACCGCCGAGCCGTACGGCGCTGACCTTGCGCGCAAGGCCGGTCGCGTCGTCAGTCTCCACCGCAATACCGCACAAAGTCGCCGGCCCCACCGCCGCCTCGAACTTCGAGCCCGGCACCTTGCGCAGGAAACGGCTGAGCGGCTCGTCCTTCACCATGCCGATGACGGAGTCGAAGTCCCCCGTCATGCCGACATCCGACATGAAGGCCGTGCGCCCGGGCAAGAGCCGATAGTCCGCCGTCGGCACATGCGTATGCGTTCCGACCAGCATGCTGGCGCGTCCGTCGACGAAATAGCCCATCGCCTGCTTCTCGCTGGTCGCCTCGCCGTGCAGATCGATGACGATCGCGTCCGCCGCGAGCTTCAAGGGACAGGCCGCGAGTTCGCGTTCGACTGCAGCGAAGGGATCGTCGAGCGCATCCATGAACACACGCCCCATCGCATTGATGACCAGCGCGCGCTTGCCGTTCTTGGTGTCGACGAGCGCCGCGCCGCGGCCCGGCGTGCCGGCCGGATAGTTTACCGGACGGATCAGGCGCGGTGCGCGCTCGATGAACACCAGCGCCTCGCGCTGGTCCCAGGCGTGATTGCCGAGCGTGATCGCATCGGCGCCGGCGTCGATGAAATCGTGGTAGATGGTCTCGGTGATGCCGAAGCCGCCGGCCGCGTTCTCGCCGTTGACCACGACCAGGTCGAGCGCCCACTTGGCAATGAGCTTGGGCAGGTTTTCGGTGATCAGCGTGCGGCCCGCACGGCCGACCACGTCGCCAATGAAGAAAATGCGCATGCCTTCAATATCCACGAAAATCGAACGTCTCTTTTTCCGTTAGCACGAGATCGAGCCGCTCGTCGCGTTCCGTGGCGGGAACGGCGGGAAATTGCTGCGCCGCGAAGGCGATGCCGATGGTGGTAATCGTCTTCTTCGCGCGCAAAGCATTGATGGTCATATCGTAGTAGCCGGCCCCATAGCCGATGCGGTTACCGGTCTTGTCGAAGGCGGCGAGCGGCACGATCACGATGTCGGGGTCGATCTCCGCCGCGCTCGGCAGAGGCTCGCGAATGCCCCACTGACCGCGCGCGAACTCATCCCCGAAGGCGTAGGCGCGCATGATCAGCGGCTTGCCGCGGCCCGCGATGCAGGGCAGCGCCAGCCTCGCCCCCGCATCGGCGAGCTGACGCAGCAGTGGCAGCGGATTGATCTCGCTCTTGAGCGGCATGAAGCCGGAGACGATCGCACCTCGCGGCACGGCAATCGGAAACGGCCGCGCTGCGATGGCCTCGGCCGCCGCCGCTCGCGCCTCCGCCGGCAATGCATCGCGCAGCGCCAGGGCTTCGGTGCGCACTTGGGTTTTGTGATCTGAGACTATTGTGTCCGGCGATGTCACCACTCGCTCCGTCATGCCCGGGCTTGTCCCGGGCATCCACGTTCTTCTACCAGCGCCTCAGCAAGCAAGGCGTGGATGGCCGGAACAAGTCCGGCCATGACGACTGAAGCGCAATGCTCTGGGAAAAGAAAGTGCGGAGCCACAATGGCCGTCAGAGCGTGATCCCGGGAACCTACATAAGTAGGTGGGCGCCATATGACCGAACCCACGAGCTCGGCCAGGGACAGCTCCCGTTGGGATCGTAAGGCCCCGGGGAATGTGTCTCCGTCGCACCTCGCAGCCCCGCCCGGCCAATGTAGTGGTTATGGGAGAGAAGCGCCACCTTTGTTGCTGTCGTGCCGGGCGAGCGAAGCGAGACCCGGGATGACAACAAAGTATTACCCGATCGCCACGCCGTTCCCGGGGGGGACGGTCTGATTGAGCTTGCGCGTGATGCCTTCGATGCGCTCCGCGGCCGAGTTGAACGCGCCGAGCACGGCATTCGTCGCGGCCTTGGCACGGTCGGCGGCAACATTGCGCGCATCCTGCAGGCCCGCAATCTCATCCTCGAGTTGGCGGATCCTGCGCTCGGCCTCCGACAGATCGTCGGCCACCATCAGCGCCGCCATCACGGTGAGCCGCGTATCCCCGATCTCGCCGAACTTGGCGCGCAGGTCGATGATGCGCTGATCGATGTTGTGCGCCAGCGCCTGCAAATGCTCTTCCTGCCCATCCTCGCAGGCGAGACGGAATTGGCGTCCGGAAATCGTTGCGCTGACCTGCGTCATGGCTCACCTCGTCGTCTAGTCGTGCGTGCGCAGCACCGACTGGATGCTCGCGATCGCGCTATCCAGCCGTTCGGCGATCTCCCGGTTGGTCGCCTCCAGCTTGCGCGACCGCGCCGTTTCGCCGTCGAGCGCGGCGGCGAGCTTGGTGCGGTCGAGCCCCAAGGACTGCACTTGTGCCGCAAGCGCGTCCTCGCTGCGGTCAGCATCGGTCCGCCGCTCGACCGCTGCATCCAGCGCGTCGAGCGCGAGCGCCAGACGTTTCACCGCGGCATCGATTGCGCTCTGCTCCGACATTGCTCCGCTCCGCCCGGGAAAACTCTTGCGGTGGCAAATGTTTAGGGCAAGAAGCTTACGTGCTGCGCTACGCCGCCGTCAACGTGCGCGCCCGCTTCTATCCAAGTCTTTTGCGTGCCCCTGTGCATGACGGCGCGCGGCTACCGGCGTCACATTGACTCAAGTGGCTCACATGCTAAGCAGCCCTCGCATAACAGGCATTTTCCATGACTGCACCAGCCTCGATGACGGCCGCCGTAGCGCAAAACGACCGCCGTGCGCCATCAGCCGCAACCGCTTCGGTTACCCATTCGGCCATGGCCAACGCCATCCGCGCGCTGGCAATGGACGCCGTTGAGCAGGCAAATTCGGGTCATCCCGGCCTGCCGATGGGGGCTGCCGATGTAGCCACCGTCCTGTTCACCCAATATCTGAAGTTCGATCCGGCCGATCCGGCCTGGCCCGACCGCGACCGCTTCGTGCTCTCGGCCGGCCACGGCTCGATGCTGATCTACGCGCTGCTCTATCTCACCGGCTACGAGCAGATGACGCTGGATGAGCTCAAGCGCTTCCGCCAATCCGGCTCGCTGACGCCGGGTCATCCGGAAAACTTCGTCACCAAGGGCATCGAGACCACCACCGGCCCGCTCGGGCAGGGGCTTGCGAGCGCCGTCGGCATGGCCATCGCCGAACGGCATCTCGCCGCGGAGTTCGGCGGCATCGTCGATCACAAGACCTATGTGCTCGCCTCCGACGGCGACCTGATGGAGGGCGTCAGCCAGGAAGCCATCGCGCTCGCGGGCCATCTCAAGCTCAACCGGCTGATCGTGCTGTTCGACGACAACGGCATCTCCATCGACGGCGCCCTGTCGTTGTCCGACAGCGTCGATCAGGTGAAGCGCTTCGAGGCTGCCGGCTGGGCCGCCTCGCGCGTGGACGGTCACGATCCCCAGGCGATTGCTGCTGCGCTGGAGAAGGCGCAATCGTCCGACAAGCCCGTGCTGATCGCCTGCAAGACCACCATCGGCTACGGCGCGCCGACCAAGGCCGGCAAGTCTTCCGCGCACGGTTCGGCGCTCGGCGCCGACGAGATCAAGGGCGCACGCGAAAAGCTCGGCTGGAGCCACGCGCCGTTCGAAATCCCCGCCGACGTTCTCTCGGCCTGGCGAACCGCCGGTGCGCGCTCGAAGGAGGTGCACGCCGACTGGACCAAGCGCCTCGCCGGCCTCGAAGCGGCGCAGCGCGCCGAGTTCGAGCGCCGCATGCGCGGCGACCTTCCCACGCAATCGCTCGATGGCGCGGTGCGCGCGGTCAAGGAAAGCCTCGCTGGCACACCGAAGAACATCGCCACGCGCTCCTCGTCCGAGTTCGCGCTGGAGACGCTGGTGCCGGCGGTGCCGGAGATGGTCGGCGGCTCCGCCGATCTCACCGGCTCCAACAACACCCGCACCAAAACGATGAAGGCGCTTTCGGCCTCGGACTACGCCGGCCGCTTCATCCATTACGGGATCCGCGAGCACGGCATGGCCGCCGCCATGAACGGCATGGCGCTGCATGGCGGCGTCATCCCCTACTCCGGCACGTTCCTGGTCTTCTCCGACTATGCCCGCCCGTCGATCCGCCTCGCGGCGCTGATGGGCACGCGCGTGATCCATGTGATGACGCACGACTCCATCGGTCTCGGCGAGGACGGCCCGACGCATCAGCCGGTCGAACATCTGGCCGCGTTGCGCGCAATCCCGAATTTGCTCGTGTTCCGTCCCTGCGACGCGGTGGAGACGGTCGAGTGCTGGCAACTCGCACTTGAGGCCAAGGACCGGCCAAGCGTGCTGGCGCTCACACGCCAGAACCTCCCGCAACTGCGCGACCGACTCGACACCGACAACATTTGCGCCCAGGGCGCTTACGAGATCGCCGGCCCCGACGGCAAAGCCGACGTCTCGATCTTCGCCACCGGGTCCGAAGTCGCCATCGCGGTCGATGGCGCCAAGCTGCTCGCCGAGCGCGGCGTCGCCGCGCGCGTGGTCTCGGTGCCCTGTTTCGAACTGTTCATGGAGCAGCCGGACGACGTGCGCCGCGCCATCATCGGCAACGCCCGCGTGAACATTGGTGTCGAAGCCGCCGTGCGTCAGGGCTGGGACGCAATCATCGGTTCCGATGGGACTTTCATCGGCATGACCGGCTTCGGCGCCAGCGCGCCTTTCAAGGAACTATATCAGAAATTCGGAATTACTGCCGAGGCGGTAGCCGGTGCAGCATTAAGCAAGCTTGGAATTAAGTGATATCGGCATAACTGCCATTCGCCCGCAAGAGCGGGCGATATTGTATGGACTGCGGACTATAGTGGCGCGGGACCCTGCTTGCCCCGCCGTAGAGTGAACCCGCTGCATTTGGGGCCTGGGGGGCCGGCAGCTGAGAGCACGAGTCGGGAGAAGACAATGACTGTACGCGTCGCCATTAACGGGTTTGGCCGCATCGGCCGCAACATCCTGCGCGCCATCGCCGAAAGCGGCCGCAAGGACATCGAGGTCATCGCCGTCAACGATCTCGGGCCGGTCGAGACCAATGCCCACCTCTTGCGCTACGACAGCGTGCACGGCCGCTTCCCCGGCGAAGTCACCGTCAAGGGCGACACCATCAGCCTCGGCAACGGCGCCATCAAGGTCACCGCCGAGCGCGATCCCTCGAAGCTGCCGTGGAAGGATCTCGGCATCGACATCGCGCTGGAATGCACCGGGTTGTTCACCGCGAAGGAAAAGGCCTCGGCGCATCTCACCGCTGGCGCCAAGCGCGTGCTGGTCTCGGCTCCCGCCGAAGGCGCCGACTTGACCGTGGTCTACGGCGTCAACCACGACAAGCTGACCAAGGACCATAAGATCGTCTCCAACGCCTCCTGCACCACCAACTGCCTCGCGCCGGTCGCCAAGGTGCTCAACGATGCCGTCGGCATCGACAAGGGCTTCATGACGACGATCCACTCCTACACCGGCGATCAGCCGACGCTCGACACCTATCACAAGGACCTTTACCGCGCCCGCGCCGCCGCGCTGAACATGATCCCGACCTCGACCGGCGCCGCCAAGGCGGTCGGACTTGTTCTGCCCGAGCTCAATGGCAAGCTCGACGGCGTTTCCATCCGCGTGCCGACGCCCAACGTCTCCGTGATCGATTTCAAGTTCGTCGCCAAGAAGGCGACCAGCAAGGATGAAGTGAACGGCGCGATCAAGCGCGCGGCCGAGCAGCAGCTCAAGAACATCCTCGCCTACACCAACGACCCCAACGTCTCACTCGACTTCAACCACGATCCGCACTCCTCGATTTTCCACATGGACCAGACCAAGGTCATGGACGGCACATTTGTGCGGGTGATGTCCTGGTACGACAACGAGTGGGGCTTCTCCAACCGCATGTCGGATACCGCCGTCGCGATGGGAAAGTTGCTCTAGCGGCGCGGCGGGGGCCACGATGGGTGCTTTCAAGACGCTCGACCACGTAGACGTGAAGGGCAAGCGCGTCCTCGTGCGCGTGGACCTCAACGTTCCTTACGAGAACGGCGTCGTCACCGACGCCACCCGCATCGAGCGGATGGCGCCGTCGATCACCGAGATCGCCGACAAGGGCGCCAAGGTGATCCTGCTCTCGCATTTCGGCCGTCCAAAGGGCCGCGATCCATCGCAATCGCTCAAGCCTGTCGCCGCTGAAGTCGCGCACATCATTAAGCGGCCGGTGCGCTTCGTCGACGATTGCATCGGCGACGTGGCCGAGCGCGCCGTCGCCGAGATGAAGGCCGGCGAGATCATCTGCCTGGAGAACACGCGCTTCTATCCGGGCGAAGAGAAGAACGAGCAGGGCTTCACCGCCGCGCTCGCGCGCCTCGGCGACATCTGGGTGAACGACGCCTTCTCGGTGTCGCATCGCGCGCATGCCTCGACCGAAGGCCTCGCGCATTTCCTCCCCGCTTACGCCGGGCGCACGCTGCAAGCCGAACTCGAGGCCTTCGCGAAGGTGCTCGACAAGCCGGAGCGTCCGGTGGCGGCGATCGTCGGCGGCGCCAAGATCTCCACCAAGCTCGATCTGCTCGGCAACCTGCTCACCAAGGTCGATACGCTGATCATCGGCGGCGCCATGGCGAACACATTCTTGCTCGCACTCAATAAACGCGTCGGGAGATCCCTTGTTGAGCGTGACCTCCTCGACACCGCGCAGAAGATCATGGACGAGGCTAAGGCCGCCAAGCGCACTATCCTGCTACCCGTCGACGCCGTCGTCGCCGAAAAATTCGAGGCGCATGCGCCGTCGCGCGCCATCGACATCGACGACGTCGGAGAAAACGACATGATTCTCGATATCGGCCCGAAGAGCGTCGAACAGGTCGTCTCCGTGCTCGCGCGCTCGAAGACGCTGGTGTGGAACGGCCCCTTCGGCGCCTTCGAGATGGAACCGTTCGACAATGGCACCGTCGAGATCGCCGAAGCCGCCGCGGAACTCACGCAGAGCGGCAAGCTCGTGACCGTCGCCGGCGGCGGCGACACCGTCGCCGCGCTCAATGTCGCGGGCGTCGTCGACCGGTTCACCTATGTTTCGACGGCGGGCGGCGCCTTCCTCGAATGGCTCGAAGGCAAGGCCTTGCCCGGGGTCGAGGTGTTGCGCGTAAAATAGCCGCGAGAATGAACGATGCCGGGGGGATGTCAGAACACGGTCTCATAGGGACGCCATTAGTCCGGTGAGACCTGCTCGATCAAACGGATGCGATGGAGGGATGACGATGAATCTCGATGAACTGAACAAAGTGGCGCAGGCCATGGTCGCGCCCGGCAAGGGAATCCTGGCGGCGGACGAGTCGTCCGGCACCATCAAAAAGCGCTTCGACGCCATCGGCGTCGAGTCGACCGAAGACAGCCGCCGCGACTACCGCGAGATGATGTTCCGCACCGCCGAGCCGATGAAGAATAACATCTCCGGTGTCATCCTTTATGATGAGACGATCTGGCAGAAGGCCAAGGACGGCACGCCGCTGGTCGACATCATCAAGAAGGCCGGCTCGATCCCCGGCATCAAGGTGGACGAAGGCACCCAGGCGCTCCCCAACTGCCCGGGCGAACTCATCACCGTCGGCCTCGACAAGCTCGCAGAGCGGCTGAAGAAATATTACGATCAAGGCGCGCGCTTCGCGAAGTGGCGTGCTGTGATCGATATCGGCCAAGGCATTCCGAGCTACACCTGTATCCTCGCCAACGCGCACGCGCTCGCGCGCTACGCGGCGCTGTGCCAGCAAGCGCAGATCGTGCCGATCGTCGAGCCGGAAGTGCTGATGGACGGCGCGCACGACATCGACCGCTGCTTTGAGGTCACGACCTGGGCGCTGAAGGAGACCTTCCAGCAGCTCTTCTATAACCGCGTCGCGCTCGAAGGCATCGTGCTCAAGCCGAACATGGCGGTGCCAGGCAAAAAGAGCGCGAAGAAGGCTTCCGTCGAGGAAGTCGCCGAGAAGACCGTGAAGATGCTCAAAGAGTGCGTGCCGGGCGCAGTGCCGGGCATCGCCTTCCTCTCCGGCGGCCAGTCGGACGAAGAGGCGACGGCGCATCTCGATGCGATGAACAAGATCGGTGGCCTGCCCTGGGCGCTCACATTCTCCTACGGCCGCGCGCTGCAAGCCGCACCGCAGAAGGCGTGGAGCGGCAAGGCGGAGAACGTCGCCGCGGGCCAGCGCGCCTTTGCGCATCGCGCAAAGATGAACGGCCTTGCCGCGCTCGGCCAATGGAAGGCCGACCTGGAGAAGAAGGCGGCGTAGTTCTGACTCCGTGTCCCGGGCGCAGCGCAGCATGAAATGATGCGCTGCAGACCCGGGACCCCGCTTTTTATCATTGAACCGGGGTCCCGGATCAGCGTCGCATCACTTCGCTAACGCTCGTGCTGCGCCGCATCCGGGACACAAACCCAACAAAAAAGGCCGCCTCACCGAGGCGGCCTTTTCTTTTACCCAATCACTTGCCGATCACTTCACATGCAGATCACTGACAATCCGTCCTGCTCACCGTCCGTTCGCCGCCCAGATCTTCCCTGCGAACGGTGCGCGTCGCGCAATCGCCGTTCGGGCCAGTACCGAGCGTCTCGGTCGTCGTTTTCTTTTCGGTGCCGAGGAATCCACCGCGTTCGACCGTCGTCGTCGAGGACGAGGGCGCACGCTCGATCACCACGGGCGGCTGTTGCGGCTCGACGACAACGGCCGGCGGCCCGCGATCCTCGATCACGGTCGTCTGCGCTGCGGCGCCGAATGAACCAAGAGCGGTCGCTGCGAACGCCAACGTCAGAACCTTGAGCTTCATCATGGTTGCCTCCGTTCATCGATGGAATGCGCGCACCAACGCTTCGACGCAGCAGGGGTTCCCACCCAAAACAGCACATCGTGAAAAAGGCC